>NZ_CP041146.1:3367222-3673333 GCF_006494775.1 Nocardioides humi | reverse complement strand
CCGCGGGGGTGAGCGTGGGCAGCGCGCCGGGCGTGGGCTCGAGGACGTGCTCGAACGCCTTCGCCAGGAACTGGTGGTGGCCGCGGTGGGAGCCGTTGACGTAGTCGTCGGACCGGAGGCCGACGATCGAGCCGACCGCGCCGCCCTCCTGGCCGATGCTGGAGTGCGCCGGGCCGTGGACCAGGCCCTGGGCCGCCAGCTCGAGGACGTACTCCTCGAAGGTGCGGATCCACTGCGCCTCGGCGAACAGGCGGAGCAGCAGGTCGCCGTCGGCCTTCCTGCGGTCCGCGTCGGTCAGGGCCAGCTGCACCCAGGGAGCTCCGGGTCGGAGGTTGGACCGGCGTGCCATGGCGTGCTCCTTCGATCGAGTCAGCGTCAGATGCATCCATTCACTGCGGGAGTGATGGTGATTTGACGCTTAACACCGTACAGTGACGCTAAACATAGACCTCTCTTTGGATCCATTGCAACCGGAGGAACGCGATGAGCAAGCCCCCCGCCCTGCCGGCGGTCCGACGCGTCGACCACATCGGCTTCACCGTCCCGGACCTCGAGGAGGCGCACGACTTCCTGGTCGACGTGCTCGGCTGCGCGTACCTCTACCGCCTCGGGCCGTTCGCCGACGGCGGCTCGTGGATGAGCACCCACCTGCGGGTCGAGGACCGCACCGTGATGCGCGAGCTCCGCTTCTACCGCCTCGGCGGACAGGCGATCTTCGAGGTCTTCGCGTACGACGCCGCGGACCAGGCCCGCCGGGTGCCCCGCAACAGCGACGTCGGCGGGCACCACGTCGCGCTCTACGTCGACGACCTCGACGCCGCGATCGCCGTCCTGCACGCCCACGGGGTCGAGGTCATGGCCGGCCCGACGGCCAGTCGCGGGCCGAGCGAGGGGCAGCGGTGGATCTACTTCCTCGCGCCGTGGGGCATGCAGTTCGAGCTAGTCTCCTACCCCGGCGGCAAGGCGTTCGACCACGAGCCGTCCGCCTTCGAGTGAGGAGCCGAGCGAGCCCGCATGAGCGACCATGAGTGAGGCCGAGGACGCCCGCCGCGAGGTGGCGAGCGAGCGCGTCGCCAACATCCTCGCCGCCCGGATCCTGGACGGGTCGCTGCCGCCGGGGACCCGGATCCGGCAGGACGAGCTCGCCGAGGAGCTCGGCGCCAGCCGCATCCCCGTCCGGGAGGCGCTGCGCATCCTCTCCTCCCGCGGCCTGGTCACGCTGCGGGCCAACGTCGGCGCCTGGGTGTCGCAGATGACCCTGCAGGACCTCGGTCTCTCCTACAAGGTCCGCGAGCGGATCGAGCCCCTCCTCCTGGCCGAGAGCATGCCCCGGCTCACCGACGCCGACCTCGACCACATGGAGTCGCTCCAGCAGCAGATCGAGGAGAACGACGACGTCGAGGAGTTCCTCCGCCTCGACCGCGAGCTCCACTGGACGTCGTACCGCGGACACGACGCGCCCCAGCTCGCCGACATGGTCCACCGGCTCTGGGACACCACGCAGCACTACCGGCGCGCCTTCGTGCGCCTGGCCCGCTCGCAGGGCTCGTGGGTGATCAGCGCCGAGCACCGTCTGCTCCTGCAGGCCCTGCGCGCCGGCGACGAGGAGACTGCGGGCACCGTGCTGACCATGCACATCCGGCGTACCCGCCTCGCGCTCGCCGACCATCCCGAGCTGTTCGCCGCGTCCGACAGCACGCCCGGCTGAGCCTCGTCAGGGGCGCGCCGGGCGGCGAGCACGACCGGCCCGTCCCCCGGACGAGCGGCCCGAGCCTGCCACCTCGCGCGCGACATCGGCGACGACGCCGCGGACCCAGGACAGGACCGGGTCCGTGGTCCGGCTGGGGCTCCACCACAGGGTCTCCACGATCGGCGGGATCGCGACGGGCGGGTCCAGCACCCGGATGTCGGCGGTCCGCTCGACGTGCGGGAGGGCGCGCTCGAGGACCAGGGTGACGAGCTCGGTGCCCTGGAGCAGGATCGGGGCAAGTAGGAAGCTCTCCACCCGCAGCTCGACGTTCCGGCGCAGGTCGATGCTCTCGAGGTAGGCGTCCACGAGGGAGACGGGCTGGCCGGCGCCCATCGAGTACACGACGTGCGAGAGGTCGAGATAGGTCGCGAGGTCGAGGTCGTCGCCCACCCGCTCGTTGCCCTCCCAGACGCAGCACCGCCACCGGTCCTCGAACAGGCTCTCCGAGGCGAGGGTCGCCCCGTCCATCACCTCCACCGGCTCGATCACCAGGTCGACGTCGCCGCGGCGCAGCATCGCGGCGGGCTCGGCCGCGCGCGGCAGCAGCTGGACGGCGACGCCGGGCGCCTCCGCCGCCAGGCGCCGGATCAGCGGAGCGACGATCAGCAGCGCGCTGTAGTCGGAGCAGCTCACGCTGACCGTCCCGCTGTCCGTGGCCGGATCGAAGGCGACCCGGTCGTTCAGGGCCACCTCGATCACGGTCAGCGCCGTCCGCACCGGCTCGACGAGGGACCGGCCGCGGGCGGTGGGCACGAGGCCGTTCCCCTCCCGCACGAGGAGCGGGTCGCCGAGGAGCTTGCGCAGTCGGGCGAGGGCACTGCTCATGCCCGGCTGGCTGATCCCCACCCGTCGCGCGGCCCTGGTGACGTTCCGCTCCGCGAGGAGGGCGTCGAGGGCGACGAGGAGGTTCAGGTCCACGCCCGCGAGGTTCATTGCTGGAGGATACGGCGGCGCCCGGCGGCCGTCAGCGCAGGATCGCCTTCAGCTCGGTGAACTCCTCGACGCCCTCCTTGCCCATCTCCCGGCCCACGCCCGACTGCCGGAACCCGCCGAACGGCGCGAGGGGGTTGAACGCCGCCCCGTTGACGTAGACCTGGCCGGCCACCAGCCCGCGCGCGAAGGACAGCGCGCGGGCTGGGTCGCCGTACACGGCCGCCGTCAGCCCGTACGCCGTCCCGTTGGCGATGCGCAGGGCGTCGGCCTCGTCCTCGTAGGTCAGCACGC
This sequence comes from Nocardioides humi, assembly GCF_006494775.1. Classification (NCBI taxonomy): domain Bacteria; kingdom Bacillati; phylum Actinomycetota; class Actinomycetes; order Propionibacteriales; family Nocardioidaceae; genus Nocardioides; species Nocardioides humi. The sequence goes on along the minus strand of NZ_CP041146.1, from coordinate 3,670,359 downwards.
TGAGCACCGGCCCGAAGACCTCCTCCTGGGCGATGGTGGACGACGGGTCGACGTGGGTGAGGATCGTCGGCCGGACGAACGCGCCGGCCTCCAGGCCGGGGATCCGCCCGGGTCCGCCGTACGCGACGACGGCGCCCTCGGCGACGGCGGTCTCGAGGTAGCCGTTCACCCGGCTCCACTGCGCCTCCGACGCGAGCGGGCCCACGAGCGTGGACTCCTCGGCGGGGTGGCCGGGCGCGAACGCGGCGGCCGCGGCCGTGAGTCTCCGCACGACGTCGTCGTGTCGCGCCGCGGGCACGAGGAGCCGCGACCACGCGCCGCACGCCTGGCCGGCGTTGCTCCACGCGAACTGCAGCGTCTCCGCGATCGCCCGGTCGAGGTCCGCGTCGTCGAGCAGGATCGCCGCCGTCTTCCCGCCGAGCTCCAGCGCGACCTTCTTGACCGTGCGGGCGGCCGTCGCCGCGAGGTGCCTCCCGACGGCCGTCGACCCGGTGAAGGAGACCATGTCCACGTCGGGGTGCGCGGCGATCGCCTCGCCGACGACCGGGCCGTCGCCGTACACGATGTTCAGCACGCCTGCCGGCAGGCCCGCCGCGGTCGCCGCCTCGGCGAGGATCGGCCCGGTCAGCGGCGAGGTCTCGGCCGGCTTGAGGACCACGGCGTTGCCCGCGAGGAGAGCCGGGACGATCTTCGTGACGGTCTGCTGGAGGGGGAAGTTCCACGGGGTGATGGCGCCGACGACGCCCACCGGCTCGCGCACCACGAGCGCGTTGCCCCGCTCGGCCTCCCACTCGACCTCGTCGACCAGGCCGGCGGTCGCGGCCGTCACGATCGCCGGGAAGGTCGCCTGCGCGGCGCGCGAGAAGGAGATGGGCACGCCGATCTCCGTCGTGATCGCCCACGCGATCTCCTCCTGGCGGCGGGTCAGCTCGTCGGCGAGCCGGCGCAGCACCTCCGCCCTCGCCCCCGGCGCCGTCGCCGCCCAGGCGGGCAGCGCGGCCCGGGCCGCCCGCACGGCGCGGTCCACCGTCTCCGGCGTCCCGACCGGGGACCGCCCCACCACGCGCCCGTCGACCGGGCTGAGGAGCTCCCTGACGTCGCCGGGCCCGGCGACCACCGTCCCGCCGATCCAGTGTCCGGGGACCTCCAGCACGGACGTGCCGCGCTCCAGCTGCTGTTCGTGAGTGTTCGTCATGACACCACCGTGCGGCGCCCCACGGGCGGCAACCATGCCACGATCGGGCATCCCTGACCGCGCGCCCGCCGGGAGTGGGCCGGGAGTAGAACGACGGGTCCCGGCGTTGGGCCCGCGGACGGTGGAGACACCCGGGGAGGTGCGGCATGGATCGTGGTCGACTGGCGCTGTTCCTGCGCTCGCGCCGGGAGGCGACCCAGCCGGAGGACGTCGGCCTGCCCCGCACCGGCCGGCGCCGTACGCCCGGGCTGCGCCGCGAGGAGGTGGCCGCGCTCAGTGGTGTCGCGACCCACTACTACACACGGATCGAGCAGCCCCGCGGGCCGGTTCCGTCCCCGTCGGTCCTCGCCGCGATCGGCAAGGCGCTGCGCCTCTCCGACGAGGAGAGCACGTACCTGAACCTGCTCGCCGGCTACGCGCCGGGCGGCTCCGGCACCGATGAGGACAGCACGCTCGAGCACGTCGACGAGGGCCTCCTCCGGGTGTTCGACCAGGTCCGCGACGCACCGGCGATGATCGTCACCGATCTCGGCGAGACGATCGCGCAGACGCCCCTGGCAGCACGGATCCTCGGGGACGAGACGGGGTACACCGGCCTGGCCCGCGCGCGCGTGCACCGGTGGTTCACCCGACCGTCCGAGCGTGCGCTGACCCCCGCGGCGGACCACGCCGCGCACAGCCGGGCGCTCGTCGCCCAGCTCGCCTCCGTCAGCGCCGGAGCGGGCTCCGGCTCGCGTGCCGACCGCATCGTCGCCGACCTCCTGCGGTCCAGCGACGAGTTCCGGACGCTCTGGCGCGAGCATCCGGTGTCCGGGCCGCGGTGCGCCCCGAAGCGGATCCGGCACGCGGAGTCGGGCGAGATCACCCTGCGCGGGGAGACGCTGCTGGACCCCGACGGGCGGCACGCCCTGCTCCTCCTGCACATCACTGCTGACGATGGGTGACATCACTACCATCAGTCTTGCTGATATGCCGCGGCGCTCCTACCTTGAGCGACATGACACAGATCGATCGCGACGACGTGCAGGTCCTCGTCATCGGAGGAAGCCTGGTGGGGCTCACCACCGCGATGTTCCTGGCGCGCCAGGGGGTCGACGTCCTCGCCGTGGAGCGCCATCCCGGCACGGCGATCCATCCCCGGGCCGGGCATCTCCATCTCCGCACCCTCGAGCTGATGCGGTCGGTCGACCTGGAGGAGCCGCTGCGGCGCCTGTCGGCGGAGCGCTACTTCCCCAACGGGTGCGTCAACGAGGTGCGCTCCCTCAGCGGCGGTGAGATCGCGACCTTCATCCCCGACCTCAACGGGGGCGTCGACGAGTTCAGCCCGTCCCGCCGGCTGTTCGTCGCCCAGGACGCCATCGAGCCCCTGCTCCGCGCGCGGGCGCTCGAGTACGGCGCCACCCTGCTCTACGGCTCGGAGGCGTCGATCGAGAGCAGCGGGGACGACGGCGTGGTCACCGTCGTTCGTGACCTGACGACCGGCGCGGAGCGACGGGTCCGCGCCCAGTACGTCGTCGCGGCCGACGGCAACCGCAGTCCGGTCCGGTCGTCGCTGGGGATCGAGATGGTCGGCCACGGCGAGCTGTCGCGGAGCGCCACGATCTACTTCTCCGCCGACTTCCGCCACCTCCTCGGCGACCAGGAGCTCGGCGTCACCTACGTGACCAACGACGACCTGCGCGGCTTCTTCCGGTTCGAGAGGTCTGGCCGGTCCGGGTTCCTGGTCGTCAACACCCTGGGCGACCCGACCGTACCGGCGAACCTCGACGTCTGGCAGGGCCTGACGCCCGAGCGCGCCGAGGACCTGGTCCGCAGCGCGCTCGGCGACGCCTCCATCCAGATCACGGTGGACGACATCGCGCTCTGGCGGGCGACCGCCGACGTCGCGACCAGCTACGGCACGGACCGGGTCTTCCTGGTCGGGGACGCCGCCCACGTCGTCCCCCCGAACGGCGGGTTCGGCGGGAACACCGGGATCCACGACGCGCACAACCTCGCCTGGAAGCTGGCGATGGTCGTCCACGGCCAGGCGGGAGCCGCCCTCCTCGCGTCGTACGACGCCGAGCGACGCCCCATCGGCCGGTTCACGATCGACCAGGCCTACACCCGGTTCCGGCGCCGGGTGACCCCCGAGCTCATCGACGACGGTCTCCCGGCGCTCGTCGACGACTTCAGCGCGGAGATCGGCTACCGCAACTTCTCCGACGCCGTCGACGCCGAGTCCCCCACCCCGGCTCCCGCCGATCTGGCCGTCCACCCGCGCGAGGCCGCCGGCGAGCCCGGCACCCGTGCCGCCCACTTCTGGGAGGACGAGGGACTCTCCGTCCTCGACCTGTACGGCGACGGCTTCGTCCTCCTCACCGGCGAGGACGGGACGGCGTGGCACGAGGCCGCGGCCGAGCTGACGCGGCGTGCGGACGTCCCGCTGGCGGCCCACACGGCCGGCGTGCCGGCGGCCGAGCTCCAGCGGCTCTACGGCATCACGCCCGGCGGGGCCTCACTGATCCGTCCGGACGGGTTCGTCTGCTGGCGGAGCAGGGAGCGCGAGGCGGACGCGGGCAAGGCCCTGGCGACCGCACTGGGCCGGGTCCTCGCCCGCCCCTGGCCTGACCTCCCGACCGGACTCCCCTTCGCGGGGGCGCGGCGTACCTCACCGTCGGTACGCCGCGCCCCCGCGAACGGCGTTCTCGAGGGTCTCGGACGGCAGCTCGCCGAACTGCGCCTGGTAGGCCCGGGCGAACCGGCCGAGGTTCGAGAACCCCCAGCCGTAGGCGACGGTGGAGACCGTGCCCTGGCCCTGGCGGAGCTCCGCGCGAGCCCGCATCAGCCGCTCGCGCCGCAGGTACTGCATCGGGCTCATCCCGAACCGCTCCTGGAACTGCGTCTGGAGCGCACGCGCGCTCGCACAGCCGATCCGGCACAGGTCGGCCAGCGAGTAGGGACGCTCGGGGAAGGACGTGATCGCGTCGACCACCCGGTCGACCGCCGAGCTGGGCACCCGGTACTCGGCGCCCTCGAACAGGAGCTCGCTGTAGGAGTGCGGCTGGGCGAGCAGCAGCCCGCTGATCAGGCTGCGCTCGAGCAGCTCCGCGTGCCGTCGTACGGCGGGACCGCCCTCCGAGCCGCTGTTGAGGAACGCCACGAAGCCGGCCAGGGAGGCGACCCACGCGCGTCCGGGACCGGCGACCGTCGGCATGGCCATCCGGAACTGCAGCGGCTCCACGACCGGTCGGCGCAGCAGTCCCTCGAGCTCGTACTCGACGCTGCGCGGGTTCAGCTTGATCAGGAGCTGGGCGGCGTCCTTGGCCCACGCCGGCACGTAGGTGTGCCGGCGCGGCGAGAAAACGGCCGCCTGGCGCGGGCTGGCCACGGTCTCCTCGTGGCCGCAGCGGGAGACCACCTCGCCCTGCAGGGGTACGTCGACGTGGTAGCCCAGCAGGTCGCCCGCGTCGATGCTGACGGCGGTGCCGAACCGCACGTAGCCGATGGTGATGTGCTCGAGCTCGACCGCGGACAGCCGCGGGTCCTCGAGCAGGCCGCGGCCGTCGAGGGGCCGGACCCGCGCCGGGTAGTAGTGGCCCTGCAGGCGGTCGCGGAACAGGCCGAAGTCGGCGTCCGCCACCTCGTTGGGCATCCGGTCGAGGGCCCACGACCCGGAGGCACGGCCGACCGGTCCCTCCTCCACGACGGCGGGGGACTCTCCTTCATCTCTCGGCTCGCGGCTCACGCAGATCCTTACGCCACAGCCTCATCGGCGCTGAACCAGACGGTCTTACGACCCTCAGCGTAAGCGGGTTCGGGCCCCGGTGACACGACTCACAGAAGACTTTGCGCAATCCGTCCGACGGGCCGCGCAATCCGTCTCGTGGCCGGGGTCGCCGCGTTCCTACCGTGATCGGACCCCGTGACCCACCGCACGAACCGGAGGACCCGCGATGCGCATCGATCCACGAGAGCTCCGCAACTGCCTGGGCCATTTCGCGACCGGCGTCACCGTGGTGACCTGCCACACCCCGGACGGCACCGCGCACGGCGCGACCGTCAACGCCTTCACCGGCGTCTCCCTCGAGCCTCCGCTGGTCCTGGTGTGCGTCAACAACGGCTCCCGGATGAGCAGCTACCTCGACGGCGTGCCGTTCGCGGTGAACGTGCTGCACCGCGACCAGCAGGACCTCGCCCTCCACTTCGCGGGCCGGCCCCAGGTCGACGAGATCGACTGGCGCACGCGCACGCCCGGCGACGGTGCGCCGGTCCTCGCGGGGTGCCTCGCCACGATCTCGTGCACGCCGTGGCGGACCTACGACGGCGGCGACCACACCCTCTTCCTGGGCGAGGTCCAGGAGATCCACCGGGCGGCGGGCCGACCGCTGCTCTTCCACTCCGGCCAGTTCCACGACCTCCACCACGACCCGGGCCCGGCCCCGTGGGAGGGCTCGGGCGACGCGCCCGCGGCGATGGCCTGGATCGCGGAGGCCGCAGCGCTGCTGGAGCAGCGCATCTGAGACGTCCCGGGCCCTCCCGGGCGACGCACCACACCGCAAGTCACATCAACACGAAGGAGCCGAGCGATGACTCTGCAGGAGTCCGTTCCACCGTCGGCGGAGGACGTCGCGCAGCGCGTGACCCGCCCGATGACGGGAAGCGAATACATCGAGAGCCTGAGGGACGGACGGGAGGTCTACCTCTACGGCGAGCGCGTCGAGGACGTGACCACCCACCCCGCGTTCCGGAACCCGGTCCGGATGACCGCGCGGCTCTACGACGCCCTGCACGACCCGGACCGCCAGGACGTGCTGACCACCCCGACGGACACCGGGAGCAACGGATTCACGCACCCGTTCTTCCGCACGCCGCGGACCATCGAGGACCTCAAGGCCGACCAGACCGCGATCGCCGAGTGGGCGCGGATGACCTACGGCTTCATGGGCCGCAGCCCCGACTACAAGGCGAGCTTCCTCGGGACGCTCGGCGCCAACTCGGAGTTCTACGGCGAGTACGCCGGCAACGCGCAGCGCTGGTACCGGGAGTCCCAGGAGACGCTGGCGTACTGGAACCACGCCATCATCAACCCGCCCGTCGACCGGCACCGCAACCCGGACGACGTCAGCGACGTCTTCCTGCACGTCGAGAAGGAGACCGATGCCGGCCTGATCGTGAGCGGCGCGAAGGTGGTCGCCACCGGATCGGCGATCACGAACTACAACTTCATCGCGCACTACGGCCTGCCCATCAAGAAGCGCGAGTTCGCCCTGGTGTGCGCGGTTCCCGCGGGCGCGCCGGGCATGAAGCTGATCTGCCGGCCGTCGTACACGAACCAGGCCGCGGTCACCGGGTCGCCGTTCGACTACCCGCTCTCCAGCCGCCTGGACGAGAACGACACCATCTTCGTGATGGACAAGGTCCTGGTCCCGTGGGAGGACGTCCTCATCTACGGCGACACCGAGGCCGCCAGCAGCTTCCTGCCGCACTCCGGCTTCCTGCACCGGCTCACCTTCCACGGCGTCACCCGGCTGGCCGTCAAGCTCGACTTCCTGGCCGGGCTGCTGCTCAAGGGGCTCGAGGCCACCGGCACCAAGGACTTCCGCGGCGTGCAGACACGGGTCGGCGAGGTCATCAACTGGCGCAACCTGATGTGGTCGCTCTCCGACGTCCAGGTCGCCCAGCCGGCGGAGTGGAAGGACGGGGCGCTGCTCCCCAACCTGGACTACGGGATGGTCTACCGCTGGTTCATGACCCAGGGCTACCCGAAGATCCGCGAGATCATCATGCGCGACCTGGGCTCGGCGCTGGTCTACCTGCCCTCGAGCGCCGCCGACTTCAAGAACGAGAACATCCGCCCGTACCTCGACAAGTACGTCCGCGGCTCGCACGGCATGGACGCCGTCGAGCGGGTCAAGCTGATGAAGCTGATCTGGGACTCGATCGGCTCGGAGTTCGGCGGGCGTCACGAGCTCTACGAGATGAACTACGCCGGCAACCACGAGCAGATCCGGGTGGAGGCGCTGCTCAACGCCGAGCAGTCCGGCGCCGCCGACCGGATGCGCGGGTACGCCGAGCAGTGCATGGCGGAGTACGACCTCGACGGGTGGACCGTGCCGGACCTGATCGGCAACGACGACGTCTCCTTCCTCAACCGGAGGTGACCTCGCCCGGGCGTGCCTGGTCCGGAGCCGCGGTCCTACGTCGCCAGGATCTGCCGCAGGCCGCTGGTGTCCAGCGTCCCTGCCAGCTGGGCGATCGTGGTCTCCGCCAGCGACCGGCGCCAGGCACGCTCGGCGTCCGCCATCACGCGGGCGATCCCGCACGGCGTACGGCACTCCCGGGGCGGCAGCGCGAGCTCACCCTGCTGGCGGATCTCGGTGCAGCGGAAGGCGGGATCGGTGCCGTCGATCGCCTGGACGACGTCGAGGACCGTGATCCGCGTGGGCTCCCGCATCAGGACGTAGCCGCCATCCCGGCCCTCGCTCGGGCGGGCGATCCCCGCACGGGCGAGGGCCTGCAGGTGCTTGGCGAGGTAGGTCTTCGAGACGCCGTGCAGCTCCGCCAGCCGGGCACTGGGCACCGGCTGCTCGGCCTGGCTGAGCACCACGCAGCAGTGCAGGGCCCACTCCACCCCCGCCGAGAGCCTCACGCGATCACTCCCTCCGACAGCCGTCCCCGCCCGCGCAGCGGCGCGGGCAGGGACAGCATCCTCGCATCAGTCAGGCTTGGTACGTGTTGAAGAAGGTCCTGGCCTGCTGCGCGCCGCCCCGTCGGCGCCTCGCGGCGGTGCAGATGCTCGATGGTGCAACCAGACCGCCGTCGCATCTAGGGCGCGTCTGACAAATCATGTCCTGCTGCGCGCCGCCCGACACGCACGCTGGCGGCGTTGCCGACGCTCGACAGACGCCCGGTATGCCTTCGCATCGGCGCCTTGCCATCGGACGCGTCGGACGACGCTCGCGACGGACAGCATTTGCCAGACACGCCCTAGGTCTGAACGAAGTGGCCTTGGCGAGCCACTCGACGGATGCGACGCTCGCGACGATCAGGACTTCTTAAACACGTACTTGGTGCTCACGCACGGTCGCGGAGCCAGGCGGCGAGCGTCGTGGGACCGATCCAGGCGTCGACGCCCGGCGTCGGGACGAGCGCGACGTCGTCGAGCTGGGCACCGAAGTACCCGGCCGCGGCGTCCGACACGACACGCCGCTCGTCGCCGGTGGCCGCGAAGAGACGACCGACGAGCTCGTCGATCCCCTGCGCCTCCGGGCCGGCGATCTCGAGCGTGCCGTTGACCGGTGCGCCGGTGACGACCTCGGCCAGCCGGGCCACGACGTCCTGGGACGCGATCGGCTGGAGACGGCCGGGCGTGGCCCGGACCTCGCCGTCGACGGTGGTGGAGTCGGCGATGCCCGGGAGGAACTCGAAGAACTGGGTCGACCGGACGATGGTGTACGGCACCGAGCCGGCCTCGACCCCCGCCTCCTGGGCCAGCTTGGCCCGCATGTAGCCGGAGTCGGTGAGCCGGTCGGCGCCCACGATGGAGAGGATCACGTGGTGGCCGACGCCCGCCTCCGCCTCGGCGGTCACGAGCTCCCGGGTCGAGTCCCGGAAGAACGCGAGCACGTCGTCGTCGGCCCACGAGGGCGAGTTGGTCAGGTCGACCACGACGTCGGCACCGGCGACCGCGCCGGCCACGCCGGCGCCGGTGGTCGTGTCGATGCCGTCCTCACGGCCGAGCGCGACGACGTCGTGGCCGGCCGCGCCGAGCCGGTCCCGCAGCTGGCCGCCGATCAGGCCGGCACCGAAGATCACGATCTTCATCTCTTCCTCCATTTACTAAGACAGATTGAGTCTTAGTTATCTCAGACAATCAATGTCCGAGTCAAGACCGGCTCGGGATGCCGCCCCTCGGCGCCTCGCGCCGGCGGACGATCAGCCTCCGGGCGCCTCCTCGACCACCATCACCGCCGCATGGAGGCTGCGGAGCCGGACGCCGTACGCCCGCAGCTCCACCTCCTCCACGCCGGCGCGGGCCTCGGCCGAGGCCAGGCGGGCGAGCTCCAGGTCGAGCTCGGCGTGCAGGTGCTCTCGCTCCGTCATCGGTCTGCTCCTTCGGTGCGGGCCCCGGCAGGTCGCCGGGGACACACCGTCGACCGGGATCGGCGCGCACGCGTGACGGCACCGTCGTCCGGCGGCGCTGTCACGGGACCTGCCGCGCCGCGGTCGTTCCGGGCATGGACCAGCCGATCACCACACCACGCCTGTCCCTGCGGCCCTGGCGTCGCGCCGACGCGCCCGCGGCGACGCGGATCTTCGGTGATCCGCAGGTCGCGCGCTGGCTGGCGCCCGCGCTCCCGCCCGTGCCCGACGAGACGGAGATGACGCGGACGATCGTCCGCTGGCAGGCGGAGACGGGCGTGCCCGGCGAGCCGGTCGGGCACTGGGCGATCACGTCCCGCGGCGGCGACGACGTCGTGGGCGGCGTGGCCGTCCGCGACCTCGGGACCGGCGACGGCGACTACGAGCTGGCATGGCAGCTGGCACCCGCGGCCTGGGGTCGCGGGTACGCCGCCGAGGCCGCCCGGGCACTGGCCGTCGCGGTGCTCGACCGCAGCCCCGTCGACGAGCTGCTGGCCCTGGTCCGCCCCCGCAACCGGCGCGCCGCCGCGACGGCACGGCGCCTGGGCATGGAGTGGGTCGGCGAGACCGACAAGTTCCACCGGCTCCGGCTCCAGGTCTACCGCCTCAGGCGCGCCGACCTGCTGCCGTCGCTGCTGAAGGAGGCAGCGCGGTCACGCGTGCTCCGCGACGGACAGCTGGCCGTGGCGCATCCGGAAGACCTGCTGCCGGCGCTCCGCATCCCCTGACTCGCCGATCCACTCCATGCCGATCCGGCGAGCGGTGGCGGACGCGCGCTCGTTGTCGAGCTGCACGATGGCGAAGACCTCGGTCACCGGACCCTCGTGCAGCGCCCAGTCGATGAGTCCCTCGGCCGCCTCGGCGGCGTACCCGCGACCCCAGGCCGCGGGCGCCAGCGCCCAGGCGATGGTCAGGTCCCCGTCGGCCGACGGCACGAACTGGAGGGACAGGCCGCCGACGACCCGCCCGCCCTCGCTCAGCTCGACCGCCCAGTGACCCTCCGGCACCGGCCGGCCGTCCTCGGCGGACCAGCGGACCAGCGTCCTGCGGAGCGCCGCCGGAGTCGACAGGGACAGCCGCGGATCCAGCCGCGAGTGCACCGCGGGCGATCCGTAGACCCTGCTCGCGGACGGGTGGTCCACAGCCCGCCACGGCCGCAGGGTCAGCCGCGAGGTCTCGATGACGCGTGACATGTCGTGTCCTCTCACGTGGCGTGCCGCAGGACCTCGGACGAGGCCCTGCGGCACGGAGGGAAGGTGACGAGCGGGTCCAATCGCTCTCTGCTTCCGGCGTGGCGGCGTGCGCCGCCCCGGTGAAACCCGGTCGGACTCGTCCTTACCTGCGACTCGACCTTCGCTCCGGGTGCTCTCCGCCGGGCTCTCGCCGGCGGCGGTACGACGCTCGGTCAGCGGGCCGCCGTGGCGGCGGCCACGCCGGCGAGCCACTCCGCGAACGACGGGCCCACCAGGTGAGCCCCCTCCCCGGGCAGCAGGACGCCGTCCCGGACCAGGTCGCCGACCGGTCCCGCGGTCACCTCGACGGTGTCGCCCGTCGAGCGCGCGAACGCGGTCGACATCGCGGTCAGCGACTCCCGGCCCGGACCGCCCACCTCGTTCAGGTCGCCGGCGATCTCGCCGGTGGCGACGCCGAGGAGGACCTGCACCATCGCGTCGACCGCGACGGGCTGGGTCACCAGGTCGGGGACCACCGTGCGGTCGCCGTCCCTGCCCCAGCCGATGGCCTGCCGGGCGATGTCGTGGAACTGCGTCGACCGCACGACGTGCGGCGAGGGGGCGTGGGCGGCGGTGGCCTGCTCCTGCGCGTACTTCGCGCGGTAGTAGCCGTCGAAGCCGGTGCCCGCCTCCTCGTCGGTCGCGGCGATCCGGTCGACGCCGATGATCGACAGCACGACCGAGCGGCCGACGCCGGCCTGGGCGGCGGCCGTGCCGAGGTTCCGGGACGCCTCGGTGAAGAAGGCCGTGGCCTCCGCCTCGTCGAGCGTGGGACTCTGCATGACGTCGACGACGGCGTCGGCTCCTTCGAGGGCCTCGACCAGGCCGTCGGGCCGGAGGATGTCGAAGCCGGTCTCCTTGGCGAGCGGGACGACCTGGTGGCCGGCGGCTTCGGCCGCCCGGGCGAGGGACGACCCGACCAGTCCGGTCGCGCCGGCGATGGCGATGCGCATGATGTCTCCTTCGGGAGTTCGGTGACGGTCTGTGGGACTTGCGATCAACCGACCGTGGACGCACGGCGGCTGTGACAGCCCGGCGCCGTGTCCTATCACTGCGCGCCGGATGTCACGGATCGGCGGCCTGTCCGGTCGGAGCGCACGTGAGGACGCGTACTCCCCTGCACCTGCCCATGCGCGCGAGGACCACCGACGAGCGCCACCGGGTGGCGACGCCCCTGGAGCTCCTCGTCGACCTGACCTTCGTCGTCGCCGTCGCCCAGACCTCCGCGAACCTGGCCGAGCAGGTGGTCCACGGCCGGGTCGCCGGCGGGTACGCCGCCTTCACGATGGCCTTCTTCGCCATCTGGTGGGCGTGGATGAACTTCACCTGGTTCACCTCGGCGTACGACACCGACGACGTCGCCTACCGCATCGCCACCTTCGTGCAGATGGCCGGCGTGCTGGTCCTGGCGGCCGGCGTGGGCGACAGCTTCGCGTCCGGCCACCTCGTCACCGTGACGATCGGCTACGTGGTGATGCGCCTGGGCCTGGTGAGCCTCTGGCTGCGCGCCGCCGTCCAGCACCGGCCGGGCCGGCGTACCGCCCTCCGGTACGCCGCCGGGATCTCGGTGCTCCAGGGACTCTGGCTGCTCCGCCTGTTCCTGGGCGGCGGCGTCGCCGGCGACCTCGGGTCCTTCGTCGTGCTCGCCGGGCTGGAGATGGCGCTGCCGGTGTGGGCCGAGCGCGCCGGCGGCACCTCCTGGCACCCCCACCACATCGCCGAGCGCTACGGCCTCTTCGCGATCGTCCTGCTCGGCGAGAGCGTGCTGGCCGCGACCAACGCGGTGGCGGGCCTCGCCGACAGCCGGCCGCGGCTGCGGCTCGTCGCGCTCTCGGCCGCCGGCCTCACGATCCTGGTCGGACTGTGGTGGCTGTACTTCGCCGGTCCCGCGGGCGAGCTGCTGGAGGAGCGGAGGGCCTGGTCGTTCGTCTGGGGCTACGGGCACCTGGCCGTCTTCGCGGCGATCGCGGCGGTCGGCGCCGGCCTGGAGGTCGTGGTGCTGGCGACCGAGGCGGGCCACCACGACCCGCCGCCGGTCTCCGCCCACCTCGCGGCCGGCGCGGTGCTGGTCCCCCTCGCGCTCACGCTCGCGTCCCTCGCGCTGGTCCACCTGCCCGGCGGCCGCAGCCCGATCGCCGGCGCCGGTCTCGCGGTCGCCGCGACCGCGCTCGCGGCCCTCGCCTGGGCCGCCGGGACCATCGGCGCGGTACCGGCGGTCTGCGGCGCCGCACTGGTGGTGGCGGTCCTCGTGGCCGGCAGTGCGGTCGGCCGCACGGCCGGAGCGGCGTGAGCGGAGCACCGGGTGCCCGCTCACGCCGCTCGGTCCCGCCGGGCTCAGGCGGCACGCGGCGTGCGCGCCGTCTCCGGTGCGGGCATCAGGAACCAGTGGCGGTCGACGCACTGGATGCGCACGTGCTCGACCGGTCCGTCGGTCCCGATGAGGAAGCAGCGCTCGACGACCTCCGCCGGGCGCTCGCACTCCGGGCACGGCACGACCTCCAGGGAGGGCTCCCCCGAGGCCGCTCGGGCCCGTGCCTCAGGCCGCATCGGCCGCGGCCGTGGCGGACAGCGCCTCGAGGATGCTCGCGGCGACCTCCTCGGGCCGGGACACGGTGAGGGCGTGCGACGCGCCCGCCACCTCGCGGACACCGCGGGCGCCGGCCCGCTCGGCCTCGGCGCGCAGCGCGGCCGGGGGGATGTTGCGGTCCTCGTCGCCGAAGACGAACCAGGACGGCAGGGTCCGCCACGCCGGGCTGCCGGTGGGCAGCCCCTCGCTGAGCGCGAGCTCGGTGACGGGACGCTGCGTGCGTCCCATCTTGCCCGCCACCGGAAGCGGTACGTCGGCCGCGAACTGCTCGCGGAACCGGTCGAGCCGGATCGCGAACTCGTTGCCGCCGCTGCTGACCGGGTAGGCGACGAGTGCCTCGCCGAGCGTGCTGCCCGGGTGGCTGGTGGAGAGCGTCAGCGCGCTCTCGCCGGTGTCCGGCGCGAACGCGGCGACGTACACGAGACCGACGACGGCCGGGTTCTCGGCCGCGGCCTCGGTGATGACGATGCCGCCGTACGAGTGGCCGACGAGCAGGACCGGCCGGTCGAGGCCGGCGATCACGTCGCGGACGTAGGCGGCGTCGTTGGCGACGCCGCGCAGCGGGTTGGCCACGGCGATCGCCTCGACGCCCTTGCCGTAGAGCTGCTCGATCACTCCGTTCCAGCTGGCGGACTCGGCGAAGGCTCCGTGGACCAGGACGACGGTCGGGGACTGGTGGTTCATTGCGTTTTCCTCTTCTGTGTGGGTGGTGGGTCCTGCCGGTCAGGCAGGGGTGAACGCCTTGCGCAGGACGTGGACGGCCTGCTCGATCGCCGCGGTGCTGGCGGCGGACGTGCGCAGCGGGTTGAGCATCATGAAGTCGTGGATCGTCGCGTTGTAGCGGACGACGGTCGTCCGCACCCCGGCGGCGCCGAGCTTGCGCGCGTAGGCCTCGCCCTCGTCGCGGAGCACGTCGTTCTCGACCACGAGGACCAGCGCCTCGGGCAGGCCGGCGAGATCCTCCGAGGTCGCCCGCAGCGGCGACGCGGTGATCTCCGCGCGCCTCTCCTCGTCGGGGAGGTAGGCGTCCCAGAACCAGGCCATGGACTTCGCCAGCAGGAAGGGGCCCTCCGCGAACGCCGCGTAGCTCGCGGTGTCCTGGGCCGCGTCCGTCACCGGGTAGTACAGCGACTGGTGGCAGAAGGAGACGTCGCCGCGGCGCTTCGCCATGATCGTCAGCGCAGCGGCCATGTTGCCGCCCACCGAGTCGCCGGCCACGGCGATGCGGCTCCCGTCGAGGCCCTCCTCGGCGCCGTGGGAGGTGATCCACTGCGCCGCGGCGTAGGCCTGCTCGAGGGCGCGGGGGTACTGCGCCTCGGGCGAGCGGTCGTACTCCACGAAGACGACGGCCGCGCCCGCGCCGACCGCGAGCTCGCGGACCAGCCGGTCGTGGGTGCCGGCGTTGCCCAGCACCCATCCGCCGCCGTGGAGGTAGACGACCGCCGGGAGCGGCTCGGTGGCCGCCGGCGGCCGGACGATCCGGACCCGGACGTCGGCGACGGGCGACGTGACGTCGACCCACTTCTCGTCGACGTCGGGAACGGGCACGGGCTGTGCCTGGACGTCGTCGAGCACCGCGCGTGCCTGGTCCGGCGTCATCTCGTAGAAGTACGGCGGGTTCGCGGTCGCCTCCGCCATCTTCCGGGCCTCGGTCTCGAGGTGGTTGTTCATCTGTTCTCCCCTTTCCTGGGTGTCGTCGGTTTCGACAGGTCTCGGCTGCGGGTTGTGACGAGTCGCGGCGCCGGCTGTGCGCGTGCGGAGGAGCGCGGCTCCACGGCGACGACGCCGCGCAGGAGCGCCGCGTGCAGGCGTCGGCGGCGCGCCGCGCGGCCGGCGGCGGCGCGGGCGGTGGGCGTCATCGCGCTACTCGAGGAGCTTCCCCTCGGCGGAGACGTCGTGCATCAGCGCCGCGAGGTCGGTCGGGATCGGGGGGATGGCCTCCTGGCGCACGCCGGTCGACGGGGACCACACCAGGTTGACCTGCAGCTCGGGGTCGAGCTCGGGGAAGTCGGAGCGGTTGTGGCAGCCGCGGGTCTCGCGCCGCTCCAGGGCGCACAGGAGCGTCGCGCGGGCGGCGAGCAGGCCCGAGCGGAGGTCGTAGGCGTGTGCGAGGTCCTGGAACCCACTGATGTCGACATGGACGCCCACGTCGGCGGCGCGTGACTCGAGGTCCTCGAGCGCGGCCAGGCCCGCCCGCAGGCCGTCCTCGTCGCGGACGACGCCGGCGTGCTCGGTCATCAGGTTGCGCAGGGTGCGCTGCAGGGCGCGGACGTTCTGCCCGCCGTCCAGCGACAGCGTCCGGTCGACCTCGGCCTCCGCGTCCCGGACGGCGCCGAGCGAGCGGCGCTGACCGGTCAGTCCCGTCGAGTAGTCCCCGGCGGCCTGCCCGGCGAGCCGGCCGTAGACGAGCAGCTCGACCAGCGAGTTCCCGCCCAGCCGGTTGGCGCCGTGGAGCCCGCTGGCGGCCTCGCCGATCGCGTACAGCCCCTCGACGTCGGTCCCGTGGTCCTCGGGGCGGACCCAGACCCCTCCCATGGAGTAGTGCGCGGTGGGCGCGACCTCGATCGGGTCGCTGGTGATGTCCAGCATCTGCAGCTCGAGCAGCGTCTGGTGCACCCGGGGCAGCCGGGTGAGGATCGTCTCGCGCGGGAGGTGGGACAGGTCGAGCCACACCCCGCCGGCGTCGGTGCCCCGTCCCTCCTTGATCTCGGTGTACGACGCCAGCGCCACCCGGTCGCGGCTGGACAGCTCCATCCGCTCGGGGTCGTAGCGCGCCATGAAGCGCTCGCCGAGGCTGTTGAGCAGCACCCCGCCCTCGCCTCGCGCGGCCTCGCTGACGAGCGTGCCCGCGGCGTTCTCCGGCTCCAGGATCCCCGACGGGTGGAACTGGACCAGCTCGGCGTCGCGGAGCCGGGCGCCCGCCTCGACGGCGAGCCGCAGGGAGTCGCCGGTGTTCTCGTCGCGCCGCGACGACGTGCGCCGCCAGATCCGGGTGTGGCCGCCGGTCGCCAGGATCACGGCGTCCGCGTGGATGACGTACCGCGACCCGTCGACCAGGTCGAAGCCGTAGGCGCCGAACACCACGCCGTCGTCGACGAGCAGCTCGGTCACGTAGACGGTGGACAGCACCGGGATCGCGAGACGGGAGACGTGCTGCAGGAGGGCGCGCTGCACCTCGAGGCCGGTGTAGTCGCCCGCGAAGGCGGTCCGGCGGTAGGTGTGCGCGCCGAAGTACCGCTGGGCGATCCGGCCGTCCGGCTGGCGGTCGAACCGCATGCCGTACCGCTCGAGGTCGTGGATCCCCTGCGCCGCGCCCTGCGCCACGATCTGCACGGTGCGGGGGTCGGCGAGCAGGTAGCCCTCCTGCAGGGTGTCGGCCGCGTGCTGCTCCCAGGTGTCGGCGGCGTCGGTGGTCGCGAGGGCGGCGTTGATCCCGCCCGCCGCCAGCACCGTGTGGGCGTCGTCGAGCCCCCGCTTGCCCACCGCGAGCGCCGAGACGCCGGTCTCGGCGAGCTCGATGGCCGCCCGCAGGCCGGACCCTCCGGTGCCGATCACGAGGACGGACGTGGCCAGCTGGTGCTTCCGTGCGCGCATGCGGGACCTCCTGTGTGCCTGACGCGTACCTGCCGTACCGACCGCGCGGGCGCACTCCCCGTGACAGGGCGCTACCGTGCTCCTGGGACCTGCCGGGCGCCAGGTCCGCGACCGCCCCCGCAGGAGACCGATGAGCACTCCCCCGCTTCCCCACCTGGTCGGTCGGCGCCGCGAGTGCGCGGCGCTGGACGATCTGCTGGGCGCGCTGCGCGCCGGGGACTCCGCGGTCCGCGTGCTCCGGGGCGAGGCGGGCATCGGGAAGTCGGTCCTCCTCTCCTACGTCGCCGAGCAGGCGGCGGGCGTCACCGTGAGCCGGGCCCAGGGCGTCGAGGCGGACATGGAGCTCGCCTACGCGAGCCTGCACCAGCTCTGCGCGCCGTTCCTGGCCGGGATCGACGCGCTCCCCCCACCCCAGCGCGACGCCCTCCAGGTCGCGTTCGGGACGGCCGCCGGCGACCCGCCCGATCGCTTCCTCGTCGGCCTGGCGGTGCTCAGCCTCCTCACCCGGGCGTCCGAGACCCGGCCGGTGCTCCTGGTCGTCGACGACGCGCAGTGGCTGGACCAGGTGTCGCTGCAGACACTGGAGTTCGTGGCCCGCCGCCTCCTCGCCGAGGCCGTGGCCATGGTGTTCGCGGTGCGCGACCCGGAGGGGGCGGCGGTGCTGCTCGACCTCCCCCACCTGCCGGTCGGCGGCCTCGACGCGGGGGCCTCGGCCGAACTCCTCGCCGCCGTGTTCGGCGGGCGGCTCGACAAGCGGATCCGCGACCGGGTGGTCGCCGAGACCCACGGCAACCCGCTCGCCCTGCGCGAGCTCGCCCGCGGCCGGAGCGCCGCCGAGCTGGCCTACGGCGTCGAGGACGTCGAGCCGGTCTCGGTCTCCGGCCGGGTCGAGCAGGACTTCGCGCAGCGCGTCGAGGCGCTGCCGGCCCAGACCCGGAAGCTCCTCCTGCTCGCGGCCGCGGAGCCGATCGGCGACGCCCGGCTCCTGGTCCGCGCCTCCGAGGCCCTCGGCATCACCCCGGACGCCGCCCCCGCCAAGGCCGCCGGGCTGGTCGAGTTCGGCGAGTCCGTCCGGTTCCGCCACCCGCTGGCGCGCTCCGCGGTCTACCGCCACGCCGACCCGGCCGAGCGTCGCTCCGCCCACCGGGCGCTGGCGGCCGCGACGGACCCGGTGCTGGACCCGGACCGGCGCGCGTGGCACGCCGCCCAGGCCGCCGCGGGACCCGACGAGGAGGTGGCCGCCGGGCTGGTCCAGGCCGCCGGCCGCGCCCGGCAGCGTGGTGGCGTGGCCGCCGAGGCCGTGCTCCTCGAGCGCGCCGCCGTCCTCACGCCGGACGCCTGGGCGCGAGGTAGCCGGGCGCTGGCGGCGGCCGAGGCGCACTTCTCCGCGGCCTCGCTGGACCGGGCGACGGAGATGTCCGCGCTGGCCGACCTGTGCCCGCTCGAGCCGCTGGACCGGGCACGGCTGACCCGCCTGCGCGCCCGCATCCTGTTCACCCGCAGCCGCAGCGACGAGGCCGCGCCGCTGCTGCTCGACGCGGCCGCACGGTTCGACGACACCGGCTCCCCGCTCGCGCGGGAGACCTATCTCGAGGCCATCAGCGCGACCGTGTTCGCCGGCCGGGTCCACGGCCCCTCCGGCGCCCGCGCGGCGGCCGTCGCCGCCCGCTCCGCCCGGGTGACCGCCTCCGGCTCGGCCGCCTCCGACCTGCTCCTGGACGGCGTCGCGACGCTCCTCGCCGACGGACACGAGCCCGGCATCCCCGCGCTGCGCCGGGCGCTCGAGCCCTTCGTGGGCGAGGAGCTGGACGGCCGCGACGCGATCATGCGCTGGCTGCTGCTGGTCCCGGTGGCGCTGGAGGCCTTCATCCACTACGCGTGGGACCTGCCCGCGTGGGACGCCCTCTCAGGCCGGGCCGTGCGGCTGGCCCGGGACATCGGCGCGCTGGGCGTGCTGCCGCCCGCCCTCATCTACGCCGGCGGCGTCCGCATCCACCACGGCGACTTCGCCACCGCCGACGCGATGATCAACGAGGCCGACGCGATCGCCACGGCGACCGGGAACGCCCCGCACAAGTACGCCGCGCTGGTGCTGGCCGCCTGGCGGGGCGAGGCAGGCCCCGCCGCGGGCGTGATCGACGAGGCGCGGGTGAGCGCCACACAGCACGGCGAGGTCTCGCTCCTGGGGGTCACCGGCTACGTCCAGGGCGTCCTCAACAACGGTCTCGGGCGCTACGAGGAGGCGCTGGTCGCGGCACGCGCCGGCATCGAGCACGACGGCTTCAACTTCACCGGGCTGTCGCTGGTCGAGCACATCGAGGCCGCGGCGCGCTGCGGCGAGCTGGCCGAGGCCCGCGAGTCCCTGGCCCGGCTGACCGAGCTCACCGAGCCGGTCCCGTCGGGCTGGGCGCGCGGCGTCCGGGCCCGCAGCCGGGCGCTGCTCGCCGAGACCGACGACGTCGACGCGTCGTACCGGCACGGCCTGGAGCTGCTGGCCCAGGACCGGGTCGTGGTGGAGGTCGCCCGGACCCACCTGCTGTACGGCGAGTGGCTGCGCCGCAGCCAGCGGCGGGCCGAGGCGCGGACCCAGCTGCGCACGTCGTACGAGATGTTCGACGGCATGGGCGCGCGGGCCTTCGCGGAGCGGGCGCGCCGCGAGCTCGAGGCCACCGGCGAGCACATCCGCGTGCGGGAGTCGCAGCCGGCGACGCGGCTGACCCCGCAGGAGTCGCAGATCGCGGTGCTCGCGGCCGGCGGGATGACCAACCCGCAGATCGGCGCGGAGCTGTTCCTCAGCCCGCACACGATCGAGTGGCACCTCCGCAAGGTGTACACGAAGCTGGGCGTGGGCTCGCGGCGCGAGCTGCCCGCGGCGCTGGAGGCCCTGGGCCTGGCCACGCCCGCCTGACCCCGGGACCCCACGCGGCGCACCAGGGTGGTGCGTGGTCCCCGGGGTCTCGTGGCCCGGGTGGCCACGTACCGGGCCAGGGGGTCGACCACGCGACTCCGGGGCGCGGTGCGCCCCCGTGGGCGCGAAGGGTGGAGCACACGGCACCGAGAGGGCCGTTCACAGGAGGAATCCACCCATGTCTCTCCCCATCCCGAGTACGACGGCCGGGCCCGGCGCACCGGCATCCCACGAGCCGGCGCTCGCCAGCTTCCTCGCCCTGCGGCCCCACCTGTTCCGCATCGCCTACCGCGTGACCGGCGACGCCTGCGGCGCGGACGACGTGGTCCAGGAGGCATGGCTGCGCTGGCAGCGCACCGACCTGGAGGCGATCCGGAACCCGGCCGCCTTCCTGACCACGACCACGACCCGCCTCGCCATCAACGTCATCCAGTCGGCCCGGCACCGCCACGAGGTCGCCATGGACGCACCGGTCTCGGAGGTCCCCGACGGGACCCAGGACCTCACCCTCGGGGTCGAGCAGGCCGGCGACGTGGCGGACTCCCTGTGGCTGCTGATGGCGCGCCTGTCACCGGCCGAGCTGGCGGCGTACCTGCTGCGCAAGTGCTTCGACTACAGCTACCACGACATCGCCGACCTGCTCGGCACGAGCAGCCCGAACGCACGACAGCTCGTGCACCGGGCCCAGCCGCGGATCCGGACCGGGCGGGACCGCCCGGTCGACCGGCTGGCGCACCGCCGGCTGACGACGGCCTTCGCGGCGGCGGCGGGCGGCCGCGGCCTCGACGACCTGGAGCGGCTGCTCTGCCAGGGGACCTGGCAGCGGAACACGGCACAGCAGGAGCAGTCGCGAGCCGCCTGAGCGCCGCCCGGGACCCGCGCCTGCCGGTAGGCTCCCCAGCAGCCATGGAGCGAACGACTGGGGCGCACGGAGGCCTGCTCGGCCGGCGCCGCGAGTGCACCGCCCTCGACGAGCTCGTCACGAGCGCCAAGGGCGGACACGGTGCCGCCCTGCTGGTCCACGGCGACGCCGGGATCGGCAAGACCGCCCTGCTCGACCACGTCCAGGAGCACGCGTCCGGCTGCCGGGTGATGCGCATCTCCGGGGTCGAGGCCGAGGTCGAGCTGGCCTTCGGCGGGCTGCACCAGCTCTGTGCGCCGCTGCTCCGCAACCTCGACCGCCTCGCGGAGCCGCAGCGCAGCGCGCTCGAGACCGCGTTCGGGATGAGCGCCGGCGACCCGCCGGACCGCTTCCTCGTCGGCCTGGCGGTCCTCAACCTCCTCGCCGACGCCGCCGCCACGCAGCCCGTGGTGTGCCTGGTCGACGACGGTCAGTGGCTGGACCAGGTGTCGGCCCAGACCCTGGCCTTCGTGGCGCGGCGGCTGCTCGCCGAGCGGGTCGCACTCGTGTTCGCGCTCCGCGAGCCGATCGCCGGACACCCCCTCCAGGGCCTGCCCCGGATGCTCGTCGAGGGGCTCGGCGACCCCGACGCCCGCGCCCTGCTCGCCCGGACCAGCCCGGGACGCTTCGACGACCGCGTGCTCGACCGCATCCTGGCCGAGGCGCGGGGGAACCCGCTGGCCCTCCTCGAGCTCCCCCGCGGCCTCACCGCGACGGAGGAGGCCGGGGAGCCCGGCACACCCCAGGCCCTCCCGCTCGCCCACCAGATCGAGCGCGGCTTCCTGGACCGGATCGAGGAGCTGACGCCCGCCACCCAGCAGTTCCTGCTCACCGCGGCGGCCGAGCCCGCCGGCGATCCCGCCGTGCTGCGGCGGGCGGTGGCGCTGCTCGGCATCGAGTTCGAGCCCGCGGCGGCCGAGGCCGAGGCGACCGGGCTGGTCCTGGTCCGCAGCATGGTCCGCTTCCGCCATCCCCTCGTGCGCTCGGCGGCGTACGGCACGGCCTCTCCCACCCGCCGCCAGCAGGTCCACCACGCCCTCGCCGAGGCCACGGATCCCGACCACGACCCGGAGCGGCGGGCCTGGCACCTGGCGAGCGCCGTCCCCGAGGCGGACGAGGCCGTCGCGGCCGGGCTCGAGCAGGCCGCCGAGCGCGCTCGTGCCCGGGGTGGCATCGCCGCCGCGGCGGCGTTCCTCGACCGGGCCGCGCAGTTGACCCCGGACCCGGCGAGGCGCGGCTCCCGCACCGTGGCGGCCGCCCAGGCCAAGACCCAGGCCGGGGCGTTCGACCAGGCCGTCGAGCTGCTCGACCTCGCCCGGTTCGCGCCCCTCGGCGAGTACGACGCCGCCCAGGCCGACCTGGCCCGCGGGCGGATCCTGTTCGCCTCGCAGAGTGCGAGCTCCGGCCTGCCGCTGCTGCTCTCCGCCGCGCGGCGCCTGGAGCCGCTGGACCCCGCCCTCGCCACCGAGACCTACCGCGACGCCATGTACGCGGCGCTGACCGCGGGCCAGATGGCCGGGGAGGTCGGCCTGCCCGAGGTGGCGGCGGCCGTGCTCGGCATGCCCGAGCCGCTGACGCACCGCCGCGTGGACCGGCTGCTCCGGGGCATCGCACTCGTGGTCGCGGAGGGGTACGCCGCCGGCGTACCCCTCGTCCAGCAGGCCCTGACCCAGCTCGGCCAGGGACCCACGCTCGGCGCGGACGAGGGCGTCGGCTGGCTCCCGCTGGCGTGCCGGGCGGCGCACGACGCCTGGGACTTCGGCAGCTGGACGACCTTCTCCACCACGCTGGTGGAGCTGGCGCGGGAGCTCGGGGCGCTGGCGGTGCTGCCGTCCGCCCTCCTGCTGCGACTCTCGGCCCGGGTGTACGCCGGGGACCTGGTCACCGCGGAGTCGCTGGCCGCCCAGGCCGCGACCCTGGGCGAGATCACCGGGAGCAGCTTCTTCGCGCACTACGGCGCCCTGGTCGTCGCGCCGTGGCGCGGACAGGAGACGGAGACCCAGCGCGCGATCGACGCCGTGGCCCAGGACGTCCAGCTGCGCGACGACGGGAAGGCGATCACCGCCAGCGAGTGGTCCGCCGCCGTGCTGTTCAACGGGCTGGGCCGTCACGAGGAGGCGCTCGCCGCGGCCCGACGCGGTGCGGCCCATCCCGCCGAGATGGGCCTGTCCACCTGGTCGATGCTCGAGCTCGCCGAGGCCGCGGCGCGGCTGGGCCGACCCGAGGAGGCGTCCGCCGCGGTGGCCGACCTCCGCAGCCGCGCGGAGGCCGGCCGCACCGACTGGGCGGCCGGCACCGCGGCGTACGTCACGGCGCTGGTGAGCGAGCCCGACGCCGCCGAGCCGTACTACCGGGAGGCGCTCGAGCGGCTCGCGCCGGCGCAGGTCGGCATGCAGGTGGCGCGGGCGCATCTCGTCTACGGCGAGTGGCTGCGCCGGCAGGAGCGGACGCCCGAGGCGCGGCGGATGCTCGGGCGGGCCCACCACCTGCTGACCCAGATCGGCGCGACCGCCTTCGCCGAGCGTGCCCGCCGCGAGCTCGCCGCCACCGGCGCCGCCGCGCCGCGGCCGGCACCTCCCAGGGTCCCCGACGCGCTCACGACGCAGGAGGCCCAGATCGCCCGGCTGGCCGCCGACGGCCTGAAGAACGCCGAGATCGGCGCGGAGCTGTTCATCAGCTCCCACACCGTCGACTGGCACCTGCGGAAGGTGTTCGCGAAGCTCGGGGTCCGCTCGCGCCGCCAGATCGGGGCCGCTCTCGCAGCGCGGGACCAGGGCGGCCGGGACCAGGGAGAGCGTCACAGCTGAGGCCGGGCCGCGGTCGATCAGGTACGACATCCGCGACACCCGCGGCGACCGACCCCGGTGACGACTCATGCTGAACGATTGGGAAAGACGCTCCCTCGCCTCCATCGAGGACGAGCTGCGCCGCGACCGGCACCTGGCCGCGCTCCTGGAGCGCCTGGGCGAGCCGGAGGGCCGGCGCGCCGCCTTCGCGCGGCGGTTCTACCCGCTCGGCTACCTCGCCTGCGCGGTGGCCTACATGGTGGCCTCCACCGGGCTCGGCGACGGCAGCGTGCTGTGGTCGGGGCTGCTGTGCGGCCTCGGCCTGTGGGGTCTCGTCGAGTGGCGCGCCCGGCCCTGAGGACAGGACATCCCATGACCCCCACCATCGTGCTCGTCCACGGCGCCTGGTCCGACACGTCGGCCTGGGCGCCGGTGCTGCGGCGGCTCCACTCGCTGGGGTACCCCGTCCTGGCGCACCCCTGCCCGCTCCGCTCCCTGGCCGGCGACGCCGTACACCTGCAGCAGCGGCTCGAGACCATCGACGGTCCCCTCGTCCTGGTCGGGCACTCGTACGGCGCCGGCGTCGTCGCCAACGCCGTGACCGACGACCCGGACGTGCAGGCGCTCGTCTTCGTCAACGGACTGGTGCCGACCGAGGGGGAGACGATCACCGAGCTCGTCGGGCACGACTCGATCTACTCCGCCGACGCCGCGGACCGAGCGCTCGACATCGTCCCGCGCCACCACCGGCGCCGGTGGGACAGCGACTGCTACCTCCCGGAGCGCACCTTCGTCGACACCTTCGCCTCGGGACTGCGCCGGGCGCACCGCCAGGTCCTGTGGGCGGCGCAGCGGCCGATCTCGCTCGGCGCGCTCGACGAGGTGTCCGCCATGCCGGCCTCGGACCGGCTCCCGAGCTGGTTCCTCATCGGCACCGAGGACCGCGTCCTCCCGCCGGAGACTCAGGAGGCGATGGCGGCCCGCGCGGGCGGGACCGTCGTCCACCACCGGGCCGGACACCTCGGTCACCTCGCGGACCCGGACGCCGTGGTCCGTGTCGTCACCGCGGCTGTCACGGAGACCGGCCCCGTCCGGTCGGAGTGGGCATGAGGATCGTCATCGCCGGAGGAACCGGCCGACTGGGAGCACGCATCGTCGAGTCGCTGGCCGACCACGGGCACGAGGTGGTCGTCGCCAGCCCGAGCCGCGGCGTCGACGCACTGTCCGGCCGCGGGCTCGAGGACGCGCTCGCGGGCGCACAGGTGCTCGTGAACGCGGTCAACCTGCCCCGCCGGACGCCGTACCGCGAGGCGTTCGCGTTCTTCGACACGACCACGAGGAACCTGCTGACGGCCGCCGGCCGGGCCGGCGTCGAGCATCACGTCCTGCTCTCGATCGTCGGCGCGGACCGGGTCAACAGCCCGTACTTCCGCGGCAAGGAGGTCCAGGAGCAGCTGGTCCGGGCCCGCGGCGTGCCCTACACCATCGTGCGCTCCACGACCTACCTCGAGGCCCTCCGGGCATCCCTCGTCAGCGCCCCGGAGTCCGCCGCCGTCCACGTGCCCGACATCCGCGTCCAGCCGGTCGCGGGCGCGGACCTCGCCCGGATCATGGCGCACAGCGTCGCCGCGGACCCCCAGGGCGGGATCGTCCAGGTCGCCGGCCCCGAGGTCATGTCGTTCCCCCGCCTGGCCACGGAGTTCCTGCGCGCGACCGGCGACATGCGCCGGGTCGTCCCGGACACCGGCGCCGAGTACCTCGGCACCACCTTCGGCCCCGGCGAGGCCACCCTCGTCCCCGACCTCCGGGTGGGCGCGACCACGCTCCAGCAGTGGCTCGTGACCGCCGCGGCGTACGCCGCCCGCGGGGCGTGACGCGTCCGGCCGTCAGCGCAGCGGTGGGAACGGCGGCAGCTCGCTCTTCTGCACCTTGCCCGAGGCGGTCATCGGGAGTCGGTCGAGGTGGCCGACCCGCTCGGGCCACTTGGTCTTGCTCACGCCGAGCTCGGCGAGATGCCCGGTGACCTGCTCCTTGCTGAGCGGTGCGCTCCCCGGGGCGGCGACCAGGTAGATCCCGATCCGCTGGCCCAGGACGTCGTCCGGCACCGGTACGACGGCGGCCGCCGCCACCCCCTCGTGGGTCAGCACGAGCTGCTCGACCTCCATGGCGCTGATCTTCAGCCCACCTCGGTTGATCACGTCCTTGACCCGGTCGACGTAGCGGACGAAGCCCTCGGGACCGACCTCGCAGATGTCGCCACTGCGGTACCACCCGTCGGGAGCCAGGTCCCGGGAGGTGGCGTCAGGGTCGTTGAAGTAGCCCAGGAACACGTGGGGTCCGCGGGTCGCGTAGGCGCCGGTCGCGGACCGGCCGGGCCGCCAGGGCCGGCCGCCGATGGCGAGCTCGGCGCCGGGGAAGGGCCGACCGTCGTACCCCTCACGGAACCGGTCGGCGTCCTCGGGTCGGTTCAGGGTGTGGAGAGGGGCCTCGGACTGCCCGAAGCCGCGCAGCACGGACACCCCGATCTCGGCCCGGGCCCTCCTGACGACGTCGGGCGGGATCGGGGTGCCGCCGCAGACGAAGTAGGTCAGTGACCGCAACGGCTCGACGGCGCGCCTGCCCTGGTCCAGCAGACCGGTGAGGAAGGGGGTGGCGCCCACCGTGTAGTGAGCACGCTCGCGCGCCACGATCCGCAGCGCCTCCTCGACGTCCCAGCGCTCCTGCAGGACGAGCGGCGAGCCGGCGAGGAGGGAGACGAAGAGGCCCAGGACCAGGCCCGCGGTATGGGTCACCGGGCTGGGGATCCACAACGGCGTCGACTCGTCCAGGGTCAGGGCGTCCCTGAGCCAGGCGGGCGCGACGAGGTCGGTGTTGTGGGTGTGCACGACGGCCTTGGGGAGCGCCGTCGTGCCGGAGGTGAAGGTGAGGCGCGACAGGGCGTCGGGGTCGGGCCGGAGCCCCGCGGCGGCGGGGGCGTCGACGCTGCCCACGCCGCGGACGCGCTCCAGCACGGGTGCGTCGGCGGCCACGTCGTCGCCCGGCCCGACGTGCGGGCCCGCGACCCGGAGCACGGTACGGACGTGCGGGACCTCCTCGCGCACCTGCGCCACCTCGTGGCGGTAGTCGCGGCCGCCCACCCGCACCGGAAGGATCCAGGTGTCGGCACCGCTCACGCGGAGCATGTGGATCACGTCGCCGCTGGCGTACGAGTAGGCGGTCGGCACCAGGACCGCACCCCGTCGCTGCGCCGCCAGGTAGAGGGTCACGAACTCGGCCCAGTTCGGGAGTTGGAGGGCCACCCGGGACCCGGGGCCGACGCCGAGCTCGCGCAGCACACCCGCCGCCGCACCGACCTGGGCGTCGAGCTCGGCCCACGTGAGCCGCGCTCCCGTGCCGACCACCGCGAGGCCGCCGGGACGGGCGGCGACGTGCCGGCTCAGCAGGTCGGCCAGGGTGAGGTCGGCCCAGCTGCCGCCTGCCTTGTGCGCCGCGATCGTCTCCGCAGGGTAGGCGTCGCGCGCATGGACGGGTGCATCTGCCACGAGAACGTCTCTCCCGCCGGTCTAGGAGCTCATGGACAGGCCGCCGCTGACGCTGAGGGTCTGCCCGGTCACGTAGGAGGCCTCGTCGGTGGCCAGGAAGTAGAGCGCCCGCGCCTGCTCGTCGGGCGTCGAGATGCGGCGCATCGGGACGGCGCGGATGGTGCGGTCGACGACGCGGTCCTGGTCGGCCTGTGCCCGGAGCAGCGGGGTCTCGGTGGGCCCCGGAGCCGTGGCGTTGACCCGGACGCCGTGCCGCGCGACCTCGCGGGCGACGGACTTCACGAATCCGATCACGCCGGCCTTGGCGGCGGCGTACAGCGTCTCGCCCACGGTGCCGACCTTGCCGGCCTCGGACGCGGTCAGCACGATGCTGCCGCCTCCGGCCGGAACCATGACCTCGAGTGCGGCACGGGTGAGGTTGATGCTGCCCATGAGGTTCACGTCGACCACGCGACGCCAGTACTCCGGCTCCTCCTCGAGGAAGGGATGCGTCTCGGTCCAGCCGACGGTGGACACGACGGCGTCCACGCCGCCGAGGTGACGGGTCGCCGCGGCGAGCAGCTCCCGGCAGGACCGCAGATCCGTCGCGTCGAAGCCGATCACCGCCGGGTCGCCCCCGAGGGCCCGGACGGCGGCGCCGGTCTCGTCGAGGCGGTCGACGGAGAGGTCGGCGAGAGCCAGGTGATGGCCGCGCTCCGCGAACAGCGCCGCCGTGGCGGCGCCGATGCCGCTGGCGGCGCCGGCGACGAGGACCCGCGACGTCATCCCCATGACGAGAAGTCCGGCTTGCGCTTCTCCATGAAGGCGTTGGCCCCCTCGGCCTGCTCGCCCGAGGAGATGAACTCCGGGTTGACCTCCTGCAGGAGCGAGACCGAGTCGAGGCGCTCGCGCACGGGCAGCAGGCTGTCGTCGAAGGACCGCTTGACCAGCTTGAGCACGGTCGGGCTGAGGTCGATCATGTCGTCGCACCAGCGACGCACCTCGGCGTCGAGGTCGGCCAGGGGGACGACGGCGTTGACGAGTCCCCACTCGAGGGCCTGCTGGGCGGTGTACCGCCGGCAGAGCATCCAGATCTCCTTGGCCCGCTTGATGCCGATGACGGAGCGCAGGTGGGCGACGATCCAGCCCTCGGCGGGACTGCCGACCCGGGGGCCGTTCTGGCCGAAGACGGCGTGGTCCGCCGCGATGGTGAAGTCGGCCATGTAGGCGAGGTGGTTGCCGCCGCCGATCGCGTAGCCGTTGACCCGCGCGATGATCGGCTTCATGCACTCGCGGTAGACCTCGTACAGCCGCTTGTTCACCCGGGCGAACGCCGTCTCGTCCTCGGCCAGGGCCTCGTTCTCCGTCGACACGTCGCCGCCGGCGCAGAAGGATCGCTCGCCGGCGCCGGTGAGCACGATGACCCGGACCGCGGGATCCTGGCCGGCGCGCTCGATGAGGGCCGTGATGTCACGGAGCGTCTGGATCGTGAAGGCGTTCAGGACGCGGGGGCGGTTGATCGTGATCGTCGCCACCTGGCGGTCGACGTCGTACAGCAGCTCTTCGTTGTGGTCTGTCACGGACGCGATGCTCGTGGGTGGTCGTAGGGGTGGCCATAGGTGTTTCCGGCGAATGGGATGCCGGCGAGCCGATCGGCGTACTCCGCCGCCGCGTGCCGGTAGGCGTCCTCGGCGGCGTAGTCGAACGGGTCACCGAGCTGGCGCTCCTCCTCCCCGCCGGGCCGCGGCCGGTGGCGTGCGTACCACTCGGCGGTCCGCCGCAGTCCCTCGTGGGTGGGGACCGGCTCGACGTAGCCGAGCTCCCGCCGGATCCTCGAGGTGTCGAGCAGCTGGTGTCGCATCGAGGGAGCGCGGTCGGGGAGGTCGTTGAACAGCTCGCGGCCCACGCCCCAGAAGTGCCCCGGCTGCCCGGAGCGGGCCGGGAAGGTCACCAGCTCGACCTCGACCCCCAGGTGGCCGGCCAGCACGGCCACGGTGTCCGCGTCGGAGAGCACGTCGGCGTCCGCCACGTTGTACGCGCGGCCCGCGCTCGCCTCCGGATGGTCGACGACGCTGAGGACGGCGTGGGCGGCGTTGTCCACATAGGACCGGCTCTCGAGCGTGAGGCCGCCGTCGAGGACCGGGATCCACGTGCGGCCGTCGAGGAGCCGGCGGATGATGCTCCACTCGCGCGGCGCCAGCTGACGCGGCCCGTACATGGTGGCGAACCGCAGATGGGTCAGCGAGAAGTCTCCCCGCTCGTGGTGCGCGAAGACGGTCTCCTCGGTCTCGAGCATGCGACGGAACATCGTCGGCTCCGTCAACCGCTCGTGCGCCTCGCCCGCGGGACGTGAGTC
This sequence comes from Nocardioides humi, assembly GCF_006494775.1. NCBI lineage: Bacteria > Bacillati > Actinomycetota > Actinomycetes > Propionibacteriales > Nocardioidaceae > Nocardioides > Nocardioides humi. Next base: position 3,641,155 of record NZ_CP041146.1, on the reverse strand, counting down.
CGTCCGCAGGTACGACGGCCCACCGACGCTGATCACCCGCTCCGTCCTGCCCACCAGCGCCGGGGCGAGCAGGCGGAGGCGGCCGTACATGCACACGGCGACGTCGTAGCTGCGGCCCGAGAGCGCGGACTCGATCGACTCCGCGAAGTGGGGGTCGGCGTGCAGGTGCGCGACCTCGTCGGGGAAGGGCGCCTCGTGCGTGCCTCGGTGGAAGACCGTGGTCTCGAAGCCACGCTCGACGAGTCCCGCGACGATCTGGGGTCCGGTCGGGCCGGTACCCCCGACGACCAGTGCCTTCGGCATGTCCGCTCCAGTGCTGTCAGGTCGGGCGACGACCGGGGCGGCCGGTGTTCCGACGAATGGGGTGCGGCCTTGATCCGGGCAGGCACCCGGTCGAGGCTCCGGTGCATTGGTAACCGGACCTGCTCCCGGTGTCAGCGCCGTGGCCCGGCGTGCGGAACAGGTCTCCAGCCCGTGAGGAGTCGCGTTGTCGGTGCTCGAGAGGTTCTCCCTCGCCGGGAGGGTGGCGGTGGTGACCGGCGCCTCGTCCGGGATCGGCGCCCGGGTCGCCGTCGACCTGGCGGGGGCCGGTGCCACGCTCGTCCTGGCGGCGCGTCGCCCCGACCGACTCGAACGGGTCGCGGAGGAGATCCGCGCGCTGGGCGGGGACTGCGCCGCCGTGGTGGCGGACGTATCCGTGCGGGAGGACTGCGAGCGGGTGGCGGCGGAGGCGGCGCAGCGGTTCGGCGCGATCGACGTCCTGGTCAACAACGCCGGCGTGGCGTCCGCCGTCCCGGCCCTGCGGGAGACGGAGGAGGAGTTCCGCGCGGTGGTCGACCTGAACCTGGTCGGGACCTTCTTCATGTCGCAGGCGTGCGCGAGCCGGATGCCCCGCGGCTCCTCGATCGTCAACATCGCCAGCGCCCTCGCGCTCACCACGGCGGGGCTGCCGCAGGCGGCCTACTCCTCCAGCAAGGCCGGGGTGCTGGGCCTGACCCGCGACCTGGCCCAGCAGTGGACCGGACGCCGGGGCATCCGGGTGAACGCCATCGCCCCAGGCTCGTTCCGCACCGAGATGACAGGCACCTACGACGAGAGCTACGAGTCGTACCTGGTCGAGCATCGCGTCCTCGCCGGACGGCTGGGTGAGGCCCACGAGCTGTCCGGGGCGGTGCTCTTCCTCGCGAGCGACGCCGCGGCGTACGTCACCGGCGTCGTCCTGCCGGTGGACGGCGGGCTGCTGGTGACCTGAGGGCACCGGCTCGGACCGGCGCCCCTCAGAGGTCGAGGACGAGCTCTCCGTCGGCGGCGCGGGACACGCAGAGGAACATCACGTCGTTCGCCGCCCGCTCGTCGTCGTCGAGGATCGCGTCCCGGTGGTCCACCCGTCCTCCCAGCACGGCCGTCTCGCAGGTGCCGCAGGTTCCCTCCGCGCAGGAGGACTCCACGACGACGCCGGCGGCCCGCACCGCCTCCAGGACCGACTGGTCCGCCGCGACCTGCACGCGCACGCCCGTCCGCCGGAGCTCCACCTCGAAGGGGGTCGAGGGCCGGTCGAGCGCGTCACTCCGGGGGGCGAACCGCTCCGTGCGGAGCTGGCGGGGCGACCATCCCGGCGTCAGGGCGAGGTGGTCCTCGACGGCCGCGAGCAGCGGCTCGGGCCCGCAGCAGTAGACGAGGGCGGTGGGATCCGGCTCGCCGAGCGCGGCGGGGAGGTCGATGGGACCGCTCTCGTCATGTGCGTGCAGCCGCACGCGGTCGCCGTACGTCGCCGCCTCTCCGGCGAACGCCAGCGCGTCGCGACCCCGGGCGCCGTAGGTCAGCGACCACGCGGCGCCGGCGGCGTCGGCGGCCGCGAGCATCGGGACGATCGGCGTGACGCCGATCCCGCCGGCGATGAAGACGTAGCGACCGGCGGTCTCCAGCTCGAAGTGGTTGCGGGGCGACGACGCCTCGAGGACCAGCCCCTCACGCACCTGGTCGTGCACGAACACAGAGCCGCCCCGCCCGCCCGCCTCGCGCAGCACCGCCACCCGCCACGAGGTCCGGTCGCGGGGATCCCCGCACAGCGAGTACTGCCGGACCAGGGCGCAGGGTCCCAGCACCAGATCGATGTGGGCTCCCGGAGTCCACGCCGGCAGCGGCGCTCCGTCGGCGGGTCCGAGCGTCAGCCGGACGATGTCGTCGGTCAGCCGCTCCCGCTCCCGCACGATGACCGGGAGCCGGCCCTCGGAGGTCCGGCTCATGCGTACCCGCCGTCGACCCGCAGCTGGGCGCCCGTGGTGTAGCTGCTCGCTCCCGACGCCAGGTACAGCGCGGCACCGACGATCTCGTCGACCTCGCCGCCACGCCGGGCCGCGAACTGCTGGACCTCGACCGCGATCTCGTCCATGTCCCAGTGCTTGCTGATGTCGCTGAAGAAGCGGCCGGGGATGATCGCGTTCACCCGCACCGTCGGGCCGTAGGCGTGGGCCATCGCCTCGGTGATCGACAGCACGCCGGACTTCGCGGCGGCGTACGGCAGGAGGTAGTCGCGAGGCTTGAACACCGCCGCCGTGCCGATGTTGACGATGGACCCGCCGCCCCGCTCGACCATGGTGGGAGCGACCAGCTGGCTGAGCCGGAACGGGCCCCGGAGGTTGACGTCGAAGACCTTCTGCCAGAGCTCCTCCGTGATCGACGCGAGATCCGGGTAGACCGGCGACATCCCCGCGTTGTTGACGAGGACGTCGATGCCACCCATCTCGCGGAGGACCGCGTCGACCACGTCGGCCGCCTGGTCCCAGGCGCCGGCGTGCAGCGCGATGGGGAGGGCGCGCCGGCCGGTCTCCCGCCGTACCTCCGCGGCGAGCTCCTCACAGCTCTCGAGCCGGCGGCTGGCGATCACCACGTCCGCGCCGGCCGCGGCGAAGGCCCGGACCATCTCGGCGCCGAGACCGCGACTGCCACCGGTGACCATGGCCACCTTGCCCGCGAGGCTGAACAGCCGGTCGGGCGTGCTGTAGGTCATGTCGTCTCCTGTGCTCGTCGTCCGGCGGCGACCAGACAGGGCACCGAGTCGGCCAGCTGCTCCCATGCGGCGTCCGGTCTCTTGCCGGTGCGGTGCAGGCGCAGGTTGTAGAGGGTGAGCGCGGCGAAGCGGTAGCAGGCCGCGGCACGCGCCCAGGCGAGGCCGGGCGTCCCGCCGCGGAGGGCGGCGTACCGCTCCGTGAGCGCCGCGGTGGGGACGTCGACGCGCATCCGGGCACGCTGGCCGGGCGACCAGCACGACAGGTCGGCGAAGAGCGCGAGCCAGGCGAGGTCCAGCAGCTGGGGACCCGCGCCGGCCAGCTCCCAGTCGACGATCGCCCTGAGGCGGCCGTCGGCGAACAGCAGGTTGTTGGACTGGAAGTCGCCGTGGATCAGCCCGACCTCCAGGGGTGGCGGATCCTCGAGCAGGATCCGTCCCAGCGCCTCCACCGCGGCGATGTCAGCGGGGTCCAGCGGGTCCTGCGCGTCCAGTCTGCCGAGGAGCGACTGCCATCGGCGGACCTCGGTGGTGGCATCGGCTCCTCGGCCGACCCCGTCCGGGACGGGGACCCCGTGGAGCTGTGCCAGCGCGTCCACCGCCTGGAGGAGCAGGTCCGCATGCCGGTCCGCAGGAGCGGGCACCGACAGGTCCTCCCGGAAGAAGTGGAGCGGCTTCGCCTCGACCCACTGATAGGCCACCGCGCTCGATCCGAACCAGTGGTGGTCCGCGGTGCGCCACAGCACGCCCGGGACCGGTACGTCGTGGGCGTGCACGTGCTCGACCAGCCGGGCCTGCCGCAGCACGTCGTTGGTTCCGGTCTCCGCGATGCCCGGGACCGCCAGCCGGACCGCGATCCCGAGCTCCCGGCCGCCGATCGACACCCGGGACAGGTAGCCGCGGCCGGCGTTGCCGGGCGTGGGCTCCACGGACCTGACTCGGACGCCGACGCCTGTCTCGGCGGAGAGCCATCCGGTCAGGGCCGCCTCGACGTCGGGAAGCACCGCGCTCATGACGGCGGGGCCGGCGTCGACGACCTGGCCCGGGCCGCGTCGAGGACGGTCCGGAACCTGACGGTCGCCGCCGCCCGTCGCGCCGGCACGTACTGGCTCGGCAGGGAGCCCGGGGCGAGGCCGGCGTCGCTGCGGAGGAGGCGGCGGGCGACCGACTGGCGGTGGACCTCGTCCGGGCCGTCGTAGATCCGCGCCGCCCGGGCGTCGCGGTACATCGCCTCGAGCGGCATGTCCGTGGAGTACCCCAGCGCGCCGTGCGCCTGCAGGGCCCGGTCGACCACGTCGTGCAGCACCCGCGCACCGAAGTACTTGATCATCGCGACCTCGTTGCGGGCGGCCGCTGCTCCCTGGGTGTCCATCACCCAGGCGGCCTGCAGCGTCATCAGCCTCGCGGCGTGGATCTCCGCCGCCGAGTCCGCCACCCAGTTCTGGATCGTCTGCTTCTCCGCCAGGAGGGATCCGTGGGCGTAGCGCGTGTTCGCACGCTCGCGGAGCATGTCGAAGGCGCGCCCCGCGACACCCAGCCACCTCATGCAGTGATGGATGCGGCCCGGGCCGAGGCGCTGCTGCGCGATCGCGAACCCGTCCCCCTCCTCGCCCAGGCGGTGGCTGACCGGGATCCTGACGGCGTCGTAGCGGACCTCGGCGTGGCCGCCGTGGATCCCGTGTCGCTCGAAGGGCCGCTCCATGGTGGGGACGTCGCGGACGATGGTGACCCCGGGCGTGTCGACGGGGACGACGAACATCGTCGCGCGACGATGCGCCGGCGCGTCCGGGTCCGTCACCGCCATCACGATGAGGAAGTCGGCGACCGAGCCCTCGGAGGTGAACCACTTGGTCCCGTCCAGGACGTACTCGTCGCCGGTGCGGATCGCGCGGGTCGCGAGCAGCGTCGGGTCGGAGCCGGCCGTGTCGGGCTCCGTCATGCTGAACGCCGACTTCAGCTCGCCGGCGAGGAGCGGTGCCAGCCATCGCTCCTTCTGCTCGCGGGTCCCGGCGAGCGCCAGGACCTCGCTGTTGCCGGAGTCCGGTGGGTTGCAGCCGAAGGCGCGGGGCGCCCAACGGGTGCTCGTGCCGAGGATCTCGTTCAGGAGGCCGAGCTTGACCTGGCCGAAGCCCTGCCCACCGTGCTCGGGCGGCAGGTGGGCGGCCCACAGGCCCCGTGCCTTGACCCGCTCCTGCAGTGGTGCGTAGATCGTGTCCAGCGCCTCGGCGTCGAGCTGGTCCTCGATCGTCTCGATCGGCCAGATCTCCGTCCGGACGAACTCCCGCGCCCAGGCGAGCTGCTCGGCGTACTCCTCGTCGGTGCTGAACTCCCAGCTCATGCGGTCGTCCTCCCCTCCGCGCCGGGACGTCGGCCGCGTTCGATCGTCGAGACGACCTCGGAGTTCTCGGCGAACCGTCGCTCCCGGACCTCCTTCCCGCTCGCGCCCAGCCGCCGCGTGTTGCGCAGGCAGGCGACCCGCTCGAGGAACCGGTCGAGCGGAAGGCCGCTGCGCCGCACGCAGTCCTTGACGGAGGCGAAGGTCGCCGGCGCCCGTCGCGCCACCACCGCGGCCACCGCGACGGCTCGGTCGAGGAGCTCGTCGGGCGGGCAGACCTCGAGGGCGAGGCCGAGCTCGACCAGTCGCTCCGGGGCGAGGTGCTCCCCGCTGACGAGGTGCCACAGGGCGCGTTGGGAGCCGATGCGCCGGGGAAGGGCGACGGTCGTTCCGGCCCCCGGGTGGAGGTCGAACTTCACGTGCTGGTCGAGCACGTGCGCGTCCTCCGCCACCAGGACGAAGTCACAGGCCAGGATCATCTCGAAGCCACCGCACACGGTGAGGCCGTTGACGGCCGCGATCGTGGCGAGGGGGCTGCGCCTCAGGGTCCGCACCAGCAGCTTCCACTCGCGGAGCATCGCCCAGTAGCCGAGGGCCGTCAGACCGGGACGCACCTCGGAGCCGGCGCAGAAGGCGCCGCCGTCCCCGGTGATGACGACCGCGCGGACACTACCCTCCAGCCCCCTGACGGCGGTGCGCAGGGCGGCGACGTCCTCGGGGCGCAGGGCGTTGTACGACGCGGGACGGTGCAGGGTGACGATCGCGCAGTCCCCCCGCTCGGCGAGGGAGAAGCTTTCGGTCACGGTTCGACTCCTTGGGTGAGATCGAGGACGAGCTTCCCGTCGGCGGCCCGGCCCTCGAGGAGGCCGAGCACGTCCGTGAGCCGGTCGGCGGCCAGGACGTCGACGGGGAGGCTGACGGAGCCGCACGCCAGGTCGCGCACGGCTCGCTCGAGATACGCGGTCGCCAGGTGGGGCGTGCGGCTGGACAGGGCACCGAGGGACGCGCCCACGACGGCGGTGTTGGCCGCCCGGAGCTCGGCGCCCGTCGGCGGCTCCTCGCTCCCCCGGGACGAGTTCCCGATGGCGACCAGCCTGCCGAAGGGCCGTAGGAGCGCGAAGGAGGCGGCGCGCGTCCAGCCACCCACACCGTCGATGACCACATCGACCGCGCCGCCCGGGACGGTGCCGGGCACCTCGACCGGGAACCGCGTCGCCGACACGACGTGGTCGTAGCCGTGGGCGCGGGCCAGCTCCGCCCGGTCCATGTTGCGCAGGGTGCCGGTCACCGAGCCCGCTCCCGCGCCCTTGAGCACCTGGGCGGCGACGGAGCCGATCCCCCCGCTGGCTCCGTGGACGAGGACGTGCTCGCCGGACTCCATGCGGGCCTGGTCGGCGCACAGCTGGACAGTGGCGACGACGGTCAGCCCGGCCGCCACCGCGAGTGGGTCGGCGTCGTCCGGAAGGGGGACCACGAGGTCGCGGTGGACGCTCACCCGCTCCGCCCAGCCGCCGCTGCCGACGAAGGCGCATACGCGCCGGGGTGTCTCGTCGGGGGACTGCGGGACGACGCGCCCGACGACCTCGACGCCGGGGACCAGCGGGGGGCGGCTGGCGTAGGGGTAGAGGCCGCGGGCGGCCGTGAGGTCGGCGAAGTTGACCGCGGCCCATTCGACCTGGACGACGACCTCGGCGGGACCGGGCCTGGGGTCCTCGATCTCGCGGATCCGCACCTGCGCGGCGGGACCGGGCTGGTCGACGACGAGCGCCTTCACGCCACGGACCCCCCGACCTCGGGCAGCACGTCGTCACAGATCCGGCGCAGCTGCTCACGCTCGTCGGCCCCGGCGAAGTTGAAGACGACGTCGGTCACGCCCGCCGCGACGTACGCCGCGATCCGCTCGGCCACCTCGGTGGGCGTCCCGGCGAGGGCGTAGCGCCGGACCTTGTCGTACGGCATCCGGTAGGCGGAGGCGACCTGCCGCTCGAGGACCTGATCGGCCGCTGCGCGGGACCGCTCCACGCGCGTGAACACATTCAGCCCGATCCGGAGTCCGTGGAGGCGGTGCTGCGCCTCCTGGGCCACCCGTTCCGGGCTGACCCACATCGCCAGCCAACCGTGGCCCCAGCGCGCCGCGCGCGTGATGGCGGCCTCGGAGCGCCCGCCCACCCAGAGCGGGACAGGGCGGGCGGGACGGGGCCCGATCGGGCTCTCGGGGAGCTCGCCGAAGGTCTCCGTGGGCGGGGTGGGTCGGCCCTCCCACAGCGCCGTCACCACGTCGAGGGCGTCGTCGAGACGTCGGCCGGCCCGCCCGGGCGGGATGCCCGCTGCCCGGTACTCGTCCGGGTTCTCACCGCCGACACCCACCCCCAGCTCCAGCCGGCCACCGCTCAGGTGGTCCAGGGTCGCCAGGTCCTTGGCGGCCAGGGCGGGGTGACGCAGGGGCAGGAGATAGACGCCGATCCCGAGGCCGATCCGCTCGGTTCCCCCGGCCACATGCGCCAGCGTGGGCAGCGGCGCGAGCATCTGGCGGTTCCACGTCAGGTGGTCGGCCGCCCAGACATGACGCAGTCCCGCCTGCTCGGCGTCCCTGGCCACCGCGGCGACCTCGCGGACGTCCGGGGCCTCCTCGGCATGGACGGGCAGATAGCAGCCGTACGCCGTCATGTCGCCGCCTCCACGTCGCGGGCGTCGTCGATCGCCCAGCACTCGGGCGAGACCATCTGGGTGGCCAGGCCGCCGTCCACCGGGAGCACGACCCCGCTGACGTAGCGGGACTCGTCAGACGCGAGGAAGACCGCGGCGGCGGCGATCTCCTCCGGCCGTCCCATGCGCCGCGCAGGTGCGAGGCTCTCCTGGCGGCGGCGCAGCTCCGCCGGGTCACCGCCGTACACCGGGAGCAGGCCGAGGTGGGCGGTGGGCGTGTCGATGAGTCCGGGTGCGATGACGTTGCACCGGATGCCGTACCTCGCGTGGTCGTGCGCGATGAGCCGGCTCATCTGGTTCAGCGCCGCCTTGGTGGACGCGTAGGCGACCGACGGCACGCCCCAGTAGGCGAGGCCGGCCAGCGAGGAGATGTTGATGATCGAGCCGCTGCCCTGGGCGATCATCGTGGGCAGCACGGCTCGCGTGGTGAGCAGGACGCTCTTGAGGTTGACCCGGAGGAGGAGGTCCCAGGCCTTGCGGGCCTCGGTCTCCGGCCCTCCCAGCGAGCCGATGCCCACGTTGTTGTGGAGGACGTCCACGCGCCCGAGCTCGGTGAGACAGGTGTCGACCATCGCGGCGACCTGCTCGGGCCGCGAGACGTCGGCCTGGAGGGGGAGGCAGCTGTCCCCGATCGCGGCGGCCGTCGCCTCGGCCGCCTCCAGCGACCTGTCGACGGCGACGACCCGGGCGCCCTCCTGGGCGAACCGGATCGCGACCGCGCGTCCGTTGCTCAGCTCGGCTCCGGTCGAGCCGGCGCCCGTGACGATGGCGACCTTGCCGCTGAGACGTGGGGGTGTGTTCATCGGTGGTGGGTCTCCTCGTCGGTTCTGTCGGGGTGGCGCTCCGGGGTGGCCAGGAGCGACCTGAGCTGCTGCTTGTCGACCTTCCCGGCGGCGTTGGTCGGCAGGTCGGTGAGCAGCTCGAGCCGCTCGGGCCACTTCTGGCGGGTGATCCGCTCCTTCTCGAAGTGCCGGACCAGGTCGTCGAGCTCGAGCGCCTGCCCGGGCGCCAGCACGACGCATGCGCAGGTCCGCTCGCCGAGCCTCTCGTCGGGGACGGGGACGACGGCGCAGGCGCTCACCGCCGGGTGGCGGAGCACCACGGCCTCCACCTCCGCGGCGCTGATCTTGATCCCGCCGCGGTTGACGATGTCCTTGATCCGCCCGAGGTGCTCGAAGAAGCCGTCGTCGTCCACACGGACCAGGTCGCCGCTGTAGTACCAGCCGCGCTCGTCGCGGGCCTCGGCGGTGAGGTCGGGTTCGCCGAGGTAGCCGAGGAACACGTGGGGTCCACGGGTCGCGAACTCGCCGGCCTCCCCCGGCGCCGCGTCCTGCGTCCGGTCGCCGAGACGGGCCACTCTGGCCTCCGCGCCGTCGACGACCCGGCCGTCCCGACGGGCGCGCAGCTCGGCGCGGTCCGCCGGACGGTTGACGACGTGCACGGGGGCCTCGGTCATGCCGAGGGAGCGCAGGACCCGCACGCCGAAGTCGCGCTCGGCCCGCTGGACCAGGTCGGGGGTACGGCCGATCCGCCGGCGACGAACCAGCGCAGGCTGGCCAGCCTCTCGCGTGAAGCATCGGCGGCGTCCAGCAGCTCGGAGGCGAAGATGCGGGAGGAGATCATCACCCGGACCGCGTGACGCTCGACCAGACCGGTGGCGGCGGCGGCCTCCCAGCTCTCCTGCAGGACCAGCGTGGAGCCGCACAGGGCGGTCTGGTGCACGCCGAAGGTGAGTCCGGCGACGTGCGCCAGGGGCTCCCCACCAAGACGTTGCTGTCGCGGTCGAGGCCGAGGATCCGCATCATCCAGGCCGGCGACACCAGATCGGTGTTGCCGGTGTGCACGACGCCCTTGGGGCGACCGCTGGTCCCGGAGGTGAAGGCCACCCGCGACGTCGTGTCGGGGTCGAGCGCCCGCGCGGCGACGAGCTCGTCGGTGAGGGGGACCGAGCGGGCGGCCACGTCGACGAGCGAGATCGCGCCCGGGTGCCGGCCCCCGGTCAGCAGGACGTGCTCGAGCGTCGGTACGGCGCTCGCGACCGCGACCCCCATCGAGGCGTGGTCGTGACCGCGGAAGTCGCCCGCGGTGACCAGGGCGCGGGCACCGACCTGGCCCAGCATGAACTCCAGGTCGGCCTCGCGATAGATGGTCATCAGGGTGACGACGCGGAGCCCGGCGAGCGCCGCGCCGTAGTAGGCCTCCAGGAACGCGACGCGATTGGGGAGCTGGATCCCGATGTAGTCGCCGGGCTCCAGCCCCAGCGCGACGTAGGCGCTCGCGACGGCGCGGGCACGCGCGGCGAGCTCCGACCAGGTGACCTGCTCGTCGGCGTCGACCACCGCGACGTCGTCCGGCTGCTGGGTGGCGTTGCGCAGGAGGAGCCGGCTGACGGGGGTGTCCCGCCAGTCCCCGGTGCGCCGGAAGCGCTCCCTGGTCGCGTCGTCGTAGACGTCCCTCGCGTGGATCGCGGCGCCGCTAGCCGTGGTCATCGGACGTCCTCGGGGCGCGCTCGCCGACGGTGACCTCGCCGGCGTCGGGCTCGACCCCCAGCGAGTTCACGACGTAGCCGAGCATCACGTACGCGCCGACCAGCATCGGGATCTCGATCAGCTGCTGCTCGTCGTGCCCGGCGCGGAGCCGGTCCCACGTGGTCCCGCTGATCACGCCGGTGCCGACCAGCTCGTCGACGGAGCTCAGGAGCGTCGACTCCTCCGGGGTCCACGACGGGGCGTCGGGACCGACCTGCAGCGCGTCGAGCTCGGTCGGACCGAATCCCAGCCCCCGGGAGATCGAGACGTGCGCGACCCACTCGTAGGGAACGCCCACCACGGCCGAGGTCCGCATGATGAGCAGCTCGCGCTCGCGAGGAGTGAGCGTGCTCCTCATGAGGAGCGAGCCGGCGAACGGGATCCAGTGCCGCAGCAGCCGCGGATGCCGCGCCAGGGTCGTGAACAGGTTGAGGCTGTCGCTGTTCTCGACGTCGATCCGGTCCAGCACCTCGCGCTGCGCGTCCGTCCACTCCGAGGCGGGGAGCGGTCGGACGCGGACCGTCGCGGTGCGGGGTCGGAGCGGGTCGACGGGTCGGTGGTCAGAGGGCACTGGACATCCCTCCGTCGACGGCGAGCACCTGCCCGGTGACGTAGTCGGCCGATCTCGAGGCCAGGAACGCCACGATCTCGGCGAGCTGCTCCGGATCCCCGAAGCGGCGCAGCGGGACGTCCCTCAGGACCCGGCGCCGGACGTCCTCGTCGGCCAGGGCGTCGCCGTTCATCTCGGTCAGGAAGAGACCGGGAGCGACCGCGTTGACCGTGACGCCGTGGCGTGCCCACTCCGCGGCCAGGGCCTTGGTCCAGTGCGCGACCGCCGCCTTCGAGGCGCCGTACACGGAGAGCGACGGGATGCCGACCAAGCCTCCGACGGAGGAGACGTTGATGACCTTCCCGCTCCCGCGCTCGACCATCGACCGCCCGAGCTCCCTGGTCAGCGCCATGGCGCCGAAGAGGTTGACCCGGAACACCCGCTCCACGTCCGCGTCGCTGGTCTCGAGGGTGCTCAGGTCCCATCCCGTGCCCGCGTTGTTGACGAGGACGTCGACCGGTCCGTGGTCCGCGACGACGGCCGCCGCGACGTCGCGGACCCGCTCTGGGTCGCCGAGGTCGCACGGGATGGCCGTCGCCGACCCGCCGGCGTCCGCGATCTCGGCCGCGACCGCGGTGAGCCCGGGGAGCGACCGGGCGAGCAGGACCACCGATGCGCCCCTGGCCGCCAGCTCGCGGGCCATGGCGGCGCCGAGGCCGCGGCTGGCGCCGGTGAGGACCGCCGTCCGGCCGGCGAGACCGCCGGCGCTCACACGTCGTCCCACGTGGGGGCCACGACCTGGGTGGTGATCGCTGCGTCGACGGGGAGCAGCACCCCGGTGATGTAGGAGGCGTCCTCGGACGCCAGGAACAAGGAGGCGTAGGCGACGTCCCACACCTGCCCCATCCGGCCGCTCGGCGCCATCCGGTGTCGTCGCTCGCGCATCCGCTCGGCCTCGGCCTCGTCGGTCGTGAGGCCCGCGTAGACCGTCGGGCTGTCGATCAGTCCCGGCAGGACCGCGTTGCAGCGGAGCCCGGTCGCGCCGTACTGCGCCGCGACGACCCTGGTCAGGTGATCGACGCCCGCCTTGGACGCCCCGTACGCGATCAGCGGGACCCCGCTGGTCACCTGGGAGGCGATGGAGGAGACGTTGACGATCGCGCCGCCGCGGGTCGAGCGGAGCAGGTGGGGGATCGCGTGCTTGCAGGCGAGGAAGGTACCCGTGAGGTTCACGTCCATGACCAGGTCCCAGTGCCGCTCCTGTACGTCCGCCAGCGCACCGGGAACGCCGATGCCGACGTTGTTGTGGAGCACGTCGACGCCGCCGAAGGTCGCGGCGCACTCCTCCACCGCGGCCCGGACCTGCTCCTCGACCTGGACGTCGGCCACCGCTCCGGCCGCCTCACCGCCCTCGGCCCGGATGGTCGCGACCGTGCGCCGGAGCGCGTCCGGGTCGCGGTCGACGCAGAAGACCCGGGCACCGGCGCGGGCGAACAGGATGGCCGTCGCCGCGCCGTTGCCGGGGCGGGAGCCGATCGAGCCCGCGCCGACGACCAGGGCGACCGCGTCGCGCAGCCGGCCGGTCACATCGGGCAACGTGGTCTCGTCGAGGTCGTGGTGAGGTGCCGCCAGTGCCATGAGCGGCATCCTTCGCAGCCGCTCCCCGCCCGCTCAAGGAGGTGTTCCAGTCGCTAGGCCACCCCTGCCGCCCACCGGTTCCGGACGGCGGAACCGGTCGTCGCCGTCCACCGGCGGTGTGTCGCAGAGTGCAGCGACCCCCGACGACCAGAGGAGGAACGGTGGCCAACTCCCCCGAGCTCCCGGAGGACCGACTGCGATGGCTGGTCGACCGCGAGCTGATCCGGGACGCCCTGGCGCGGTACGCGCGAGGCGTCGACCGAGTGGACCCGGAGCTGATCCGCAGCGTGTACCACCCGGACAGCTCCGATGAGCACGGCTTCGTGGTCGTCTCGGGAGACGAGTTCGCGGACCAGGAGTGGCGCAGCTCCGCACTGCGCGGACCCTCCCACCATCTGCTCGGCGAGCCCCTCATCGAGATCACCGGGGACTTCGCCGCCGTCGAGACCTACTTCATCGCGCATCAGCGCCACGGACGGCCGCTGCAGGAGGTGCTCGCCGCCCCGGAGCGCGAGGACGCGGACGGCGACCACGTCTCGCTCTTCGTCGGCCGGTACCTCGACCGGTTCGAGCGCCGCGACGGCGAGTGGCGGATCGCCCACCGCAAGGTCGTCATGGATCTCGCCGAGGAGTCGTCCGAGCGGCCCGTGCACCCGCTGGCGGGCTCCTTCCACCAGAGCGCCCGGTTCCCGGACGACGAGGCCTACCACCACCTGGTGCCGTGAGCGGCCCGACCCCGGGCGCGAGCGGTCGCGAGCTCCGCGCCGAGATGGAGGAGTTCCTCTTCCACGAGGCCGATCTCCTCGACCGGTGGCAGCTGATGGAGTGGCTGGAGCTCTTCACGCTCGACTGCCGCTATGTCGTGCCGTCGACGGACCGTCCCGACGGGGATCCGACGCGGGACCTCGTGCTCGTCCACGATGACAGGTTCATGCTGGAGCAGCGCGCGACGTCGCTCCTCACGCGGAGCGCCCACGCGGAGTACCCCCACTCCCGCACCCGCCGGCTGGTCGGCAACGTCCGGGTCGTCGAACGGCCCGGCGAGCTGGACGTGCGGGCGAACTTCATCCTCACCCGGAGCCGCAGCGGCGTCGTCGACACCTACGTCGGCCGCTACGAGCACCGGCTCGTGCGGGAAGGCGCCGAGCTGCGCTTCCGGGAGCGCCGGGCGATCCTCGACCTGGACGCGCTCAGCCCGCAGGGCAAGCTCAGCGTCATCCTATGAACGGCACCGGCCCGCTGGCGGGCAGGACGGCGCTCGTGACGGGCACCAGCCCCCATATCGGCGGCGTCCTCGCCCGAGGCCTGGCGGCCGCGGGAGCGTCGGTCGCGTGCACCGACCTGGTGCCCGGACGGGCGGAGGCCTGTGCCGAGGGCATCCGGCGCACCGGTGGCGAGGCGATCGCCTACCAGGACGACGTGACCGACCCGGAGCGCGTGCAGGGCGTCGTCGACGACCTCGCGCACCGCTGGGGCCGGATCGACGTGCTCGTCAACAACGCGGTCTGGATCCACCATCGCGGGCTTCTCGACATCACCGTCGAGGACTTCCGCCGCCAGGTCGACATCATCCTCACCGGCGCCCTGCTCTACACCCGGACGGTCGCCCGGCTGATGATCGACCGGGGCGACGGCGGATCGGTGATCAACATGCTGTCGACCGCGGCGCTGCAGGGCCAGCCCGGCAACATCGGATACACCACCGCCAAGGCCGGACTGCTCAACTTCACGAGGGCCGCGGCCGTCGAGCTGGCGCGCCACCGCATCCGGGTCAACGGCCTGACGCCGACCGCGACCCGGACGACCAGTCCGGAGGCGGCGAGGATCCAGTCCGGCCGGGCGGACGACCTCGCGCCGGCGTACGACAACGACTTCGAGGGCCTGCTGCCGATGGACCGGCTCCCGGAGCCCGACGACTACGTGGGCGCGCTCGTCTTCCTCTCCTCCGACGACTCACGCATGATGACCGGAGCGAACCTCGTCGTGGACGGAGGCGCGACCGCCAAGTACTGGCCGGTCCGCCCGCCGCGTGGGCGCGTCTGACTCCTGTTCCGTGCCGCGGAACCGGCCCTCGTCCGGCTCGCCGGGCCGCACGAGGATCGAGGGCAGATGGTCGCGCTCGAGCATCGGAGAACAGGAGACGCCCATGTCCCGGTACGTGATCGACGACAGGTCGACGCCGCGCTTCCGCGTGCACCGGTCCACCATGGTGGACCCCGAGGTGTTCGCGCAGGAGCAGGCGAAGATCTTCGAGTCCGCCTGGGTGTACGTCGGCCACGAGTCCGAGGTGCCGGCGCGCAACGACTACCGCACCCGCACCGTCGCCGGCCGCCCGGTGATCCTCGTCAGGGACCAGAAGGAGCAGGTGCGGGTGTTCCTGAACTCCTGCCCCCATCGCGGGACGCTCCTCTGCAGGTCCGACGCGGGGAACGAGCGCTTCCTCAAGTGCTTCTACCACTCCTGGACCTTCGACACGTCGGGACGGCTGCGCGCCATCCCGGACGACGAGTCGTACGGACCCGACTTCGACCGCGAGCACCTCGGCCTGGCCACTCCGCCCCGCCTGGACTCCTACCGCGGCTTCGTCTTCGTCAGCTTCGCCGCCGAGGGGCCGGACCTCCGGAGCTACCTGGGCCGGGCCCGCCACCATCTCGACGTCATCTGCGACCAGGCCCTCGACGGGCTGGAGGTGCTGGACGGCAGCCACCGGTACTCGATGCGAGCCAACTGGAAGCTGCTCGTCGAGAACAGCTTCGACGGCTACCACGCCATCTCCACCCACCAGCGCTACGTCGAGATGATGAAGGCGGGCGGCAAGGAGTTCCGCGGAGCCGGCATCGGCGAGTCCTGGGGACAGGACCTCGGCGGCGGACACGGCCTGATCCAGGGGCGGGGACCGGCCTTCGGCCGGCCGCTCGACGCCGCGGCCCAGGCCGAGCACGACGAGGTCGTCGCTCGCGTGCGCGAGGTCCACGGCGACCGCACCGACGAGATCTTCTACGGCGGCCGCAACCTGGTGATCTTCCCCAACCTGGTCGTCATCGACCTGGTCTCCGCCCTCATCGTCCGGACGATGCAGCCCGTCGCCCCGGACTTCACCGAGATCACGAGCTGGGAGCTGGTGCCCCGCAACGAGGCGGCCCACCTGCGCACGGCGCGACTGGACAACTTCCTGACCTTCTGGGACCCGGCGGCCTCGCGACGCCCGACGACGTGGAAGCCCTCGAGAGCTGTCAGCGGGGCTTCGCCGGCCACCGGGAGCTGCCCTGGTCCGACATCTCCCGCGGGATGCGGCGGGACCTCCCTGGCTCGGCCGACGAGGTGCAGATGCGCGGCTTCTGGCGCCGCTGGAACCAACTCCTCACGGGCGAGGAGCCGCTTCCGGAGCCGCACCGGCAGCCGACGGCGTTCGCGTCGAACGTGGGCTGACGACCGGCGCGAAGGCCCACGATCGTGACCCTCACCCATGGCGTCGCCCCGGACGGCACGCCGGTCACCGAGCTGGACCTCGACGGCCTGGCCTCGAGCGCGGTGGCGGTCCTCGTCGAGGCCTCGGACGAGGACGCCTTCCGGCGGCTGGCGACCCAGGCCGCCCTCAGCCTCGCCGACCGCGGCCTGGAGTGCACGGTGGCGGGGCCGGGCCGGGCCGGACCGCTCGCCTCGGCGTCCCGGGCGCTCACCCGACTCACGGACCGCGGCTGGGAGCCGGACCAGACCGGCCTGCTGTGCTTCGGACGGTCCTCCGCCGACGTGCTGACAGCGGCCGCGGAGCTCCCCGTGGCGGCCGCGGCGAGCTGGACGTCGGTCCTCGAGCTCGTGGGAGAGCCCCGGGTGCCGTGGCTCGGTCTGGTGGGTGCGGAGGGCGTCGAGCCGGAGAGCGTCCGCTCCTGGCTGAGCACGGTACGACGCCGGGCGCGCGTCCACGTCGAGATCGTCCCCTGTGCTCCGCTCCCGGCCTCGTTCCCGGACGCGGACGGCTCGCACTTCGATGCGTGGCAGCGCATCGGCGAGTGGTTCGAGAAGCGCCTCGCCCCGCGTCCCACCCCCCTCGCTGTCCGGCATGACGCCGGCAACCCCCCGCCTGCGTGACGCCGGCGGACCACAAGGAGAGAGAGCAATGACCCTGACCGAAGAAGGCATCGTGCACGTTCCCGGCATGGCGAGCCGGTGGGTACGCCTGGCCAGTGGCGCCAAGGCGCACTACATGACCTCGGGTGACACGGGCCCGGCCGTCGTCCTGCTGCACGGCGGACTTCCGGGATCGAGCGGCACCGCCGGATGGCGGCACATGGCGCCCTTCCTGGGCGCCAACGGCTTCCGTGTCTACTGCCCCGACCAGCCGGCCTTCGGTCTCTCGGACACCCGAGAGGAGTACTGGCCGGCCGGCATCGAGAGCCATGTGGACTTCCTCCACGAGTTCACGACAGCGCTGTGCCTCGACAGGTTCCATCTCGCCGGCAACTCGATGGGCGGCATCAACACGGTCAACTACGTGTGCGCCCACCCCGAGCGTGTCGCCAGCTTCGTCATCATCGCCGCCGACGTGGGCGACGTCGCCCCCGGGAACCGCCCCGAGGGCGCCGTACCGCTGCCCAAGATCGACGGCAACGCCGAGAGCATGCGCGCGGGCATGACCGCGATCACCAGCGGCACGATGAGCGAGGAGCTGATCCAGATGCGGGCCGAGGCCGCGGCCCGGCACGACCAGGCGTTCAAGGCCTTCTTCCCCTCCATGTGGGACTACGCCTTCCTCCAGCTGACGGGCGACCGCGCCGCCCGCCTGGCGACGAAGGGGCGGCTGGACCGGGTGGAGGCGCCCGGGATCTGCCTGTACGGGCAGGACGACGTGCTCCAGCCCGTCGAGTGGGGCTACCACCAGGAGGACCACCTGCCGAGGATCCAGTTCTTCTACCCGGCCGACTGCGGGCACCAGGGCCAGTCCGACCAGCCCGAGCTCTTCAACCAGGTCTTCCTGGAGTTCTTCCGCGACGGCCGAGTCTCCGGCGCCACGGCCGATGCCGCCGGGGTGTCGAGACGGCGCCCCGAGCTGTCCGACCTGGTCGCCCGGCCCTGAGGCCGGTGGCGGGGCCGGCGTGCCGACTCGGTGCGCGGCCCCGCCCGCGTCAGTCCAGGCCGAGGAAGCGCCGGGCGTTCCCGCCCAGTACGCCGGTCGGGTCCACGACGCCGAGGACTCCGTCCGCCGCGGCCGCCCGGACCAGCGCCGGCGCCTGGTCGAGCTGGCCGACGATCAACGGGTCGTCGGTGCCGAGCAGGAGGTGGTCCGCACCGAAGCGGCGCACGAGGAGACGGAGGTGCTCCGGGTCGAACACCAGGGTGTCGACCCACAGCCGCCGGACCGTCTCGGCCACGCGGACGGGGTCGTGGCCCATCGAGCGGCCGATGACCTGCAGCCGCGGCAGCATCCACGGGAGCGCGCCGCAGCCGTGGGCGAGGGCGATCCGGAGCCGCGGGAGCCGGTCCAGCACGCCGCCGAAGACGAGCGCGGTCGCCGCCATGGCCGTGTCGGTGAGCATGCCGACGCCGAAGTCGAAGGGCTGTCCCCGACGGCGGACGGCCCCGCCGTCCGTGGGGTGCACGAACACCGGGAGGTCGTGGTGGGCGACGGCCTCCCAGAACGGGACCAGCCCGTCGTCATCGAGCTCGAGTCCACCCGGCAGCGTCGAGATCTCGATCCCGGTCAGGCGGGGATCGCTCGCGATCCGGGCGACCGCCTCCGCGGCCGCGTCGTGCGAGCGCAGGTCCACGCCGAAGGGGGCGCAGCCCAGACCGAGGAGTCGCCCGTCCCCGTCGGCGACGGATCGCGCGACGGCCTCGTTCATCTCGGCGGTCCATGCGCCGGCCAGGCCGGCGTCCGCCCAGCCGACGAGTCCGACGGGAAGGGGGGAGACGACCTGTTGCTCGACGCCGGCGGCGTCCAGGGCCGCCAGTCGCGCCCCGACGTCCCAGAGAGTGTGCGGCGAGGATCGGAAGGCCGCCCCGTCCACCCGCACCTCCGACGCGTCGCGGCCGATCCTCAGGACCGGCCAGCGCGGGTCGCCGGTGCGCTCCGCGAGGTCGGGCAACCCGCGCGGGAAGACGTGCGCATGGACGTCGATCAGGCGCGGCGCGGTCACCGGAAGACCGCGAAGGCCTTGTTCGAGTTGAAGATGCTGGTCTCGACGAAGTCCGACCACTCGAGCGACAGGCCGAGCTCGGACATCGCCCCCAGGAGGCAGTGCCAGTTGAGCACCTCGTGCTGGCCGGCGTCGATGACGTCGCGGGTGGTGACCGCCCGCCAGGTGTCGTACCGTCCCTCGACCATCGCGTCGTAGAGCGCCCGATCCGCGGCCGTGTCCGGCCTGAGGTGCCACTCCTTGTCGTTCAGGAAGGCGTGCGACCAGCTGGACGAGGCGACGAGCGCCACCCGGAGGTCCGTCGCCCGGGCCCACGTCGCCACCGCCTGGCCGAGCTGGAAGCAGCGCTCGGGGCTCGGCCCCGGCGGGTCGACGTGCTTGCCGAAGTCGATCTCGTCGAAGCGCGCCATGCCACCGCGACGGCTGATGACGTGCTCGCCGTAGCAGTTCACGGCGATCGGCACGATCGGGATCGTGAAGTCCTGGCCGGCGTTGTCGTAGTCGAGGAACAGCTGGGTGTTGGCGAAGGCGTGGGGGAAGTGGATGCCCTCACGCTTCTCGTAGGAGTACGCCGCGTCGAGGCCGCTCTCCAGCAGCGAGCGGACCAGGGTCTTCGCGACGTCCGGGGCGCCCCGCATCGTGAACGCGTAGCCGTCCGGGTGCCCCCAGACGTTGGGCAGGTCGATCTTCTTGAGGATGGCGAGGGGCTCGACCTCGACGTCGCCGTACGCGAGGACGCAGAAGGACGGGATGACCTCCTCGCGGAAGTTCTCGTACTGGTCGTCCCCCCAGACCACGAGGACGTCCGGCTGGAAGTCGAGCACGGCCTGCCGGGTGCGCTCCAGACCGCGGACGAGTGCCGCGCGGTGCACGGCCGCGGAGGCGACGCCCTGGTCGTCGCCCCACTCGAGCCGGCCGTGCTCGGGCCAGACAGCAGGGTCCTTCTCGGCCTCCGGGATCCCGGTGTCGGTGAGGGTGTGCCGGAGCAGGTCGGCCATCCGCTCGTCCGTCGTGGCGAGCATCGGGTAGTGGGTCAGGCCGATGCCGATCACGTCGCCCATGGAGGGTCCTTCCGTCCACCCGGTCCCCCGGCGGGACCGACCTGGATCGATCGTGCTGCGCTCCGCGCGGTCCGGCCATGCCGGGTTTCGGTCGCCGGAACCACGCCGGGCACCCGGCGGCGCGACGGTATCGGCGAGTGGAACGAGGCATTCTGGTTCCGGCACGAGCGTGCTCGGCTGAGCACACTGGGGAGCACCCGCGGACCGAGGAGACCGACATGATCGACCAGTTGCTGAGCGAGGACCAGAAGGCGATCGACGAGGTCCTCACCGGCTTCGCCACCCGGGAGATGCGCGACCACGCGGCGGCCGCCGAGGCGGAGGGTCGCACTCCGCCCGTGGTCGCCGGGCGACTCCACGAGCTCGGGGTGACCGCGCCGCTCCCCGCGTCGGTGGGTGGCGCCGGCCCCATCGCCGCACCCGACTACCTGCTGTGCGTCCAACGGCTGGCGTGGGGCGATCCCGGGATGGCGTACGACGCGGTGGTCTCCGGCCTGCCCGCCGTCGTGGTCGGCCGGCTCGGGACCGCCGCTCAGCACACGCGTCTGCTCGGCGCCGCCCAGGACACGCCCGCCAGGGGATCCCTGCTGGTCCTCGAAGGGCACGGCCGCTCCCCCAGCGAGTACCGGACCACCGTCCGGGCAGCGGGCGAGGACGTCGTCGTGACCGGCCGGAAGCTCGCCGTCCTCCGTGCGGACTCCGCGGATCTCGTGCTGCTGGCGGCCCGCGACGACACCGGGCGCCTCCGCCTCTTCGCGCTCGACGGGCTGCCGGAGGGTGCCGTCGTGGTGTCTCCCGGCGAGGACGCCGACCGGTCCCTCGGTCTCCGTGCGGCCCCGACCCGCACGGTGATCCTGGACGACGTCCGGATCCCGGCGGCCGCGGAGCTGTCCGCCGCGCCGGCGCAGGTCGAGGCGGCGCTCGCGCTCGTCCGGCTGACGACCGCGGCGCTCGCGCTGGGTGCCGGGCGCGCGGCGATCGAGTACGCCTCGACCTACGCCACCGAGCGGATCGCCTTCGGCAAGCCGATCGCCTCCTACCAGGGTGTCGCCTTCCTGCTCGCCGAGGCGGCGATGTCCCACGCGGCCTCGCACGGCGCCGTCCTCGACCTGGCGCGGCTCCTGGACGAGAGCCCGGCGCCGCAGGACCTCGAGCAGCGCACCACGGACGTCGTCGTCCGCGCGTGCGGCCGAGCGGTCGACCAGACCCGTGCCGCCGTCCAGGTGCTGGGCGGTCACGGCTACATCGCGGACCATCCCGTCGAGCGCTGGTACCGCGACGCCATGACCCTGGCCGCCCTCGACCACGACCCGTTGGTCTCGGCGTTCCGGGCACCGTGACATGTCCGCGGCCCCGAGCCCGGCGGAGCCCCCGTCCCCCTTCCTCAGCGAGGAGCTCGTGGTCCGCGCCGTCGAACGGCTCGAGGCCGCCGCCACACGCCTGTCGCCCAGCACGCTGCTGCGCGACCTGATCGGCCAGGACGACCTCGCCCTCGCCTACGCGATCCAGCAGCGCGTGGTCGGGAAGCGGATCGAGTCCGGAGACCGGTGGGTCGGCCGC
Organism: Nocardioides humi; assembly: GCF_006494775.1. Taxonomy (NCBI): domain Bacteria; kingdom Bacillati; phylum Actinomycetota; class Actinomycetes; order Propionibacteriales; family Nocardioidaceae; genus Nocardioides; species Nocardioides humi. Next base: position 3,619,636 of record NZ_CP041146.1, on the reverse strand, counting down.
AAGGTCGGCGCCGTCCCCGGCGCCGGCCGCGCACGCCGGGGCGCGCGGTGCTTGGGGTCCGGCGTCCTCCTCGGCAGCATGCAGGTGCCCAACGACGGGCTCGCGTACACCCACACCTTCCTGCGGCCGCGGCTCAGCGCGGAGCTGATGGTGCACCTGGCGGCCGACCTCGGCCCGGACCCCGGCGATGCGGAGGTCCGCGACGCCATCGGGCACGTCGGGGTGGCCCTCGAGGTCGTCGACAACCGGTTGCGGGACGGGCAGGCCACCCTGGTCGACGCCATCGCCGACAACGGCTCGGCCGCCATCTACGTGCTGGGCGCGTCGGTGCCGCGGACCGACCTCGACCTCGACCGACTGGTCGTGCACCTCCGCGAGGACGGGCGTCCCGTCGCCGTGGGCCACGCCGCGGCCTCCCACGGCGGCCCGGTCCGGGCGCTCCAGTGGCTCGCGAGCACGGTCGCGGGCTACGGCAGTCCGCTACGACGCGGCGAGATCGTGCTGACCGGCGCCGCCGGCCCCACCGTGCCGGTGCACGCCGGTGCGCGGTACGAGGCGTCGGTCCGCCATGTCGGGACCGCCGCCGTCACGTTCTCCGACCCGTACGACGGACCCGCGACTCAGGGCTCGGCGGGGAACCATCCGCTCTGACCTCGGGCCATGGCGCCCTTGGCCTCGCGCGCGATCCGGCCCGCCGCGTCGACCAGTGCGTGCTCCGCCTTCTCCGACACGCCCTGGTCGATCGGGTAGGCGATCGACATCGCCGCCGCCGCGTAGCCGTTGATCACGATCGGGACCCCCACGCACGCGATCCCGGCCTGGGCCTCGCCGACCTCCACGGCGACACCGTCGCGACGGATCTGCCGGAGCTGCTCGACGAGCACGCGCGGGTCGGTGATGGAGCGCGGGGTCAGGCGCGGCAGCCGCTCAGGGGCGTCCTCCTCGAACGAGTCGAGGGAGTTCCAGGCGAGCAGGGCCTTCCCGATCGCCGTGCAGTTCGCCGGGACCCGCGAGCCCACCGACGTGATCGTCACCGGCGCACCCTGCCCGACCAGCTTCTCGAGATAGACGACGTCGAGATCGCGCAGCACGCCGAAGTGCACGCTGTGACGACTCCACCGGTGCAGGGCGGCGAGGTACGGCACGGCGATCTCGCGGATCGCGGCCGACGGCATGCTCGCGGTCAGCTGCAGCAGCCCCACGCCGAGCTTGTAGCCCGACCGGTGCGGCTCCACCGCACCGAGCTCGATCAGCCGCGCGAGCAGTCGGTGGACCGTCGACTTGGCCAGGCCGGACGCGCGGGACAGCTCGCTCAGCGTCATGACCCGGTCCCGGGTGTTGAAGGAGTACAGCAGGTCGAAGGCCTTGGAGAGGATCGACGGCGCCTCCGTCGCCTGGCGAACCTCCGGTTCGATGGTCACCGTTGACCTCCAGTTGCAGTGTCGACGAGCTTCCGGGAGCTGTGTCGCGGGTCACAGTATATCCGCGTTGCGGCGCGCCCGAGCGGTTCTAGCGGACGGCGTTCCGTCCCATCAGCGAGCGGCTGACCATCAGCCGCTGGATCTGCCCCGAGCCCTCGAAGATGTCCATGATCCGCACGTCGCGGAACCACTTCTCGAAGAGGTGCTGCTCGGACACGGCCTCGGGACCGACCAGCTCGATGACGCGGCGGCACACCGCCTCGCCCACGGCGGGGGCGACGGCCTTGGCCGTCGACGCCTCCCGGCGGTTCGGGACACCACGGTTGGCCAGCTCGCACGCCTGCAGCACCAGGGTGCGGGCCTCGGCGATGGCGGTGTCCATCCGCCGCAGGTCGTCCTGCGCCAGCTGCCGCCGGCGGGCGGAGTAGGCGTCGGCGTTCTCGCCGAACCACTCCCTGGCGGCGTCCAGTGCGGCCCCCGCGATCCCCAGCGCCCAGGCGCCCATCAGGGGACGGCTGGTGTTCAGCGTGCCCAGCGCGCCCATCAGTCCGTTCCCACCCGCGTCCTCGCCGCCGAGCAGGGCGTCCGCGGGCACCGCCATCTGCTCGAAGAGCAGCTCGGACGTCTCGTGGGAGCGGATGCCCAGCTTCGTCTCGTTGCGCTTGCCCACGACGTACCCGGGGGTGCCCGTCGGCACCACGAACGCCCGGATCCCGTCGGCGCCGGCCTCCTTGTCGATGGTCGCGAAGACGACGGCGTAGTCGGCGCTCGCGCCGTTCGAGCAGTACATCTTGCGTCCGTTGATCACCCAGCCGTCGCCGTCGCGCGTGGCCGTCGTGGCCACACTCGACGGGTCCGAGCCGAAGTGGGGCTCGGTGAGCGCGAAGGCGGTCCGCCGGAAGGTCCCGGAGTGGCTGCCGACCCACCTCTCCTGCTGCTCAGGGGTGCCGAGCAGCTTCACGACCTTCTCCGCGATGCCCGCGCCTCGCAGCTGGGTGAGGACCCAGCTGTCACCGTAGGGCTGGACCTCCATCATCAGCGCGCCCAGCACGTAGCCGGTCTCGCGCTCGGACGGGAACCACGGCCGGAGCTCCTCGGGCAGCGACGGCAGGGCGGCGACCGCGATCGCCGCCAGGTCGGTCGGGGCTGCCGCAAGCACGGCCTCCACGCCCGGCGGCGGCCCGTGCAGACGGTCCGCCTCACGCGCCAGCGGCCGGACGTGGGCCAGTCCCCAGGCGCGGATCTCCTCCCGCAGAGCGGTGGCCTCGGTCGAGATGGTCATCACCGGCCTCCAGCCCCTTCGGGTACGCCGCCGGTTCGGCCGACCGCCCTCGCGACCAGGTCGGTGGCGGCGGCCGCGTCGGGGGCGACGTCACCGCACCAGACGACGTGGAGGTCGGGCCTGATCAGCAGCACCGAGCAACCATAGGTCCGCGCGGCGTGCTCGTCGTCCAGGGTGACGACCTCGAAGGGGGCGCCCGCCTCGGTCAGGGCGGCCGACAGCGTCCCGGTCTCGGCGTCGGTGCGGAGCACGAGAACGGTGAAGTCCGGTCCGACCGCGTCCAGCGACGAGCGGCCGTCCGCGAGCCACAGGTGGGGCAGGCGGACGCCCGGTCGGCAGCGGCCGCTGTAGACCGTCGTGGCCCACTCGGCGTCCTCCGGGGAGGTCGACGCGATCAGCCCCGACCCCGCGTAGCTGTAGTCCAGCTCGACACCGATCATCTCGTGCACCCGGCGCTGGTGGATCGCCGCTGCGGCGCCCACGATGTCGCGGACCGCCTCCCCCTCGGGCGACTCGGCGTAGGTGTCGTCGGTCGTGAAGACCCGCCACCGGCTCATGCCGTCGGCCGCCCAGCCCGCGGCGTTCACGTTGCGGCGGCCGACCCGCCGCCGCTCGGCCTCGTAGCCGTCGAGGAGGCCGGGGCCTCCCCAGCCCCGGACGGTGCCCGCGAGCTTCCAGGAGAGGTCGATCGCGTCGCCCACGCCGGTGTTCATGCCGAGACCACCCGTGGGGATCACGAGGTGCGCCGCGTCGCCCGCGATGAAGACCCGGCCGTCGCGGTAGCGCTCGGCCAGCAGCAGGTGGAACTTCCACGGCGTCACGTTGGTGACCTCGAACGGCACGTCGAAGCCGATGCGGTCACGCACCTCCTGCTCGACATCGGCGTCGTCGGGGAGCACGGAGTTGAGCGTGAAGTGCCGCCGGCTGCCCTGGACCACGATGGCGCTGCCCTGGGGGTCCGCGAAGTAGTAGTGCCGGGCCTTGCCGATCGGTATCCGGTCGTAGAGCGCGTCGGACTCGATCGCGATCTGCTTGAGCTGCGCGATGCTTCCGTGCCCCTCCAGCGGGATGCCCAATGTCTTGCGCACCGTGCTCTGCCCGCCGTCGCAGCCGACCAGGTAGGAGACCGCGACGGTCTCCTCCCCTCCGTCCGTCCCGCGGAGCGTCGCGGTCACCTGCTCCTCGGTCTGCTCGAAGCTGACCAGCTCGGCACCGAACCGGACCACCACGTTGGGCGTGTTCTTCGCGACGTCGAGGAGAAGCGGCTCGAGGTCGTTCTGCGACACGAGCTGATAGGGCTCGAGCGGCTCCGAGCTGTCGGTCGCGGCCGCGATCATCCGGCGATGCTGGGCGACCGTCGGATAGGTCAGCGTGGCCAGCGGCGGGTCGCTGAGCCGGGTGACCACGAGGACGTCCATCGAGGCCTCGGGCGGGTAGCCCTGCTCCCGGACGCGGTCGGCGATGCCCAGCCGCCGGAAGATCTCCATGGTCCGCGCGTTCGAGCGGTCCATCTTCGGGAACTGCTTGGTCGACGGGTCACGCTCGACCAGGAGCGTGCGAACACCGCGTTGCCCGAGGTCGATGGCCAGCGTGAAGCCCGTCGGCCCGGCGCCGACGACCAGCACATCGAATGAGTTGAGGTCCATTCGCCGGATGTTGCGGGAGCCCGGGACCCGAGGCGAGGCGAGGTTCCGGACGCCAGAACATCGTTTGAGCAGACCTCCACGCTGTGGTGGCATCGGGCCCATGCTGATCCACGCGGACGTGGTGGTCCTCGGCACCGGCGTCGCCGGTCACGCAGCCGCCCTGGTCGCCGCCGACCGGGGCGCGGACGTGCTCGTCCTCGAGCGAGGCCCGACCGTGGGCGGATCGTCGCGGAAGGCCGGTGGCGGCTTCCTGTTCGCGGGCACGGACCATCAGGCGAGGGCCGGGTTCACCGATACCCCCGACGCGTTGCGGGAGGATCTCCTCGCCGCCGGGCGCGGCGACGCCGACCCCGCCACGGTCGACACCTTCGTGGCCCACCAGCTGGCGACGTACCGGTGGCTGGGCGAGCAGGGGGTCGACTTCACCCTGCTCCCGACCCCTCGGGCCGGCGTCCTGCCACGGATCCACGACACCGTCCCCGGCGCGGTGGTGGAGAAGCTGCACGAACGACTCACGGAGCACCCGTCGGTCCGGCTCATCACCGAGGTCGACGTCCAGCGCCTGGTCCGGAGGCCGGGCGGGGAGCGGCGGGTGACGGGGCTCGAGGCCGAGACGAAGGGCCGACTGGTGTCGGTGGTCGCCCGCTCGATCGTCCTGGCCACGGGCGGCTTCTCCCAGAGCCGCGACCTCGTCCGGACCTTCGCACCCGACATCGCGGACGCCGTCCCCCTCGGCGGGCCGCACAACGACGGCGGAGGGCTGCGGCTGGCCTGCTCGCTCGGCGCCCGGCTCCGCGACATGGGCAATCTCCGGGCGACCTTCGGGGCCTCGCTGCCCGGCTGGAGCGCGAGCGGCGAGCGGGTCGCGCCGCGGCTGCTCTATCCGGTCACTCGAGGAGCGGTCCTCGTGAACCGGAGGGGTGAGCGGTTCGTGAGTGAGGATCTGCACTACAAGCTGATGAGCAGCCTCTGTGCTGCGCAGCCCGGGGCCGTCGCCTTCCAGGTCTTCGACGTCAAGGTGATGCGGCGTGGGGCCGAGCTGGCGGGTCCTCTCGACTTCGCCGGCGCCCGCCGGGACGGCGCCCTCGCCGAGGAGCCCGACCTCACCCGGCTCGCCGAGCGCATCGACGTCCCGGCGGACGCTCTCGTTCGAACGATCGGCCACTACAACGACGCGATCGAGGCGGGCCGCGACCTCTTCGGGCGCGCCCACCAGGACTTCGGCGAGCCCGGTGGCGCCCGCGTCGAGGAGTCGCCCTTCTTCGCCTTCCCCTGCACGAACGCGCTGACGACGACCTTCTGTGGTGTCGCCGTCGACCGGGAGCTGCGCGTCGTGGACGTGTTCGACGAGGCGATCGAGGGGCTTCACGCGGCGGGCGAGCTCGTCGGGGGTCTCCACGGCTCGGGGTACCTGAGCGGCAGCGCGCTGAGCGCGGCGGCGACCCTGGGGCGGGCCGCGGGGCTGAGCGTGACGGCATGACGGCGAGCGACCGCGACGACGGGCTCGCCGGATCGGCGGTGGTCGTCACCGGCGGCGCACGCGGGATCGGGCGCGCGGCCGCACTGGCCCTGGCCGGAGCCGGCAGCCGGGTCGCCGTCCTGGATATCGACCTGGCCGCCTCCGTCCGGTACGGGGAGGAGCTGAGCGCCGCATCGATCGGGGAGGAGCTGGAGGCGAGGTCACCGGGTTCGATCGCCCTGACCGTCGATCTCGCGGACCCGGTGGCGTGTACGTCGGCGTTCGACGAGGTGGCCGACCGCTACGGCGGGATCGACGCCGTCGTCGCCGTCGCGGGCGGCATCGTGGCACCGTACGAGCGCAGCCAGGCGAGCGTGACGCCGGACGCGGACGTCACCGTGCTGCTGGACGCCAACCTCCGGACCCTGGTCAACACCTGCCGGGCGGCGGTCCCCCGGCTGCGTCCCGACGGACTCAGGTCGATCGTCGCGCTGTCCAGCGCGGCCGCCGTGGCGGTCGCCCCCCACGGCTACGGTGCCCTGTACGGAGCCAGCAAGGCCGCGGTCGAGCATTACGTCCGCCACCTGGCGGTCGAGCTGGGACCCGCCGGCGTTCGCGCCAACTGCGTCGCGCCGGGCGTCGTCCGGACGGCTCGCGTCCTGGCACAGTCGGCGCGCACCGGTCTCGCCTCGGCGGAGACCGCGCAGGCGGTTCCGCTGGGCCGGCACGCCGAGGTGGCCGAGGTCGTCGACGCCGCCCTGTTCCTCCTCTCCCGACGTGCGTCGTTCGTGACCGGACAGGTGCTGCGGGTCGACGGCGGGGGAACTGTCTGATCCGGCACGACGCCTGCCACGACGGCGCACGGGCCTGAAAGCAGGTGTTCCGGACACTGGCAAAGCGACCGCAGACGCGGTCCGCGTCCCCCTAGGGTCACGGTGACCACCCCCACACCCGAGGAGGAGCCCGGTGCTCGACGACGTGTTCGTGCTGCAGGTAGGAACGACGGACGCCGCGTCCCAGTGCACCCGGATCCTCGCCGACTTCGACGCCAGGGTGGCCCGGATCGAGCCCGCGGGTGGAGACCCGCGACGCGAGAGCGAACCCGGCTACTCACTGTTCCTGCACGGCCGGAAGCAGTCGATCGTGGCGCCCGACGAGGAGACGCTGGCGCGCTGGGTCTCCCGGGCGGACGTGGTCGTGACCGACGACGACGCGGCCGGCCACGTGGTCGACCGGGTCGCTGCCGGCCGGGACGACATCGTCGTGGTCCGCATCTCCGACTACGGGCGCGGAGCGGCCTGGGACCGGCCCACCAGTCCGTTCGTCCTCGAGGCGGAGAGCGGCCTCATGGCGGTGCGCGACACCGGCGACCGCCCGCCCGTGGCCACCACCACCGATCTGTCCGAGACGACGGCGGGACTCTGCGCCGCGGTCGGGGCGCTCAGCGCGATCCTCCACCGCGACCGGACGGGGCGGGGCAACGAGGTCGACGTCTCGCGGCTGGAGGCCCTCATCGCCCATGCCGGCTATCCCTGGCTGCCGCACCAGATCGAGGGACACCTGCCCGACCCGATCCCCTCCCGGTTCATCGCCACCGTCCAGCCGGCGAAGGACGGCTGGGTCTGCGTGCCGGTGGTGAGCCAGCTGCACTGGGAGATCTTCGTCGAGATGGCCGACCTGCAGGAGCTGCGCGACCCCCGGTACGCGACTCTCAGCCAGCGGTTCGCCCACGCCGACGAGCTGACCGAGCTCATCGGTGGCTACACGCGGCAGTTCACGATCGCGGAGCTGATGGACACCTCCGAGCAGCACCGTGCCTCGCTGGTCCCGGTCGTCGAGCCGGCCGATGTCCCCCGGTCCCTCCCGTTCCGCAGCCGCGGGACGTACGTCGAGGCCCCGGTCGACACCCCCGACGGTCCGGCCACCGCGCTGATCCCCCGGCCGGCGTACCGCTTCGGTCACCTGCCGGACTGGGCGCCGGGGGTGCTCGCGGACGTCGACGACCACGACCAGGACCTGTCCTCCCGTGAGCCGGCGCCCCGATCCACCGCCGGCGGCTCCGCCGCCGGCTTCCGGCCGCTCGCCGGCATGCGCGTCGTCCAGTTCGGTCTCTTCCAGGCCGGGCCGCTCGCGGCGAGCTACCTCACCTACCTCGGCGCCGACGTGATCAAGGTCGAGAGCGTGCGCCGTCCCGACCCGATCCGCTTCTCGATGGTGGACCCGCAGCTCCCACGGTTCTGGGACCGCCAGTCGCTGTTCAACCAGTGCAACATGGGCGCCCGCGGCATCACCGCGGAGCTCTCGGACGCACGCGGCGTCGAGGTGCTGCGGCGGCTGGTCGCCTCGGCGGACGTCGTCATCGACAACTACTCGCCGCGGGTGCTCGACCGGCTCGGCCTCGACGCCGCCGGCATGCAGGCCCTGAACCCGGGCGTGATCGTCGTCCGGATGCCGGCCTGGGGGCTCCGGTCCCCCTGGCGCGATCGGCCGGGGACGACCTTCACCGCAGACTCGACGTCGGGTGTCGCGGCCATGACCGGCTATGCGGACGGCCCGCCCGTCCTCACCGGATCGGCCATCGATCCCATGTCGGCGTTCACCACGGCCTCCGCCGTGCTGGCCGCGCTCCGGCGGCGGGACCGGACGGGGCGGGCGACCACGATCGAGGTGGCCCTCTGCGACGCCGCCACCCCGCTCAGCGCGCGCGCCGTGATCGCCGGCTCACTGGGCGCCGAACCCGGCCGGCTCGGCAATCGCCGGGAGGGCCTCGTCGTGCAGGACACCTTCGCCACCGGCAGCGGCGACTGGCTCGCGGTGACGATCCCCGACCGCGAGACGTGGATCTCGCTCGCCGCACTGGGGATCCGGGTCGACCGGGAGCCGTACGCCGAGCTCGCGGCGTGGTGCGCCGCGCACTCCTCGCCCGTGGTGCTGGAGGAGCTGCAGCGCTCGGGGTGGCGGCGGCTCTGGTGGGAAGGGACGCCGAGATCATCGAGCATCCGGCGCTGCAGGCGCGCCAGCGTGTGTTCACCGTGAAGCACCCCCTCAACGGCGACGTCCGGTTCATCGGCTGGCCGATGCGGTTCTCGGCCGCGCCCGCGTCGGCGATGCCCGGACCCGCGCCGATGCTCGGACAGCACAACGACGAGATCCTGGCCGACCTCGGCTTCGACGAGGACGAGCGCGCAGTGCTGCGCCGGGACGGCGTCATCGGGGACGAGTTCGCACCGCAGGCGCGATGACCGGACCCGGCTCGAACGCCCCCTTGATCGTCCACGGCGTCGAGGGCGTCCGGGCCTCGGTCGGTGCGCGTCCGGGCCCGACCCCCTGGACGCGGGTGGACCCGGGGCAGGTGGCCTCCTTCGAGGCCGCGGCGTCGGGGCTCCCAGCGCGCCCGATCCCGTCGGACCCCGCACCACCGGCCCGGCTGCCCGAGCTCCTGCTCCTGGCCCTCTGCAACCACTTCCTTCCCCGGCTCGTGCAGGTCCGGGGCATGCGCCTGGGCGTGAACTACGGGGTCGACGGCGTCACCTTCTCCGCCGTTCCCGCCCCGGCCCGGCTCCGCGGGCGCGGCGAGGTGCTGTCGTGCATCGACGTCCCCGGCGGGGTCCAGCTCGCCGTGCGCGTGGTCCTCGAGGCCGAGCGGCTCGAGCCGCCGGTGTGCACCGCGACGACGCTGAGCAGGTGGCTGGTGTAGACGCCGAGCAGGTGGCTGGTGTAGGTGACCAGACGCTCGGGCTAGGACGTCGCCGACCCGCGCTGCGCGAACGCCTGCAGGCCCTGACCGACGCCTTCGTCGGTGGCGAGCAGGTCGTGCTCCAGGCGGTCGTTGAGGGCCCACAGCTCGGTCTCCGGCAGCGCGAAGGCGCAGTCCGCCACCCGGCGGCTGACCGTGACCGCAGCCGGGCTGTGAGCGCAGACGAGCTCGGCTCGGTGCACAGCAGCGGCGACGACGTCGTCCTCGACGAGGGTGCCCACGAGGCCGAGCGTGTAGGCCCGCTGGGCATCGATCGCCTCACCGGTCAGGATCATGTCCATCGCCGCGGCGGGGCCGATCGCCCACGGCAGCCGGAACAGGCCTCCGGCACCGGCGACCAGCCCCCAGCGGACCTCGGCCAGCGCGAACGACGAGCGCGTCGTCGCGACCACCAGGTCGCAGGCGAGCACCATCTCGAGGCCGCCCGACGTCGCCAGGCCGTCCACCGCGGCGACCAGCGGCTTGGTCCGCTCGTAGCGCGTCATGCCGGCGAAACCGCCCTTCGACGTGGCCGCGAGCTCACCGCCCTCGAGCTCGCCGGGGATCGCCGTGAGGTCGTGACCCGAGCAGAAGACGGGTCGCGGCTCGGTGACGGTGGCGGCCAGGACGGCGGCGCGGATCGTGGGATCCGTCTCGACGCGGTCGAGCGCCGACGCGATGGCGTGCGCCATCCGCGCGTCGATGGCATTCCTCTTCTCGGGCCGGTTCAGGGTGATCACCGCGACCTGGCCGAGCTGCTCGTACGTCACGTTCTCCACGTGCCGAGGCTACGGCCGGGGCGCCGCGACGGTCGCGTGTCGTTTCGGCGGCCGGAACCACGCACGGGGCAGGGCGACGTCGTCATCACCCTGCCCCGCCACGCCGGCACCGCCGGTCGGGCCGCTGTCCAGCTCCTAGCCGTGGCTGGCCACGCCCGTCATCTGCCCTTGGTAGTCGTAGAGCTTGACGTCGTCGAGGATCTTGGTCGACGCGTCGTACTTCGCCATCAGCGTCGACTCGATCGCCACCTGGTCGTCGAGGCCGTCCAGCTGGATCTTCACGCCGTCGGGCATCAGCTCCGACTGGAAGTCGACGTGCGCCGCGGCCACGATGAGCCCCAGCCTGCTCAGCCCCAGCTCCGAGTCCAGGGCGTCGTCGACGGCGGCGAAGAACACGGCCGCGTCGACATATCCGGCCAGCGAGGTCTGGTTGATGGGCGCGCCGGGTTCGTACCTCTTCATGTTGTCCAGCCAGGCGAGGACGTCGGGGTCGTTGTTGTCGGGAGCACGCAACGGGTCCTTCAGGTAGCGGTTGTAGTAGACGCCGTCGGCCGCCTGGCCGGCCTGATCCAGGGCGAGCGTGGGGCAGCTCGCCGTGACGTAGATGTCGGGGTGCCATCCCTGGCTGGCCATCTCGGTCAGCGCGGGCGTGCACTGCGATGCCTGAGGCGCGAGGAACATGACGTCCGCGCCGCTGGACCGGAGGGTCGTGATCTGCGACGCCGGTGCCGCCGTCTCGGTGATCTCGACCGACTCGGTCGCCACCAGCTCGAGATCGGTCCCCTCGAGCTCCCGCTCGACGGCGGCACGATAGTCCTCGCCGGACGCGTCGTTGGAGTAGAGGAACGCGACCTTGGCGCCGTCCGGGTGGGTCTCGACGACGTGGTCCTTCCAGGCACGCACGTCCACCGCCGAGGGCAGCGTCACGACCGCCGTCCACGGGTGCGAGTCGGGACTGTTGGCCGAGACGCCGTTGGAGACCGCCGGGATGAGCGGCGTGCAGGTCTCCTCCATCACGTCCCGGACGGCGAGGACCTGGGGCGTGCCCACCTGGGAGGTGAAGGCGACGGGCTGGTCCTTGGCCACCAGCTCGCGGGAGGCGACCAGCGCCTTGTCAGGGGCGAACTGGTCGTCCTTCTGGACCAGCTCGAAGTCGTGCTCGTAGGCACCGGACTCGTTGGCGACCTCGAACCGTACCTGGACGCCGGCGCCGATCGGGCTGAGCGCGCTCGCGATGGGCCCGGACAGCGGCAGCGTCTGGCCGACCTTGACGGTGCCCTCGACCTCGTCGGTGACGCCGGCGGGGCAGTCGTCGAGGTCGATGCCGAGGTTCTTCGCGGCTGCGGACTCCGCGTCCGACAGCTCGCTCGTCCCACCCGATCCCCCGGGTGCGCCGCATCCCGTCACGACGAGCACACCTACGGCGAGCGCGGCCCCGAACCCGCGGTGCAGTCTCAGCAACTCCACAGTCGCTCTCCTTCGCTATGGCCACACGGGGTCGACGGCCGACCCCTGGTCCCGGCGACAGTGACCCACGTCACGGTGGACGCGCCAAGGCGCGTTCCGGCGGCCAGAACGGCGGGCCGCCGGTTCCGTGGGCCGGAATGCCGGACCGGGCGGCCGGCGCCGTGCTCCTACCGTTCGGCCATGAGCCATTTCGTCCTGGTGCACGGCGCCTGGCACGGCCCGTGGTGCTGGCAGCCGCTCGAGGCCGTGCTGCGCGGCATGGGACACACGACCGAGGCGGTCGAGCTCCACGGCGACGACGCCGGCTCGACCGGCGCGGCGGCCCGGCTGACGCTGGACGCGTCCGCCGGCCGAGTGGTGGCCGCCGTACGCCGCGGCGCTGACGGGGGCTCCCGAACCAGGCCGATCCTGGTGGCCCACAGCATGGGAGGCCTGGCCGCGACCCAGGCCGCGGCCCTGGTCGCCGACGAGCTGGCGGCGCTGGTGTACGTCTGCGCATTCGTGCCAGGTCCCGGCGAGAGCATGCTGGACCTCAGTGCCACCGGCTTCGAGACCTCGGCGGTGCGCGACTGCCGTGTGGTCGACGAGCGGAACGGATGCTCGGCCATCCTGCGCGAGGGCGCGGTGGAGGCCTTCTACGGCTGCTGCGAGCCGAAGGCGGCCGCATGGGCGCAGGAGCGGCTCCGGCCCGAGAGCCTCCTGGTCGAGACGCAGCCGGTGACCGCACCCTCGGTGTCCGGACGCGTTCCCCGCTTCTACGTCGAGTGCACGCGGGACCGGGCGATCCCTCTCGCCAAGCAGCGGTCGATGCACCGGGGCTTCGCCCCCGAGCACGTCCTCACCCTCGATACCGACCACTCCCCCTTCCTCTCCCGACCGGTCGAGCTGGCCGGCCTCCTCGACCGGGTCTCAGGAGACCCGGTCGGCGGCCAGCTCCCTCCGCCGGGCGGCGACCTCTCCTGAGGGATCCGGCTCCGCCGGCGCGGGAGCCACAGGGGAGAAGGTGACGAACCGGGCGGCCGCGCTCTTGGCGAGCCCGACGAGTCCGCTGGGCATGAGGAACACGAGCGCGATCACGACGGCGCCGAACAGCACGCCGGAGATCGGCCCGCCGGTCACGTCGGAGGACCAGATGGGGATGAAGTAGATCGCGAAGCCGCCCAGGATGGGGCCCCAGTAGGTCGAGCTGCCCCCGAGCACCATCGCCACGAGGAAGTAGATGGTGACGAGCAGGGAGAAGCTCTCAGGGGTCAGCAGGCCCGTCTGGACCGCGAACAGCGCTCCCGCGAGCCCGGCGATCCCCGCGGACACCCCGAAGAGGGTGGTCCGGACCAGGGTGCGGTTGACCCCCATGATGATCGCCGCGCGCTCGTTGTCGCGCAGCGCGACGATGGCGCGGCCGGTCCTGCTCCGCACGAGGTTCCAGACCACGAGGCAGCCGAGGCCGAGACAGATCATCGTCATCCAGTACTGCCACAGGATGTTCGCCGTCGGACCACCGAAGTAGGCGATGTCCGGCGGATCGACCCGGATGCCCATGAGTCCGAGCGAGCCTCCGGTCAGCTCGCTGAACCGTCGCACCAGGCTGGGGAACAGAACGCCCAGCGCCAGCGTCACCAGCGCGAGGTACATGCCCCTGACCCGCAGCGCCGGCATCCCGACGAGCACCCCCACGACGAAGCACACCACGACGCTGGCACCGAAGGCGAGGATCCAGCCGACGTCGTACGTCGCGATCAGGATGCCGGTCGTGTAGGCCCCCAGCCCGAAGAACGCCGCGTGGCCCAGGGAGATCTGGCCCCCGTAGCCGGTCAGCAGGTTGAGCCCGACCACGGCCAGGGCCATCACACAGGCGCCGCTGATCTGACTGATGCGGTAGGTGGGCAGGACGTACGGGATCAACAGCACGACGACCACGGTCGCCACGGCCGGAGCCAGCCTGAGCGCCTTGAAGAGGTGGGTGTCACGCGGGATGTCGCGCGGGAGGACAGCCATCAGATTCGCTCCACCTTCTGGGATCCGAACAGTCCCGACGGGCGGATCATGAGCACCGCCAGGAGGATGAGCAGGGTGACGCCTTGCTTCAGGTCCGACCCGACGGCCCCGACGTAGCTGGCGACGATGTTCTCCACCACGCCGAGCATCACGCCCGCGAACACCGTGCCGGCGGGGCTGTCGAACCCGCCCAGGGTCGCCGCCGCGCAGGCGTAGAGGATGAAGTGCAGCATCATCATCGTGTTGAGCGTCGTGCTGGGGGCGACGAGCGGCCCGAGCAGGGCGCCCACGCCGGCCGCGATCGCCCAGCCGAGCGAGTTGATCCGGTGGACCGGGACTCCCAGGAGCAGCGTCGAGTCCGGATTGCTGGACGACGCCCGCATCGCCAGCCCGATCCGCGTGTAGCGGAACAGCGCGTACAGGACGGCGAGGCACGCCGCCAGGAGGCCGGCGATGACCACCTTCTGATAGTGCAGCCGCTGGCCGAGGACGGCTATGTAGTCGTCGGGACCGGACGGGACGACCGTCGGGAACACCAGGGGATCACCGCCCCAGATCACCCCGGCTCCTGCGTTGAGCGCGAGGAATATGCCGACGGTGACGAGCAGGATCGGGTACTCCGCGTCGTGACCGAGGGGACGGATCAGGAACCGCTCGACGGTCGCGCCGCCGACGAACCCGATGGCGACGACCAGCAGGATGGCCAGGGGCACGGGAAGGCCGGCGCCGATGAACGCGTAGGCCAGGAACGCGCAGAACATCGCCATCTCGCCCTGGGCGAGGTTGAGGTGCCCGGTCCCGCGGTAGACGCACACGAGCGCGAGACCGAGGAATCCGTAGATGACCCCGTTGTTGAACCCGTCGAGGACGCGGGCGATCAGCAGATCCACGGTCTCAGCCTCCGAGATATGCGGTCTTGATGGCGTCGTCGCTCATCAGCTCGGCCGCATCCCGGCTGGGGGCGAGCCGCCCGGCCTCCAGCAGATAGGCGCGCGAGGCGATGGCGAGGGCGACCATGGCGTTCTGCTCGACGACCAGGATGGAGAGGTCGAGCTCCTTGTTGAGGGACGCGAGGGACGCGAAGAGCTCCGAGGTGAGGCGCGGCGAGAGGCCGAGGCTCGGCTCGTCGCAGAGCAGCACCCGGGGTCGCGTCATGAGGGTGCGCGCGATGGCCAGCATCTGCTGCTCGCCCCCCGAGAGGAACCCGGCCTTCTGCTTGCGGCGCTCGGCCAGGCGCGGGTAGACGTCGTACCAGTGGGCGAGGTCCTTGGCGACCTCCTTGTCGCGGCGGATGTACGCCCCGAGCCGGAGGTTGTCCTCGACCGAGAGGTCGGCGATGGTGCCGCGGCCCTGCGGCACCTGCACGACCCCGGCCCGCACGATCTGGTCGGGCTTCGCGCGGACCAGGTCGCGGTCTCCGAGCCGGACCGTGCCCCGCCGAGCGATGGTGCCGGAGATCGCGCGCATGAGGGTCGTCTTGCCCGCCCCGTTCGCGCCGAGGATGACCACGATCTCCCCCGGATCGACGCGGAGGCCGACGTCGCCGAGGACGTCGCCGGCGCCGTAGCCGGCGCACACGTCCTCCAGGACCAGGGCGCTCACGCCGCACCACCGAGGTAGGAGGCGATGACCTCGGGATGCTGGCGGATCTCCTCGGGAGAGCCCTCGGCGAGCTTCCTGCCGTAGCTCATCGCGACGATCTTGTCGGAGATGCCCATGACCATCGCCATCCTGTGCTCGACGAGCAGCACCGTCACCCCGAACCGCTCGGGAAGGCTGTCGATCAGCTCCGACAGTTCCCCCACCTCGCTGTCGGTGAGTCCGCCCGCCGGCTCGTCCAGGAGCAGGAGGCGGGGGCCGCTGGCGAGGGCCCGCGCGATCTCGAGGCGCTTGAGCGTCCCGAACGGCTGGTCCTTGGCGAGGCTGAACGCGTGCCGGTCCAGCTCGAGCATCTCCAGGAGGCGATGTGCGCGCGCCTCGAGCTCGCGCTCCTGGGCCGCGATACCGATCCGCAGGATGGACTTGAGGAAGCCGCCGCCGACGCTGGAGTAGGCCCCTGCCATCACGTTCTCGAGGAACGTCAGGGAGGGGAACAGGCCCAGGTTCTGGAAGGTCCGCGCGACCCCCGCGTACGCGATCCGGTGGGCGGGCAGCGCCAGCAGGTCGACGTCCCCGAGACGCACGCTTCCGGCGCTCGGCTGGTACACGCGGCCGACGCAGTTGAAGAGGGTGGTCTTCCCTGCACCGTTCGGCCCGATGAGCCCGCAGATCTGCCCGGCCTCGACGGTCATGGAGAGCGAGTCGAGCGCGGTGATGCCGCCGAACCGCATGGAGAGTTCCTCAACGACGAGGTCGGCCATGTACGCCCCTTCACGAGCTGGTGTCCCGTCGCCTGACCGACGGTGATCGTGACAGTGACGCAGGACACACCTGGCCGGCCACCCGCCGTTCCGGGTGCCGGAACCGCGGCGGGCGCTATCGGGCCGGTCGCGGGCCGGGCAGCATGCCCACCGCGGGGACCGCCAGGAGCACGACGCCGGCCAGGAGGACGAAGCACCCGCGGAAGGCCGCCTCGGAGGCGTCCCCCGCGGAGGTGGCCGAGGCCGCCAGCAGCGCCGAGGTGACGGTGATGCCGAGGGCGCCGCCGATCTGGCGCAGGTTGATGTTCATGCCTCCGGCCACCCCTGTCTGGGCCTGGGGCACGCTCAGCGTCAGATGGGACGCGACCGTCGCGAACACGAGGCCGTGGCCCGCACCCAGGACACCGGTCGCCAGGTACGCCCACCCTTCGCCCGTCCCGATCAGGGCGAGCAGCAGCATCGCCGCGGCACAGGCCGAACAGCCCCACCACAGCACGGAGCGGTTGCCGAACAGGCGACTGAAGCGCGCGGCCAGGGCACCGAAGACGAACATCGTGAAGCCCGACGGGAGGATGAGCAGACCTGCCTCCGTGGTCGTGGAGCCGAAGCCGTACCCGCCGGCGGGCGCCGCCTGGAAGTAGAGCGGCATCAGGGTCAGGGAGGCGAACATCTCGATCCCGACCAGGAAGGCGACGAGATTCAGCAGCGCCACCACCGGCATCGACATCAGCCCCAGGTCGAGGGTCGGGCTGGCGGTTCGCCGCTCGACCCGGATCCACGTGCCGAACGTGAGCGCGCACAGCGCGGCGGTGCCGAGCAGACCCGGTGACAGCCACCCCCACGCCTGGCCCTGGGTGAGCGCCAGCAGCAGGGTCACCAGCCAGGTGCCGAGGAGCAGAGCGGACGCCGGGTTCACCGGCGTCTCCGACCGCACCGGGGACGGCGGCACCACGCGGACACTGGCGACGACGAGGACGGCGAGGACCGCGCCGGGGACCCAGAAGAGCGACCGGATGCCGAGCAGCTGCTCGAGCGGGCCGGCGAGCACCACCCCGATGCCGCCGCCGACGGCGACCAGGGCCGCCAGCACGCCCGTCAGGGTCGCGACCGCATCCGCCGCGAACTCGTCGCGCGCGATGGCGTAGGTCATCGGCGTGATCCCGGCTCCCAGGCCCTGCAGCACGCGGGCCGCCACGAGCACGTGGAAGCCGGGCGCCACAGCGGCGAGCAGGGAGCCGGCCGTCAGCAGGACGAGTGAGCCGACGAGGACGCGGTGCTTGCCCACCCGGTCGCCGACGCGGCCGCTGAGGGGCGTGGCGACGGCGGCGGCGAGCAGGTTCGCGGTGACCAGCCAGGCGATGGAGGACTGGCTCACCCCGAAGCGCTCCCTCAGGAGCGGGAGCACCGGGACGATCAGTGTCTGGAGGAGGGCGAACGCGGTGACCCCGAGGGCGAGCACGACGAAGGTGCCGCCCGGGGCCGAGTCCCCGTCCGTCCGCCTCTGCACCGGCTGCGTCCTACCTGGTCGTCGGGGGGATCGCCGCCGGAGTCGTGCGGACGATGTCGCTCATCACCGGTCGCTGCGGAACCGATCCGTCGACGTCGGTGAAGTCGTAGTCGGATGCCAGGTCGGCGGTGTAGAACGCCCTGCCGGAGCGCTCGGCGATCCGGGCGTCGGTGGCCATCGCGGCGACAGCGCGACCGGAGAGCTCGGGCGTCTCCGCCGCGGAGATGTCCATGATCCCGTGCTCGGACATCCACAGTCCCATCTCGGTGCGTACCTGGCCCGGCCAGATCGACACGACCGAGACGCCGTACGGCGCCAGCTCGTGGGCCATGTCGTGGGACAGCTTGTCCAGGGCCGCCTTGGCGGACCCGTAGGCCGCCGACATGTAGTAGGTGACGGCGCCGGCGGAGGACACGTTCACGATGAGGCCCGACCGCCGGGGCACCATCAGGCGCGCGGCGTACGCACTCGCGACGTAGTGGGAGCGCAGGCCGATGTCGTGGAACTTCTCCCACTCGCCCAGGTCCTGGTCCCAGAAGCCGGGCCGGGACCGCAGCCGGTCCGCCTTGGAGTCCAGGGTCGAGGCGCTGTTGACCAGGATGTCGATCTGCCCGGACTCGTCGGCGACCCGCGCGAAGAGGGCCGCGACGCTGCTGTCGTCGTGGTGGTCGACCCGGACCGGGATGCCCACTCCGCCCCTGCGCGTCACCTCAGCAGCCGTCTCCCCGATCGTGCCCGGCAGCTCCGACGAGCCGCCGGTCACGGTGCGGCCCGTCACGTAGACGGTCGCACCGCGCTCCCCCAGCACGTGGGCCACGCCCTTGCCGATCCCACGACTCGACCCCGTGACGACGGCCACCCGGCCGGTCAGGTCGGATACGGCCCTCACGCGGTACCTCCTCCGAGATAGGCGGCCTCGATCGCCGCGGCGGCTCCCTGCAGCTCCTGCGCCGTCCCTGCGTGCTCGATGCGGCCGTCGACGAGGATGTACCCGCGGTCCGCGACGGCGAGGGCGGCGCTGACGTGCTGCTCGACGAGCAGGACGCCGGCCCCGGTGTCCTGGGCGATCCGCCGGACGGTGGGCAGCAGGCGCTCGACGATGATCGGCGCCAGGCCGAGGCTCAGCTCGTCGAGCATGATCAGGCGGGGCGCCGACAGGAGAGCGCCGGCGATGGCCACCATCTGCTGCTCTCCCCCGGAGAGGACGCCCGCCGTGCGGTCCATCACCTTCTCCAGGGCGGGGAAGTAGCCGAGCACGGACTCCACCGTGACCGGCGACCGCTTGGGATGCCGGATGCGCAGGTTCTCCCGCACGGTCAGCTGCCGGAACAGCCCGCGGCCCTCCGGGACGAGCACCGTGCCGCGCCGGGCGACCAGGTGCGCGCCCGCCTTGGCGACGCGTGCGCCCAGGACCTCGACCTCGCCCCCCAACGGCTTCAGCACGCCGGCCAGGGTCAGCAGCGTCGTGCTCTTCCCGGCGCCGTTGGGGCCGAGGAGCGAGACCACCTCGCCCTCGCGGACGTCGATCGAGACACCCCGTACGGCGGGGATGTTGCCGTAGCCGGCGACCAGTTCCCGAGTCTGCAGCAGGATGCTCACTGGACTACCTTCCTCGCGTCGGTGGTCCTGGATGGGCCGCTGATGCACCCCAGGTGCCGTCGGGTCACTGCCCTGCTCGCTCGACCCAGTGAGGTCCACGATGAGTTCTGCAGGGCCCGGCGGTCACTCGGGACGCCGTGATCGTCGACAGGGCTGAGCGCCAAGGCCGACCCCGTGGCTGGCTGGGAGCGCCGATCAGTGAGCTGACTGACAGATGCGTCCCGGCACCGAAAAGAGGGTGCCTCCCCACTGGGTCTAGCAGCGAGGAGGCTGACGTGAAGTCTGCCAGCACCACCCCGAACAACACCACAGGTAGGAAACTGCCCGACCAGCTGCCTGAGGAGCTGCCTGGGGAGCTGCCTGAGGAGCTGCCTGAGGAGCTGCCTGAGGAGCTGCCTGAGGAGCTGCCTGAGGAGCTGCCTGAGGAGCTGCCTGAGGAGCTGCCTGAGGAGCTGCCTGAGGAGCCCGTCAACAGTGTCACCGCCGGTGTGGACTGGGCCAGCGAGGACCACGCGGTCAGCATCGTCAACGACCGTGGCCTCGAGATCGCCCGCAAGAGCGTCGATCACACCAGCCCCGGACTCCGCGCCCTGGTGAAGTTCCTGGGCCAGCACGGCGTGGGCGAGGTCGCCATCGAGCGCGGCGACGGACCGGTCGTCGACGCCCTGCTCGAGGCGGACATGACCGTGGTCGTGATCAGCCCGAACCGGCTCAAGAACCTGCGCAGCCGCTACGGCTCGGCCGGCAACAAGGACGACCGGTTCGACGCCTACGTCCTGGCCGACACCCTGCGCACCGACCGGACCCGGCTCCGCCCGCTCACCCACAACAGCGAGGCCACGAAGACGCTGCGCGCCACCGTCCGCGCCCGCCGCGAACTGGTCAAGCACCGCGTCGCGCTGTGCAACCAGCTGCGGGCGCACCTGCAGGCCGCGTTCCCCGGCGCGGTCGGGCTCTTCAGTGACTTGGACTCCCAGATCAGCCTGAAGTTCCTGGCCCGCTTCGACTGCCAGGAGCGAGCCGACTGGCTCAGCGTGAAGCGACTGGCTGCCTGGCTTGGCAGTGTCGGCTACTGCGGCCGCAAGGACCCCGCCGACCTGTTCGCGCACCTGCAGGCCGCGCCCCGCGGACCGGTCGGTCCCGATGGCGCTGCGCGCGCGCACGTCACCCGCGCCATGCTGAGCGTCCTGACCGAGATCGTCGAGCAGATCGCCACTCTGGAAGCCCAGATCGCCGAGCAACTCGCCCTGCACGCCGACGCCCACATCTTCCAGTCCCTGCCCCGTGGCGGCACCGTTCGCGCCGCGCGACTGCTCGCCGAAATCGGCGACGTCCGCGGCCGCTTCCCCGACGCCGCGTCCCTGGCCTGTCTGGCCGGCGTCGCGCCCTCGACCAAACAGTCCGGCAAGCACAAGGCCGTCACCTACAGGTGGGCGGTCAACAAGGAGCTCCGCGACGCGGTCTGCGACTTCGCCGGCGACTCCCGACGCGCCAACCCCTGGGCCGCGAAGATCTACAACGACGCCATCGCCCGCGGCAAGGACCATCCCCACGCCACCCGCATCCTGGCCCGCGCCTGGCTCGGCGTCATCTGGCGCTGCTGGCAAGACGGCACCACCTACCAGCCCGACCAACACAACGCGCTCCAAGCCGTTCTCGCGGCCTGACGTTGACACAGGGCTACTCATCGGCGCTGCCCCTCGGTCGCGAGGCCGGACGTCTCGACAGCGGACGCCGCGGCCGAGCCGAGGTAGGCCTGGATGACGCGCGGGTCGCGCCTTACCTCGTCGGGCCTGCCGACGGCGATCACCTCGCCGAACTCGAGCACGTAGAGACGGTCGCAGACGTCGAGGACCAGGCCCATGTCGTGGTCGATGAGGAGGCAGCCCACGCCGGAGGAGGCGATCCGCCGGAGCGTCCCTGCGAACTCGGCGGTCTCGTAGCTGTCCAGTCCCGCCGCGGGCTCGTCGAGGCACAGCATCCGGGGCTCCATGGCGAGCGCCCGCGCGACGCCGACCAGCTTCTGCCGGCCGAGGGAGAGCGCCGTGGCCGGCTGGTCGGCGATGTCGTCCAGGGCCAGCAGCCGGAGCGCATCGGTGACACTCCGCTTGACCGGTCGCGTCGGCCTCACGGCGTCGCGGGCGAGGCCGGCGAGGCCACCCCGCTCGGTCGCCACCCGGACGTTGTCCGCCACGGAGAGATCGCCGAACAGCTCGGTGTTCTGCCAGGTCCGGGCGAGGCCCTCGTGGGCCCGCCGGGTGGGGCCGTGCCTCGAGATCTCGCGGCCGCCGAGGCTGATCGTGCCGTCCGCCTTGCAGAAGCCGGTGATGGCGTCCACGAAGCTGGTCTTGCCCGCCCCGTTCGGTCCGATGAGGCCGACGATCTCCCCGGCCCGCACCTCCAGGTCGACGGCGTCGACCGCCACCAGGCCGGAGTACCGGACGGTGACCCCGCGGGCCTCGAAGCAGGTGCCGCCGATCTCCCGGCGCAGCATCGGTTCGGGATCCGGTGCGGCGGGCGCGGACGCCGGAGGGGTCGCGGTCGCCGGCCCGACGCGACGCCCTCCGCGGAGTCGCGCGGAGAGTCGTCCCAGGTCCCTGCGGAACTGACCGGCGATGCCGCTCGGGTTCTGCAGCACGGTGACGATGAGGAGGAGGCCGCCGGCAAGTGGGTACCAGCTGGCGCCGTTGAGGTCACGGTCGATGAACACGTACAGGACGCCGAGCGGAGCGAGCACGGAGGCCACCACCGCTCCCCCGATGCTCGTGATGCCGCCGACGTAGGCGACGGCGAGGAAGGTGAGGCCGACCACCACTCCGTAGGAGCCGCCGTCGAGCTGTCCTCGGGTGTAGCTGAGGAGCGAACCGCCCAGTCCGGCCAGGAAGGAGGAGACGGCGAACGCCACGATCTTGGTGCGCGCCACGTCGATGCCGGCGAAGGCCGCCGCGCTCTCGTTGGACCGGACCGCGAGGAAGTGACGTCCGGTCTCCCCGCGCAGCACGTTGCCGACGAGGAGCGTGACCACCAGCACGACGGCGAACACGAGGAGACAGAACTCGCGCGTGGCGATCACGCTCCCGCTCTGCGGTGCGATCTCCCATCCGAACAGGGACGGGCTCGGGACGAAGTTCCCGCCCGGGTCGGTGAACGCCGAGTTGGAGAAGACGAACTTCTGGATGGCGAGCGCCGCGGCGAGGCTGACGATGGCCAGCTGCACGCCGCGGATCCGCAGCGCGGGGAGGCCCAGCAGCACGCCGAGTGCCGACGCGGCGAGCGCCGCGACGATCATCGAGATCGGGAACGGCAGGGCGTCGCCGATCTTCGAGAGCGCGAACCCCGCAGCGCCGGCGAACGCCGCCTGGGCGAGGGAGATCTGCCCCACGGCCCCCGTCAGCACGACGAACGAGAGCATGATGAGCAGCGAGGCGAGCGTCGTGACCACGCCGTACCGGTAGACCCCCTCGGTGCCGAGCACCGCGACGAGACCGAGGCCTGCGGTGAGCACGACGACGAGCAGCCGGTTGCGGGGCACGACCACGCTGGGCAGCGAGACCGTGACCTCCGCTGCGCGGCCCGGGATCCGTCGGCCCATGAGGAAGAGCGCCACGACGATGATCGCGAACGGCAGGGCGTCGCCGAGACCCTGCCGCGCCCAGGTCGGCCACCACGGCTCCACGCTGGAGAAGTAGGTGATCTGTGCGGAGGCGACGCCGATGGCGAGGCCGGCGAGGAGGGTCCAGCCGATCGAGCGGAGACGGCCGAGCAGGGCGGCGGCCAGGGCCGGGACGATCAGCATCGGCGGCGCCGTCGGCGTGAGCAGGCCGATCGTCGGACCGGCCAGCACGAACACCAGCGTGGTGGAGACCGTCGCCAGCAGGAGGCTGACGAACGCGACCTTGGCCGGCGAGATGCCGGCCAGTGCGGCGGCGCGCTCGTTCTCCGCCGAGGCCCGGACGGCGAGACCCCAGCGGGTGCGGGCGAGCCAGAGGCTGGTCGCCAGGGACAGCACCACGACGAGGCCTGCCAGCCAGAGGCGCGGCGTGTTGAGGATGGCGCCCCCGACCGTGAGCTCCGGGGACTCGGGCAGCACCGGGAGCAACGGTCGCTGCTCCGCGCCGTACCGCAGGGAGATCCCCTGCGTGATGGCCAGGAACAGGCCGATCGAGGCGACCACCCGCGCCAGCTCGGGTGCGTTGCGCAGCGGGTAGAAGATCACGAGGTGCACCAGGAGGGCGATGAGCGCGCCCTCGGTGAGACTGATGAGCACGGCGACCGGTAGTGGCGGATCCAGCGCCAGGCTGGGCAGGAAGGGCAGGGAGAGCTGTCCGTTCGCGGTCAGGTCGTTGAAGACGTAGACCGGCAGCGTGGCCATGGCCGCGCACGCGAAATTGACCACCCCGGTCCCGCGGTAGGTGACCACGATGGACACGGCCAGGCTGCTGTAGACGGCACCCAGACCCAGTCCCAGGGCCAGGAACACCAAGAAGTTCGACATCTCTCTCGATCCCAGTTGAAGATGTGGCGGCCGCGTGACGGCCGGCGAGCCGTTCCGTGCCCCGCGGACGGGCGGGGCACGGAACAGGTCACTCGGGCAGGGCCGCGTTCGCGTCGATGGGACTGAAGTCGGAGTTCAGGATGGTTCCGTCGTCCTGGACCTGTCCGTACCAGGTCAGGTTGCCGCAGGCGGAGGAGCCCGGCGCGCCGGCGGTCGCGCAGTCGTAGCTCGCGTCCTGCGCGAACAGCGCCCCCTGAGCCGACTTCAGCGCCGCCATCGTGGACACCGACGTGGTCGGGTCGTCGGCCTGGGCCAGCATGCTGGCGGCGTTGAGCGCGAGCGCGAAGCCCTGCATGCCGAACGCGTTGGCGAACTCGCCCTGGCCCTCCTGCTCCATGTAGGCGTTGAAGACCGCGAGGTCCTCCTCCACGCTCTCGGGGAGGTTGCCCACCCACTGCGGCGCGGGCAGCAGGCCGTAGACGTAGATGCCCGCGGTCTGGCTCGACGGGAACTTCTCGATGAAGTCGGAGCAGGATCCGGCCATGATCTTGCCGGCGAAGCCGGCGGCGGCCAGGGCGGGCAGGGTGCCGTCGCAGTCGGTGTCGTTGGCCGCCGGCAGGAGCACGGTGTCGGGATTCTTCGCGACGATGATGGACGCCAGGGTCCCGTAGTCGGCACTCCCCAGCTGGTAGTAGACGACGTCGGCCTTCACGTCGTTCTGGTCGGCCACCGGCTCGTACACGTCCTCCCACTGCTCGTGGTATCCGGAGGTGTCGGGGAGCGCGATGATGACGTTCTTGGAGCCCGTCTCGATCATGCCCTTGAGGGCCGCCGCATCGGTCGCGCGCCGGCTGGCGCCGTAGCTGAACACGGTCCCCTGGGCCCGCTCCACCGCCGGCGAGTCCGCGAGACTGACGATGACCGGGATGCCCGCCTTCTGCAGCGCGGGAAGGCCGGCGTCGAGCGCGATGTCGATGTTGACGAGGACCGCCGCGACACCGTCGTCGACGAACCGGTTGTCGCAGTTGATCGTGGTCTCCGGGGTCAGGTCCGTCTTGCAGCCGTCGGCCTCGAGCGGGTGGCCCTTGACGCCACCGAGGTGCTCGTTGACGTACTTCACCCCGGCCTCGAAGCCGACCCGGAACGCCGGCAGGGCGACCGCGGTCGACTCGAGGTTCTGGTAGCCGACCTTCACCGGCGGAAGGCTGGTGTCAGCCTCCTGGCCAGGCCCCAGCGAGGCGGGAGCGGCGGGACGGTTGGCACGGGGGCCGTCGCCCGCCCTGTCGTCGCCACAGGCCGCCAGAACGGTCGTGACACACAGGAGCGCGGCGAGCGCGCCGATCCGGGCGACCTGCTGGCGGTGCGGCACCGCGCCACTCCGGCGACGTGAGGTGATACGCATGAGAAGAGTTCCTTTCCTTCCCAGGCTCACGGCCTGGAGTGCCGCCCGAGAGTGTGACGGTCGTCGCAGTCGGTGGGTCGATTGTTCGTCCGCACCGTTCCGGCCGACCACCGGAGTTCCGTCGGCCGGAACCGGCACCCGCCCGCCGCCGTGATCAGCCGACGACCTCCTCCGCGAGCTCCCACAGCCGGTCCGCGGTCGCCGGGTCCAGGGCGTGCGGGGCGACGCCGTGGTCGCCGTCCGCGACGACGTCCGCCGGCTGGTTGTCCTCGAAGTAGCGGCCCGTGATCCCGCGTACGTGCGGGGATCCGGCGAGCAGGGCCGCGGTGGAGGCGCCCTGCGCGGGGTCTTGAAGTAGTCGGGCTCGACGAGGTTGCCGGCCTCGTCCATCGCCCCCATGGCGCGCATGGTGTCGTCGTCGACGTGGCGCTGGAGGCCGGTGAGGATGTAGCCGGGGTTCAGGGCGTTGGCGACGATGCCGTCGTCCGCCCAGCGGGTCCCGGCCGCCACCGCCAGCAGGATGTCCGCCGACTTGGACTGGCCGTAGGCGGTCCAGCGGTCGTAGGGCCGGCGGTCGAAGTGCAGGTCGTCGAGGTCGACCGGCGCGGACCGGTGGGCTCCCGAGCTCACGACGACGATGCGCGCGTCCTGCGCGGTGGCGAGGGAGCGGCGCAGGCCCCGCGCCAGCGCGAAGTGGCCGAGGAAGTTGGTGGCCAGCTGCAGCTCCCATCCCTCGGCGGAGAGCTCGCGGGTCGGGACGGCCATGATCCCCGCATTGGCGACCAGGACGTCGAGCGGGCCCTCCCACGTCTCGGCGAACCGGCGCACGGAGGCGAGATCGGTGAGGTCGAGGGGCAGTTGGGCGAGGCCGGGCAGCGCGATGTCCAGCGGACGGCGCACGGCCGCCGTCACCTCGGCGCCGGCGGCGAGCAGGGCGCGGGACGTCTCGAGGCCGAGCCCCGAGGCGCCGCCCGTCACCACCACCCGCTTGCCGCGGAGGTCGGCACCGGCCAGGACATCGGTCGCCGTCGCGCGGGCACCGAACGGAATCGAGGAGTTGCTCATGCTTCGACGATAGGCAGCGAGAGCCGGACGATCCATGACGTGGCGTCCACAATTCTTGCGTGATCGTCCAGAATGGAGGAATGGATCCCTTGGTGGACGTGCTCACCCTGCTCGACGCCCGCAGCCGCCTCTCGAGCCGGTTCGCCGCGGGCGCCGAGCCCTGGCGGGTCGACTTCGAACAACCCGACGGCCTGAAGTTCAACGCGGTGCTGACCGGCACCTGCCTGCTCGCCGTCGACGGACTGGAGCCGATGACGGTCGGCGCGGGCGACTGCTACCTCCTCACCCGCCCCCTGCCCTTCGCCCTCGCCAGCGACCTGTCGGCGCCGGCGGTCCCGGCCGCGGACGTCTTCGCCGGACCGGCCGACGACACCGCGGTCGTCGGCTGCACACCCGGCGAGGAGCCCGCGTTCACCGCGCTGGGCGGGAGCTTCGCCTTCTCCGGCCCGGCCGCGCGGCTGCTCGACGTCCTGCCTCCGGTGCTGCTCGTGCCGAGCGGCGCCGCGGCGTCCGACGGCCTGGCCGAGACCCTGGCGTCCATCGACCGCGAGCTGCGCCAGGACCTGCCCGGCGCGCCCGTGGTGGCCCAGCACCTGGCGATCGTGATGCTGGTACGGATGGTGCGCTGGCACCTCGCGCACGACTCCGTGCTGCCCCAGGGCTGGCTGCGCGGCCTCGCCGACCCGGTCGTGACCGCCGCGCTCTCCGCCATCCACGGTGCACCCGATCACGGCTGGACCGTCGCGGAGCTCGCCCGCGTCGGCCGCGTCTCCCGCTCCACGCTCGCGCAGCGGTTCAGCGACACGGTCGGCATGGGCCCGATCGAGTACCTCGTCGACTGGCGGATGGAGCTCGCCTCCCGCCAGCTCGCGCTGGGGGACGACAGCGTCGCCCGGGTCGGCCGGCGCCTGGGCTACGCCTCCGAGAGCGCGTTCAGCACGGCCTTCAAGCGGATCCGCGGTGTCACTCCGTCGTCCCACCGCCAGCTGCAGCGGCAGGCGGGGTAGCCGTCTCCACCACCCGGCCTGCATCCTCGGACGGTGGAAGATCCTCGGATCGAGTTCCCACCCCGGCCGCGCCCATCCGGCCAAACCGAGGTGGACGCGACGTGGGAGCGCTGTGCCGCGGAAGATCTCGTCGCACCGGGGCGCCGTAGGCGAGGATGTCGAGCCGGCGGGCGAGGAGCGCGTTCACGGCTCGCCAGCAGTGCGCCCATCTCGTTCTCGAGCTGCAGCCCTCGGATCGACGGGGCCGAGCTTGCGCACATTGATGGGCACGTTCGACATCAGAGGCTGCCCTGAGTACGGGTCGTAGACCCGATCGTTCGACAACAGCCTGTTGGCCGAGGTGCCGACCTCGCGGACCAGGTGGTCGCGGTCCGGGGTGTCGCCGAAGCCGTGCGACATCGACACGGTGCCCTCCCTCAGCTCGTCATCGCCGACGACCACCGCGGGCGTCGTGGCACGTGACGAGCTGATCTCGACGAGGTCGCCATCCGAGAGGCCGAGAGCAGCCATGTCAGCGGGGTTCATGAACGCCGGGTTGTACGGGCGGCCCTTGTCGATGGCGGGATGGTGCAGCGCGGAGTTGAGCTGGTGCATGCGCCGGCACAGCAGCCGGAAGTCGTAGCCGCCGGCAAGCTGCTGGGCGGTGTCGCCGTCGGCGAGGACCTCGGCGAGATCTCGCATCATGAGAGAGTTGCCGACGTCCAGCCGACCGGCCCACCCCTCCTGCTTCGGCTGGACCACGAACGGCTCCTCGGGAGGGAACAGCGCGCCTCCGGGGTGGCGCTTCACCTCGCTCAGCGGCACCCGCGAGCCGCGAGACATCAGATCGAGGAGGTCGTCGGTGGAGGGCTTGGTCGTCATGTCGACCTGCGTCGGGTTCGCCACCGGCGGCGCCGGCGGGCCGCTCACGAAGAAGCGCGCCGGGGTCAGGTCCAATTGGAGCCCGAGACGCTGGGCAAGCCCGTAGTAGAGCTCCCATTCCTCGATGAGGTCCGCGCCGTCGGGTGGCTCGACCAGCGCCGGGGTGTAGTGGGCGTAGGCGTCGCTGTAGCCCAGGTAGGAATTGGCGTAGTAGCTCGGTGGGAAGTCGCCCTTGGTCGAGGGCACCTCCAGCTGCATCCGGGGTGCCAGGTTGTAGTGCGCCCGCCGGGCCGTGGCCGTGAGGTGGATGTCGGTGGTCACCAAGAGCTCGAGCGACTCCAGCGCCTCGACGACCTGCAGTTGGTCGGTCACCGTCGCCGCCGGGTTGCCGTTGAGGACGAACAGCGCCCGCACCTGGCCAGGCCCCGGGGTCAACATCTCCTCGGCCATCGCAGAGACCGGAAGCCCCGCGAGGGTGTCGGTGAACCCACGGAACCGGAGCTGGGGCTCGAACCCGAACGCCGCCACCGGTGGATGTGCCTGGGCCCGGAACACGGGCCCGGGGTCAGGGTCCCGGGCGTGCGCACCACCTCGCCGGCACGTAGGTAGTGGCCACACAGGGTGTCGAGCGCCAGGACGAGATATTCGAGAACGGTGCCACGAGCGGTGCCCATGTTGGGTCCGGTGCCGGCGACGACATACCCCCGCTTGGCAGCGGCGAACGTGCGCGCCGTCCACAGCAGGTCCTCGGCCGGTAGGTCGGCCCGCAGGGACACCACCTCGGGCGTGAACGGCGCGACGGCGGCGTTGAGCGCGTCCAGCCCGTCGACGTTCGATTCGACGAACTCACGGTCGTACAGCCCTTCGATCAGGATCGTGCGCACCAGGCACGCCAGGATCGCGACGTCCTGGCCGGGCCGGGGCTGCAGGTGTCTGGTCGACCGGCGTGCTGCCTCGGTGCGCCGCGGGTCCACCATGATCAGCGTCGTACCGCGCTTCTCGCACTCCTTGAAGAAGCGGCGGGGCGAGCCCATCGGTAGCCCCATGTAGGACATCAGCGGGTTGATGCCGACCCACAGCACGACCTCGGGCTCGTCGAAGGCCTGGGGTGGCGCCAGCCAGTACCCGTGCAACCCGTGCGCGATCTGCTTGCCCGGCTGGTCGAGCGTGTTGGCACTCCAGCGTCGGGTCACCCCGATCCGATCGGCGAAGGAATGGGCCAGGGTCAGCAGCGGCTGGCACTTGCTCACCGCCATACCGGTGTACAGCGCAACCGAGTCAGGACCGTGGGTTTCGATGACGCCCTGGAGCCGCTCCGCGATCTCGTCCATCGCCTGGTCCGCGCCCACCCGTCGGCGCGTGCCATCGGGTTGCAGCGCCGTCGAGTGGAGCTGGCGCCGGGGATCGGCCATCAGCTCGGGCAGCGCCCGCCCTCGGAAGCAGGTATAGCCCCGGTAGACCGGGTTAGTCGGGTCGGCCCGCACCTTGGTGGCACGACCGTCCTCGATCCGGACCAGGATCGAGCAGCCGTTGACGCAGACTCGGCAGAACGAGTGCTGCTCGATCACGACATCAGCCCCGCGTGGGCGAGGAAGCCGTCCGCGACGGTGAGACCAGCCAGACATGACACGTGCCGAAATCTAGTTCCAACCGGTTGGCCGGTCAACAACTCTTCCCTACAGGAGCCGACGCTCGGCGAAAGTCACCCATCGACCGCTGCCGGACCAGCAGTGAGCATTTCATCCACCTCGGCCAACTCGAGCGCGGAGAGCCGCCAGGTCGCCGCGGCGGCGTTGCTGCGGACCTGCTCCGCGCTCGTCGCACCCGCGATCACCGTGCTGACCGCACCATGGGAGAGGAGCCAACCGAGCGCCAACTCGAGCAGGCTACGACCGTGCTCCACGGCGTACATCGCCAACCAGTCCACCCGTGCGAGGTTCTCCTCCGTCGCGAACCGCCTTGCCCACGGAAGGGTCGCCAGCCGCGACCCGGCGGCGTAGGGCCGACTCCGATACTTCCCCGTCAGGAGCCCTGACGCCAGTGGGAAGTACGGCACCACCCCGACCCCTCTCGCGCACGCTGTCGGCACGACGGTCCGCTCGACGTCGCGGACGAGCAGGCTCCACTCGACCTGCAGCGCGCAAAACCAGCTCGGCCGCTCGGCCGGGAGAATGCGATCAAGGTAGGGCGCGTCGGCATTCGACACCCCCGCCCGGACGATCTTTCCGGTCTCCACGAGTCGGCCGAGCGCCTCCAGCAACTCCTCGGCCGGCGCGGTGTGATCTGGGAAGTGCTGGTAGTAGAGGTCGATCCGGTCGGTCCCCAGACGCCGGAGGCTCCCATCGCACGCGTCGACCACCCGGCTCGCGAGGTCCCCTGGCCGACCTTCACCCCCGACCCGAGCCGAGAACTTGGTGGCGACGCTGACCCGGCTCCGATCGGCGCCCAGCGCCCGGCCGAGCACGGTCTCCGATACCCCGTCGCCGTACCTCTCCGCCGTGTCGAAGTGGGTGGTCCCTGCGTCGAGCGCGGCCCGCACGACCCGAGCCGAGGCCGGTTCATCGAGTTTCATCCCGAAGTTGTTGCAGCCGAGCCCGAGGGCCGAGACCCTCGGTCCGTCGGCCCCGAGGCGTCGCGCCTCCATCAGCCGACGAGCGGCTCGGTCGTCACGATCGCGAAGACGAGGTCCTCGTCGCCGGTGTTCTCAATCGCGTGGTCCACCCTGGGAGGCACGTACAGCGTGATCCCCGGCGAGAGCCGGTGCCGTACACCGCCGCTCCTCGCGGTCCCGGTGCCGGAGATGATGTAGAAGAGCTGCTCGGCCGACTCGTGCGAGTGCGACTCGTTGCGCCCGCTCACGGGGTAGCGGGAGATCCGGAAGTCGAAGCTCGCACCCGGCACAGTCTCGCGCGTCACCAGGCACTTGGAGTAGGCCCGGACGTGCATCTCGGGCTCGTCCCACCCGAAGTCCGCGGCATCCAGGACCACCATCTCGTCACTCATCGTCTCCGACCTCCCTCCTTGTGGACGACCTGCATCATCGAGCGCACGCGCTCGCCGCCGGTCACCTTGCGGTGCTCGGCCTCGTCCCGGGACATGGCACCGGAGTCGATCGCCCACATGTAGTAGCGCTGCGCGATCGCGAGGTAGCGATAGGTCGCGAAGACCCAGTAGAAGTCGAAGTGCCGTACCGACCGACCAACCAACTCCTCGTAGGTCGCCACCGTCTCGTCGTCGCTGCCGAACCCCGGCGGTCGCGGCCGAGAGTGCACCGGGTCGATCTGGCGTTCGACGTTGTACTGGTAGACGAGGAACGTGACGAGGTCGGCCTCCGGGTTGCCGAGGCCAGCCATCTCCCAGTCCAGGACTGCGGCGACCCAGTGGTCGCGGAAGACGAGGTTGGGCATCCGGACGTCCCCCCACAGCAGCCCTACCGGTTCGTCGGCGGGGCGGTGTGCACGCAGCCAAGCGGCCGCCTCCTCCGCCTCCGGCCACGCCGGTGAACCGACACGACCCGACCACAGCAGCCGCTCGTAGCTGTCGATGTCATGCTCGAGCGGGCTCCGACCGCCGGTCGGCGCCAACCACTGCAACCCTGCGCGCCGCCAGTCCGTACACCCGATCTTCGCGATCGTCTCGACGGTCGACCACCACATACGGCCCTGCTGCTCCTCCGTCGCGTCGGCGATGAGCGGTGTGGTCAGGCAGGGTGGAAAATCCGAGGGGATGTCGCCGGCCACGAAGTCCATGACGTAGAACGGCCCGCCGAACAGGGTCGGGTCCTCGCTGAACCAGCGCACCGGGGCGACGGGGACGTCGGAGTGCTCGGCCAGCGCGCGCATGAGGCGGAACTGCTTGGGAATGTCATAGTCCAAGAACAACGCCCGGGACACATCCGCCGGTCCGCACCTGACCACCAGGTCCAGTTGCCCTCCGTCGTGCGCCACGGTCGCGAAGAAGGTGTCGTTGGACTGCCCAGAGCCTCCTGTGTTCGCGGTCAGCGACAGGATCTCGACCCGACCCAACGCCGGATCCTGTCGCTCGATCCAGCGCCGGAGCGGCTCTCGCACCACAGCGAGGTCGCGCGCGTGGGGGTTCAGGATGGACACGGCGTGCACCTCGATCCGGTGCCCGGGGCCTGGAGCCTCACGTTCTGCTCGGTGAAGCCGCTGGTGACGAGGTTCTCCTGCGCGGCGCCATGGCCAATGGCGCCGTCGGACTCCCAGCGATAGAGGAGGTAGTAGATCTCCATCGCAGCGAACCACCCGACCGAGGTCCCCGAGACCGCCGTGCCGAACAGGCGGTGCAGCCGACCGCGGCAGTCGTGCACGATGAGCTCACGCGCCACAGGGACGTGGCCCACACGCGTCGAGCGCATCGACGCCTCGGTGACCTCGTGCACCTCGCCGTCGTCGAGGACGTAACCGCGGACGAACGTGTACTGCTCGTGCGGGGGGCGCGACCACTCGTAGGTGAACAGGCAGTGCATCGCGCGCTCGGGCGAGAAATGGGCACTGAGCCAGCAGCCACCGGGCCCGGTGCGCCGCTCGGGTCTTGGACCCCAGCTGTGATCCATCGTGTCCACGCAGTCGACGGCCACGACCTGTTCCCCGAGGCGGAGTGTGCCGGTGACCCGCCCGGTGAGATCGAAGTGACCCCGGAAGTGCGTGTCCAGGATGTCGGCCGGTGCCGCACCCTCCGGCGACCCGCCGGCCTGGATGTCGTGCGGCTCCATCAGTGCGGCGAACGCGAGGTCGAATTCGACCCCCTCGGAACCGTGGTAGCTCAGTTCATAGTCATACGGCGGTCGAGTGCTGCGGACCCTCAGCCCTGTCGGTAACGCGTACGACGCGAGGTCGTCCGGTGCGATCAGGTGCTGTCGCGTGTGGCTGTGCAACGAGTCCTTGCGGTCCAGGCTGAGCCGATCGAAGAGCGTGACGTCCGACATCGCGACACCGAGCCCCTGGCGTGCCACGAGATACGTCGCCCCGCACAGGTTGCGCGCAGGCACGTGGAAGCCGAAGAAGTTGGTCTCTGCCCAGTCGGGTTCACCCGGAGGCGGCGGGTGGTAGGCCACGTCGGTCGCGGTGATCAACTGCTTGCTCCAAACTGACCAGCCACCCGGTCGGACATATCGTTCACCATAGCGTCAACCGGCCAGCCGGTCTAGAGTGGCATGCGATGAATACCTCTCCCCGCAGCTTCGCGCTGGACGGCTCCCGCCAGATCACCACACCCGTCCACGGGCTCGACGAGCTGCGCGAGCGTTTCGCAGCCTGGCTCGGCCGCCGGGTCGGCGCACCGGTGTCGCTCGAGGAGTTCGCACCGCCGCGGGGCAGTGGCAGCTCGGCCGTTTCGGTCCTGGTCAGCGCGACCTGGGAGTCGGACGCGGGATCGTCGACGCTGGAGCTGGTGCTCCGCCTTCCCCCACGCGCCGAGGCCGTCCCGCTCTTCCCCACGTACCCCCTCGCCACCCAGGCCGCGGTGCTCGAAGTCCTGGGCGGGCTCGACCGGGTGCCGGTCCCCGCGGTCTACGCGTTCGAGGAGTCTCCGGAGGCGCTGGGCTCGCCGTTCCTCGTGATGGAGCGGGTCCACGGCGAGATTCCAACCGGCAACCCGTCCTACGCGATCGAGGGGTGGCTGCTGGACGCGGCACCCCACGAGCGCCGCCGGGTACAGGACGGAACCATCGGGTGTCTGGCCGCCGTCCACGCCACCCCCGATCCGGCGGCCCGGCTCCCGCACCTGGCGACGAACGGCAACGTCGACGCCCTCCGTGCGCACGTCGCGGCGCAGCAGGACCACTACGCATGGACCGTCAGCCTGGATGGAGTGCGGGTGCCGGTCATCGAGCGAGCCTTCGAGTGGATCGAGTCGCACTGGCCGAGCGATCCGGGGGAGCCGGTCCTGAGCTGGGGTGACGCCAGACTGGGCAACGTGGTTTTCCGCGAGTTCGAGCCGGTCGCGGTCCTCGACTGGGACATGGCCGCCCTCGGGCCGCGTGAGCTCGATCTCGCGTGGTTCCTTCTCTCGCACGAGGTCAACCAGGGCACGGCCGAGGCCATGGGCCTGCCTGGGCTACCGGGGTTCTGCGCGACCGAGGACGTCGTGGCGAGCTACGAGGCACGGACCGGACACCAGGTGCGCGACCTCGACTTCTATCGCGTCTACGCCGCCCTGCGGCTGAGCACCATCCGGGCCCAGGTCACGCGCCGGCTCATCCACCAGGGGCTCGAGCCGCCGGAGTCCGGCGACGACTACGCAGGTCACCCATCGATCCTCGCGACGCTGCTTGAGCAGCTCTCCTAGATCGGAGCGACCGTGCGCCCCTCACCCCTCGACGAGTACCCGATCCACCAGAGCACGCTGTCACTCGGCCGGGTCGGGACGAGCGATACCCGCTTCTACGACCGCGGATACTTCAACGGCCACGACCACGAGTCGGACACGTTCTTCGTGGCCGGCCTCGGCGTCTACCCGAACCTGGGGCTGAGCGACGCCTTCCTCATGGTCCGCCGCGACGACCGACTCCGGACTCTGTGCTTCTCGGACCAGGTCGCGACCCGACGGCTGGAACAAGCCGTCGGACCGTTCCGGGTCGAGGTCGTGGACCCCCTGCGCAGACTGAGGCTGGTCTGCGACGACGGTCCCGACGGCCTGGCCGCCGACCTCACCTGGCACAGCTCCTTCCCGGCCGTCTTCGAACCACCGCAGCTGGTGCTGGGTGACGAGGCGGCCGCCCACCACGCCGCCTACGACACGACGCGCTTCGCCCAGGTCGGCAGGTGGAGCGGTGAGCTCCAGGTGGACGGCGAGCAGATCGTGGTCGGGCGCGAGACCTGGACCGGCTTCCGGGACCGGTCCTGGGGCGTGCGTCCGATGGGTACGCCGACACCACGCGGGAGGTGCCGGAGCGGTGGGCGCATGGCTTCTGGTGGACCTACGTGCCGCTGCAGTTCGAGGACTTCTTCGTCATGGTCGTGGCCAGCGAGTCACCGGACGGGGAGCGACGGATGAACGAGGCGGTGCGAGTCCGCACGGACGGCTCCGTCGAGAATCTCGGCTGGCCGCGGTTCGACATCGCCTACCTCGCCGGTACCCGCTTGCCGGTGGCCGCACGGATCGAGCTGACTGACGCGCGCGGCGAGCCGCTCGTCATCGACATCGAGGTGGCCACGGCCGTGCCGCTGGGGATGGGCTCGGGCTACGTCACCGACTGGGAGTGGGTGCACGGCATGCCGATGGGGCCCAACTGGTCGAGACGGCGCAGCTTCGACCTGCGTGACCCGGAGATCGCCGCACTGGGCGCGATCGGGGTCACCGACCACGCCGTCCGTGCCCGGCTCGGCGACCAGGTCGGCTGGGGCATGTTCGAGCACGCCTGCGTCGGACCGCACCGGCCGTCGGGCTTCTGAGCAGCGCGAGCGTCAGACCGGACGCGGCGCGAGAGCGCCGCCGCTCCGCAACGCGGCGATCCGTGCCTCGTCGTAGCCCGCCTCGAGGAGCAGGTCGTCGGCGTCCTCCCCCAGCAGAGGGGCTCGTCGGAAGGTGTCGACCGGAGTGCCGGCGAGCTTGATCGGGCTGCCCACCACAGCGAGCTCCTGGGAGCTCCCCGGCTGTGCGAGCCGCACCAACATGTCGCGCGCCGCGAAGTGCGCGTCGTGAGTGAGCGACTCCGCGTCGTGGACGGGTCCGCACGGCACCTGTCCACCGAGCACCTCGACCACCTCGTCGCGGGTGCGTGCCGAGGCCCAGTCGGTGATCAGTGTCGCCACGGCGTCGCGGTGCTGGACCCGCGCGGCGTTGGTGGCGTAGTCAGGGTGCGAGGCGAGCTCCGGACGTCCGACGAGCCCGCAGAGCCGAGCCCAGAAGTGGTCCCGGTGCGCCGCGATCGCCACCCACCCGTCGACACACGGGAAGATGTCGAACGGGCTCAGCATCGGGTGCCCGTTGCCCTCCGGAGCTGGAACCGCGCCCGTGTAGGAGTGCTGGTAGACGATCCGCTCACACAGCGCCAACACGGCGTCGGCCATGGCAACGTCGAGGAACTGGCCCCGCCCGGTGCGCTCGGCGTCCCTCAGGGCCGCCAGGATGCCGACGGCAGCCAGCACCGCGGGGAACAGATCGCCGACCCCAGGCCCGGCCTTGGTCGGCTGGCCGGGCCGGCCGTTGATCCCGACCAGTCCGCCGACCGCCTGGGCGACCACGTCGAAGGCCGGCCACTCGCGGTAGGGGCTCGCACCGGTACGCTCGTCGCCGAAGCCACGGATCGCGGCGTAGACCAGGGCCGGATTTCGCTCGGCCAGCATCTCGTAGCCGAGCCCGAGGCGGTCCATCACTCCACTGCGGTAGTTCTCCACCACCACGTGCGCCGAGTCGATCAGGCTGAGGAACGCCTCGCGACCTGCGGGGCTCTTCAGATCCAGGGCGATGCTCCGCTTGTTGCGGTTGACGCTCTGGAAGTAGCCGCCGAACGCCCACATCG
Source organism: Nocardioides humi (assembly GCF_006494775.1). Taxonomy (NCBI): domain Bacteria; kingdom Bacillati; phylum Actinomycetota; class Actinomycetes; order Propionibacteriales; family Nocardioidaceae; genus Nocardioides; species Nocardioides humi. The sequence goes on along the minus strand of NZ_CP041146.1, from coordinate 3,583,070 downwards.
TGTCGTCGGAGGCGAAAGGGCCGAGCTCGCGGACCATGTCCCCACTGAGCGGCTCGACCTTGACCACATCGGCCCCGAGGTCGGCGAGCACCATGGTGCAGAAGGGTCCCGCCAGCATCTGGGTGAGGTCGACGACTCGGACGTCGGACAGCGCCCCCGTCCTCGGGGTCATCCGAACCGCTTGTCCACGAAGGCACCGAGCTCGTCGACGGCTTGCTGGCCCTCGGACACCTGGCTCGAGAACAGCGGCCAGTCGTGGACCATCCCCTCCCACACCGACAGGTCGACCTCGCCGCCGTTTCTCTCGATCGTCGCGGCGATCCGTGTCGAGTCGTCATGGAGCGCCTCCTCGGTGCCGACCAGGAGCAGTACCGGCGGCATGCCCGCAAAGTCCCCGAAGACGGGCGATGCGTACGGGTTGCGCAGGTCGTGCCAGCTACGGACGTAGCGAGTCGCGTAGGCGTGGCTGCCCTTGACGGAGACCAGCGGATCCCGGGCAGCCCGCTCCTGTACGGAGGCTCCGGAGTGGGCAAGGTCCCCGAGCGGAGAGATCACCGCGATGCTGGACGGCAGCGGACGACCCAGGTCGCGACAGGCCAGGCCGAGCCCGAGCGCCAGGCCCGCGCCGGCGGAGTCCCCGCTGAAGGAGACCTGCGCACCGACGTACCCCTCCACGTCGAGGAGCCAGTCGTAGGCTGCCAGTCCGTCATCGACGGCCGCGGGGAACCGGTGCTCGGGCGCCAGCCGGTAGTCGACCGACAGCACCGCCGCACGGGCGGCCCGGGAGATCCGGGCCGCCAGGTCGCGGTGAGTGTGGATCGACCCCGTGCCGTAGCCACCGCCGTGGAAGTAGAGGACCACCCGGCCCTCGCCGGCGTCGGGACTGCGCACCCACGCGGACGGGACGCCGCCTGCATCGACCTCGTCGAACGAGTGCTCCGGCGGGTCGTAGAATCGGTCGTTGAGGGCGACCACCTTGGCGCGCAAGTCGGCCATGGTCGGGTCACCGTCGGTCGACCGACCGCGTCGCCTCAAGAAGTCCAGGAGGTCCTGGAACCCTTGACTCGTCATCGTTCGGACATCCTCTCACCACAGGCGGACAAACCACTCACAGATCCTTCAGCGCCGGGATGACGTGCTTGGCGAAGAGGCTCAGGCTGTGCTCGGCCTCGTCGGTCGGCATGCCCCCATGAAGGCGTGGGCGAGGATCTGGCTGCAGTTGGTCCGCTGGTGGGCATGGGTGAGCTTCTCGATCACCTGGTCCGGGGTTCCCCAGGCGTTGCGCTCGATGAAGTCGTTGACGTGACCGTCGGGGTCCGCGGCGATCTTCGTCTCCCACTGGGTGTACCCCTCATAGCCCTTGACCTTCTCCAGCCCCGAGGCACCGAACTTGTAGTGCTTGAGCACCTCACGGTAGTAGGTGCCGAGGTACTGGTGAGCCTTCTGCTTGGCCACCTCCGCGTCCTCATGGACGAAGATGAACTGGTCGAGCAACGGCCGCGGCGCCGGCGTGTCCGGGTGCATCTCGGCCCAGTGGCCGCGGTAGATCCCGGTCTCCTCCTCGATCTGGTCCCACGACTTGCTGGGCACCAGCAGCAGGCCGGCACCGAGCCGCGCCATGATCGGCAGGGACGGGGTCGAGCCGGCCGCGGCCACCAGCCGGCCCTTGAACGACTTGAAAGGCTCGGGCCGGATGTCCCGGGGCGCCATCGGGTAGAACTTGCGTGGCTTCTCCTCGATCCGACCGGTCTCCAGCGCCTCGAGCACGATGTCGGCGATCTCGTCGAACCTCTCGCGCGACTCCTCCATCGGGATCCGCATCCCCTGGTACTCGAAGTCGCAGACCCCACGGCCGATGCCGAAGGTGAACCTGCCGTCGGCGAGGTGGTCGAGGACGGCGACCTCCTCGGCGATGCGCATCGGGTCGTGCCACGGGATGACCAGCACCATGGTGCCGATCTCGATCGAGGACGAGCGGCCGACCACCCAGGAGAGGTACTGCAGCGGATTGGGGCTCATCTCGTAGTCGGTGAAGTGGTGCTCCGTCGCCCAGACGGAGTCGAAGCCGTTGTCGATCACGAAGTCGGTGAGCCGCAGCTCGTCGCGCCAAACGTCGTAGTCGCTGCGGGCCTTGAAGCAATTCTGGAACGTCGCTGCGTAGCCGAACTTCATGCCTGTCTCCTATCGTCGTTGATGTCGGCCAGGCACCGCCTGGCCGGTGGTCACTGCGCGGGGCGAGCGTGTTGCGACGCCTGCTCCCGGCCTCCTGACACAGCCGTGCACGGTCGAGGGTCTGCTCGAAGATCCGAGCGGTGGCGGCGTCGAGCATCACACCGCCGACGCCGACGGCGCCGAGACCGTCGGCCTCGGCCCGGCGCACCATGGACACGACCTCCTCGGCCTGGGCGACCTCGTCGGCCGACGGCGAGAATGCCTTGTTGGCCAGGGGGACCTGGGCCGGGTGAATGCACCACTTGCCGACGCCCCCGATGCTCGCGAACGACGACGCCGACCGCGCGTAGCCCGCGGTGTCCCCATAGTCGGCATACGGACCGTCGACCGGTGCGAGCCCGTGAGCCCGAGCGGCGACGACCACACGCTGCCGGGCGTACTCCCAGATGTCGCCGCCGCGGCTGTCCGTGTCGCTCGGTGCCGCTCCGATGTGCGCACCCGGGACGCCCTGGCTGGCGGCGAGGTCCCCGACCCCGAGGATGAGCGCCTCGAGCCGCGGCGAGGCCGCGGCGATCGAGTGCACATTGAGGAGGGCCTGCGCCTCCTCGATCAGCACCTCGATGCCGATCGCACCGACCTCGATCCCCGCTCGGCGCTCCAGGTGGGTCAGCAGATCGTCGACGAACCACACGTCGCGGGCGGTCATCACCTTGGGCAGGACGATCAGGTCCAGGTGCCGACCAGCGCCGCCGACCACCTCGTGGAGGTCGTCGTAGAACCAGTCCGAGCCGATCGCGTTGACGCGGCAGGCGCGGATCTTGCCTCCCCAGTCGAGCTCGCCGAGCCCGGCGACGACGTTGGCTCGGGCCGCGGCCTTCGCCGACACGGCGACGGAGTCCTCGAGGTCGAGGAAGACCAGGTCCGTCTCACTCGCGGCGGCCTTTGCGATCATCTTGGTACTCGTGGCCGGAACGGCCAGCTCGGAACGTCGCAGCCTCTCGGACTTCTCGACCATCACACTCCCCAGCGATCCCTGGGCACCGCGGTGGTCGTCATGGGACGAGGGGCCAGGCGTTGTCGTGACCGTACACGTTAGTTTGTCAACAAGCAAGTAACTGGAGTGCCATCTCCACCCCGTCCCCCGAGATCCCGCGCGCGGTCCTGAGCCCGGCTCAGCCTGGGATCACCGATCTGGTGAGCGATGCATTGATTCCGGCCCATGGGAGTGGTTGAGGAACGGTCGCTGGTGGGTGGGCAGGTGCGTCCTGCCGGTCTGGCCGGCTTCTCCTGGTCCTCGGGTCGTGGTGGGCGGGTGGAGCGGCTCAGCCGCTGGCGGCGGGCAGTGCCCGGAGCCGCTGCAGGGCGGCGGTGATCTGCTGCGCCCAGGGCCATCGGCGTGGGAGTCGTAGGACGAGGCGCCGGCCGGTGCGGATCATGGTCAGGTTGTGCGCGATGGTGTTGAGGATCAGCCAGGCCGCGTTCACGCCGAAGCTCTTGGTCGAGAAGTGGTTGATCCCCATGTCGTGTTTGAGGTCGCGGATGGTGAGCTCGACCTCGGCGTGACGTCGGTGGTCGGCCTCGACATCGACCAGGTCACCGTCCCGGTCGGTGATCATGGGGTGGTAGTCGTAGATCGGGAACAGTGCCGGTTGCTCAGGGTCCTGGCCGGTCCTGGCCCCTGTCCTTGCTTGGGCGTCGGTGAGCGGGGTGCGGCGCACGATCGTCCGTACGGGGTGGATCTCGCCGCGTTCGGCCAGGAGTTTCCCGCGGGGACCGGTCGCGAACGGGGTGAACTCGAACTCCGCGAGGCCGGCGCCGGGCAGGAAGTAGTCGATCGCGGTCCAGCCGTCATCGGTGATCGCGGCGATCTTGTCCTTGACCGCGGTGCCGATCATCCGTGCGGTGATGGAGAACCTGACATTCTTGTTGCGGCAGATCCTTCTTCAAACCGTAGGTCTCACACAGCGTGGAGTCGATGTCCACGGTCACCGACCCGCTCGGATCGGAGAAGCCGTGATGCGCGCCGGCCGCGACCGCACGGGTGAGGAGTCGCCTGGTCACGGCGTCGAGTTGGCGGGCGTGGCCGTAGCCGAACGCTCGTAGGAACGTCCCGACCGTGGAGGAGGCAGCGACCCGGTGGCCGAGCACCGCGCCGGTCGAGCCCGCGCGCAGAGCGTTGACGTCCTCGATGCAGTCCCCGCCGGCCAGCAGCGAGTGGATCACCGTCAGGCACTTGCGGTCCGGGTTCGCCCCGGCGCTGCCCGGGACGGTGAGGTGCGCTCAAGCGTGCAAGACTTCGTCACCAAGAGGGTGCTCCTTTGGATCCTGCTGATCTTTGGTGTGGCAACCGTGATCGTGCAGGTCAGGAGCACCCTCTTGACTCAGCCGCGCCGCCCAGCGCCGGACCAATCGGTGATTTGAGGCTCAGGACCGATCGTCGAGGGGACGCAGCCGAGCCTCGGTGGACTCGTAGAGGTGGCGCAGGGCAGGGACGGCGGCGAAGCCGAGCGGGTCGATGATCCACTGGTAGCCGATGCCGCGCAGCCCGGAGATCACGGCGGCCGCTTCGTCCTCGACGACGATGCCCGAGCGCACGGAACCGTCCTTGATGCCGCGGCGCAGGATGTCGGCGAGGTCGGCCCGGTAGGCACGGTGCCATTCCACGAACTGCTCGCGGAGCCCCTCCTCTCGCGACTGGACCGCCTCGAACATCAGCGCGTAGAGCAGCCTCACCCCGCGCGTGTCCCGTTCGAACTCGTCGCTGATCGCCTTGATCAGCGCAAGGAAGCCGTCAAGACCGTTCTTGTCCTTGATCTCAGGCAGCCAGCGCTTGTGGCTCCAGCCCGAGGTGATCCGATCGACCACGGCGGCGAGCAGATTGGCCTTGGAGCCGAACTTGATCGTGACGATCCCCCGACTGTAGCCCGCTCGCTCGCCGACGGCCGCCAGCGTCATCCCGGCGTATCCGACCTCGGAGATGAGGTCGCCCGCCGCCTCCAGGAGCAGGCGGGTGGAGGTGTCGGATCGCTCCTGCTGCCGGTTGCGCGACACACTCTGCTCGGACAAGAGCGACTCCTTGCTGTGATATCTGGCGTCCGCGGAAGACACACGCCGACCGACACCGGCGACTCGTGCGTCAGCCCACTCGCCTTGACAGGCTCTCGGCCCAGATGTAGATGATTGCCGTCAAACAAGCATAGCTCAGTGAAGGGTGGCCCGTGGATCCGGCACAGTTCCGATCACACTCATTCTGCATGGGCGCGACGCCCTTCGACGACCAGGGACGCCTCGACGAGGACGCGTTGCGCGCCCACGTGCAATGGCTCTCGTCGGAGGGGATCAGCGTCCTGCCCGCCAGTGCCTCGTCGGGAGAGGGGCCGCTGCTGTCCGACGAGGAGGTCTTCCGGGTCTGGGAGATCGTCGTCGAGGAGGCCGCCGGACGGTTTCCCGTGGTGGTCGCCAACCGCGAGTTCCCGACCGCGGCGGAGAACATCCGGTTCGCCCGGGAGGCGGAGAGTCGCGGCCTCGACGGGATCCAGCTCTACCCGCCGACGCTCGGCCACGTCATCGCACCGACGACCGACGTACTCGAAGCCTTCTACGAGGACGTACTGCCGCACGTGCGGCTGCCCGTGCTCGTCTCGAGCAACCAAGCGACCGGCTTCGAGGTGCCGCTCGCCGTGCACGAGCGACTGCTCGCCCGCCACGAGCACATCTTCGCCTTCTACAAGAACCACTCCGACCTGATGAACTGTGCCAGCGCCTACGCCCGGATGGCACCTCGGACGACCGTTCTCACCGGCTTCGTCAGGCTGCCGATGGCGTTTCTCCTCGGCGCGACTGGCGAGCTCGACCACGTGCAGAACCTGATGCCGCGGACGGCTCGCGCGCTGCACGACGCGCTGCACACCGGAGATCTCGCGCGCGCGAGCACGGCGTATGCACGGATCGTCGAGGCGCAGGCAGCCACGACGCGGTTCGGGCAGGAGGAAGGGCTCAACCGCATGCCGGTCTACAAGGGCGTGCTCCGGGCACTGGGCCGACCGGGGACCTGGGCCACGCGCGCGCCGTACCGACCCCTGTCCGACGAGCAGCAGAGCCGACTCGCCGCGGTCGTCGACCGACTGGGGCTGGCCGAGCTCGAGGGACTGGCCTGAGCCGGGTCGACTCAGCCGCCGGTGACGGCCAGCAACTGGCCGGTCACGTACGACGAGAGGTCACCGGCGAAGAACTCCACCACCTTCGCGATGTCGTCGGGATCACCGAAACGGCGCAGCGCCACACGCTCACGGGCCTCCTCTCGGCCCGCGCCCCGATCAGCCGCCTGAGCGGCGGTGCGCGGCCCCATGACCAACCCGGGCGAAACGGCGTTCACCCTGATGCCGTACTGCCCGATCTCGTTGGCGAGGGAGACGGTGTAGGAGGTGACCGCCGCCTTGGCGGCAAGATAGTGCGCCAGCGAGCCGTCGCGGGGCACGAGGTGACCCACCCCCGAGGTGATGTTGACGACCGAGCCGGAGCCCTGTGCGCGCATTCTCGGCACGGCCGACTGGCAGAAATTGACCGTCGAGCGGTAGTTCGCTGCGAAGAGCAGCTCGAGGTCGGCGTCGGAGATCGTCGAGGCGAAACTGTCCTCGGCGGGCGTGAGGGCGCCCCCGGCGCAGTTGACCAGGACGTCGACGCGATCGAACGCACGCTCGGCCCGCGCCACGACCGACTCCACGAACGAGCGATCGGCAGCATCACCCTCGGCCACGACCACCCGCTGCCCGGCAGCCGTCACCAGCGCGGCGATCTCGGAGGCCGACGCGTGGCCGCCCCACTGGGCCGTGAACGTGAAGTCCCGGTCGACGATCGCGACATCGGCGCCGGCCTTGGCCAGCCGGGACGCGATCGCGCTGCCGATGGCACCGCCGGCGCCGGTGACGATCGCGGCACGACCGGCAAGCGTCTGGCTCTCCATGTGCTCAACGATAGTTGTTAGACAACAAGCAATCAATCGTCTAGGCTTCTGTCGTGCCTCTTGCCGACGTCGCCCCCGGTGCCTTCCCGACCATCGAACGGGGTCACAAGTACGAGGACTTCTCCGTGGGCCAGCGGTTCGACCACCACTGGGGGCGCACGCTCGACCGGTCGGACTCCACGACGTTCTGTGCAGCCACCTGCACCTGGAACCCGCTATACCTCAACCGCGAGTACGCCGTCGCGCATGGTCACCCCGACACCCCGATCCACCCCGCCTTGGTGCTCTCGGTGGTCGTCGGGCTGAGCGTCGAGGACCTCAGCGAGACGGCGGGACCCTTCCTGGGAATGCGCGACTGCGTCTTCCACCACGGGGTCTACCCGGGCGACACGCTGAGCGCCCACTCGGTCGTGCTCGAGTGCCGCACCTCGGCATCACGACCCGGGGCCGGCATCATCACGTGGCACACCGAGGGCCACAACCAGCACGGCGAGAAGGTGGTCGACCTGGTCCGGTCGAACCTGGTCGCGATGCGCGCAGGGGTGACCTCGTGAGCGGCGCGATCCGCAGCCCGGGGACCTGGTTCGAGGACTTCCGCCGGGGCCAGCGGATGCGGCACGCCCGAGGCATGACCGTCGACGCCGTGACCGGCAGCTTCCTGGCGCGCAGCGTGGTGAACACCGCCCAGGTCCACTGGAACGACCGGGCCGATCGGGACGAGGCCCTGGGTTCTGGCTTCGTGGTCTTCGGCCTGATCACGGCGTCGACCGTGCTGGGGCTGGCCAGCCAGGACGCGACCGAGCACGTGGTCGCCGAACTGGGCTACGACGACTTTCGGTTCCTGACACCCGTCTATCAGGGCGACACCCTGTACGCACTGACCGAGGTGCTCGCCGTGCACGCCGCGACCGACCGGAGCGACGCCGGGGTGGTCGAGTTCGCCCACTGGGGGCTCAACCAAGATGACACGTTGGTCTTCAAGGGTCGTCGAACCGTCCTCATCGCACGCCGCCTGCCGGCGTGACAGCGCGCGTCATGCGCACCAACAAAATTCCAAAGCCAGATGCTTCGTCGGGCTGTCGAGATCGTCTTGGTTGACGCAGCCGGGGGCAGTGACCTACGTTACATCTCGACCGGCCGGCTGGTCAGGTCATGCGGACTGAAGCCCTATCGTCCCGTCTTTCGTTTGAGCGGAGAAATCATGAAATCGATCAGAATGGGTGTGGTCGCCGCCGTTGCCGCGACCGCGTTCTTGGCTGCGTGCGGCTCGGGGGGCAACGACGGGAGCGACGGGGGTGACAAGCCCAAGACGGGCGGCACACTCACCTACCTCGCCACCAACCTCGGTCCATCGGTCGACCCGGTGGGCGCGATCCAACTCAACGCCGCGAACCAGTCCGGCTACATCTTCCAGGCCATCTACGACGTACTGCTGAACCCCACGAATGACGGGATCCAGCCCGGCCTGGCGCTCTCGGCCGAGTCCGGGGACGCGATCAACTGGACGCTGAAGCTCCGGCCGGACATCGAGTTCAGCGACGGCACACCGTTCAATGCTGAAGCGGTGAAGAAGACCTGGGAGCGCAACGACAAGCCAGGGACCACGGGCTATACGGTCATGCAGAACGTCGCGAGCCTCACCGCCACCGACGACCTCACGCTCGAGATCGCGCTCAAGTCCCCCGTCGCGGAGTTCCCGCGGCTGATCGCCAACAATCTCAACGCCGTCGGTTCGCCCACGGCGTTCGAGCAGGACCCCGACGGACTCCCCGTCGGCGCAGGCCCCTTCAAGATCGACAAGTGGGTTCCCGACGGGGAGCTGAGTCTGGTCCGCAACGACAACTACTGGGACGCACCGAAGCCGTACCTCGACCGGCTGGTCTTCAAGCCCGTTGCCGACTCCAGCCAGGCGCTGACGGCGCTCGCGACCAACGACGCGCAGGCGATGTTCGCTCTCGACTTCGCGACCCTCGACAAGGCGAAGCAGGCCAACTACACGATCGAGACCTGGCAGCCGACGATCGGATCGTGCCTGCTCTTCAACACCTCGGCCGCACCGCTGGACGATATCCGCGTGCGTGAGGCCCTCGTTCTGGCGTTGAACGCGCAGGGTGAGTCCGACACCATCGAGCAGGGGCTGGCCGTCGTTCCCACGACGCTGTTCACCGAGGACTCGCCCTACTACAACCCGGACATCGCGCTGCCCGAGTACGACAAGGAACGGGCCCAGGAACTGATCGACGAGGTCGTGGCCGAGACCGGTGAGCCGGTGAAGGTGACGCTGGCCGCCACCCCCGGGCCGACGCAGGCGATCGCCGAGTACTTCCAATCCCAGGTGATGACCGATATCGAGGACCTCGAGATCGAGATCACGGTGCCGGACCGGTCGACCTACATCGCCGACATCATGGCCGGAAAGTTCCAGGCGTTCATGTACTCGGTCAACAGTCCCGACCCCGATGCATACACGGCCTTCAGCACCAAGGCCGGGAACATGACTCGCTACGACGACCCTGCGTTCCAGCAGGCCCTGGACGTCGCGCGCTCATCCGCAGACCTCGACGAGCGGAAGGCGGCGTACGACACCATCTCCCAGACGCTCGCCGACGCCTTCCTTGGCAATTTCTACGGCCGCAAGGCCTACAGCACGGTTTACGACAGCACCAAGGTCGGCGGGCTGAAAGTCGTCGGTCAGGGCGCGCCCGACTTCTCCGGCGCGTATCTCAAGTAGTAGCCACCCACCAGTCCATCCCATGACGGGCGCTGATCGCGGTGCCCCGGACCTCATCCCGGTCCGGGCGCCGCGATCGGTCATTTCGCAGCAAGGAGCCTCCATGTCCGCGCCCCAACCCCGAATCACCGAGGCGAGCACACCCGTCGACGGGACCGACGCGGTGCAGTTCGACCAACGCAAGTTCCGCGACGTGCTCGGTCATCTGCCGTCCGGCGTCGTGGCCGTCACCGGTCTCGCCGACGACGGCAACCCCGTCGGAATGGTGGTGGGCACCTTCGCGTCGGTCTCCCTCGAGCCGGCACTCGTCGCCTTCTTCGTCGACCAGAGGTCGACCTCCTTTCCCCGCATCCGCGAGGCCGGGGTCTTCTGCGCCAATGTCCTCTCGGCTCGGCAGGAGCCGCTGTGCCGCGCGCTGGCCGCGCGCGGCGGGGACAAGTTCGCCGGTGTGGAGTGGCGACCAGCCGACTCGGGCGCACCGATGCTGGACGGGGCAGTGGCTTGGGTCGACTGCGACATCGAGTCGATCACGTCGGCCGGTGATCACCTCATCGTCATCGGCCGAGTGCGCGACCTCGGGGTGAGCACCCCCACCATTCCCCTCCTCTTTTTCCAGGGCGGCTTCGGCGGCTGGGCGCCGATGTCCCTCGCCGTCGAGGCACGCAGTGAGCTGTACGGCACGCTGCGGTGCGTGGACCGGGTACGCGCCGGCATGGAGGCGCTCGCGAGCGAGCTCGAGGTCGACTGCCTGGCCCACGCCGCGCACGGCGGCAACTCGGTCGCCGTGGCCGCGGCGTACGCCCCGCGGCGCAGCCGCACCTTCACCCGTGTCGGCTCCCACCTGCCCTTGGTCCCACCGTGGGGCGAGCCGTTCATGACCTGGGCGCCGCAGGAGGAGCTCGAGGACTGGCTGGGCCGTCTGCGTGCCGACCGGCAGGGACGGTACGACGTCGACGACGTCGCGGCGCACGTCAGTGAGATCCGCAGGCACGGATGGGCCTTCACGCTGCGGAGCGCGGCAGCCGACGATGACCGCGCCCTCGAGGACCTGGTGCGCTACGGCTACACGCCCGCAATAGAGCGGGATCTGGTCGACCTCATCAGCACGCGCGGTCGACATGGCGACCCCGCTGCCTTCGACAACCTCCCGACGGGCTCGGTGCGCAACCTCTGCGCTCCGGTCCTCGACGCCGATGGACGCCTGGTCCTCATGCTGGCTCTCCACAACCTGCCTACCGACCTGCCCACCCGGCACGCACGGCGCTACCTCGACCGACTCCTCGACCTCACCGAGGCCGCGACGCCGGCGGAGCGCGCGTAGCCCAGGCTCCCCGCCGACTCCCGCGAGCTCACGAAGGAGTCGACCGGCCGCGACCTCCGGCGCCGGCCGGAGCTGTCCGAGCCTCCTCCGTCACCTCGACCCGCCCGACTGGGAAGTGGCAGGCGACGAAGTGGCCCGCGCCCACCTCACGGACCGCCGGCTCCTCCTCGGCGCACCGCTCCTCGGCGCGCGGGCATCGGGTGCGGAACCGGCAGCCGGAGGGCGGGTTCAGGGGGACGGCAAGTCACCGGCGAGCTCCATCCGAGCGAGCTCCACCGTCGGGTCCGGCACCGGGACCGCCTCGAGCAACGCGGTCGTGTAGGGGTGCCGGGGCTCGGCGAAGAGGCGCTCTACGGGCGCGATCTCACACAGCTTGCCGAGGTACATGACCGCGACCCGGTCGCTGATGTTCTTGACGACCGCAAGGTCGTGTGCAACGAAGAGCAGCGCGATGGAACGCTGCCGTTTGATCTCCCTCAGCAGGTTGAGGATCTGGGCCTGGACCGACACGTCCAGCGCCGAGACCGGCTCGTCGAGGATGAGCAGATCCGGCTCGGCCATCAGGGCACGCGCGATCGCGACGCGCTGGCACTGTCCGCCGGAGAGCTCGTGCGGTCGGCGGTCCCAGACCACGTCGGGATCGAGACCGACCGCGCGAATGGTGGCCGCGATCTCCTCGTCGGTGGGACCGGCTCCCTGGATCACCGCGGCCTCGGCGACCAGTCGATGCACCCGTCTGCGCGGGTTCAGGGAGGAGACCGGGTCCTGCAGGATCAACTGCAGCCCCTTCCGAGCGCGACGCACCTCGCGCTTGCTCAGCGTCGCGAGGTCCTGGCCCCGGTAGTCGATAGCACCCGCCGTGGGTCGGGTGAGCATCATGATCGCGCGCGCGGTCGTGGACTTGCCGCACCCGGACTCGCCCACCAGGCCGAGGGTCTCGCCCTCGGCGATGTCGAGGCTGAGCCCGCTGACCGCCCGGACTCGCTGGAGGCGGCGGCCGTACTCCACGACCAGGTCGGAGACGCGCAGCACGATCTGCGCGACCCCGGCGCCTGCCTCCCTGAGGTGGCTGGACCCGCTACCGGCCATCGGTGTTGCCTCCCACCCGCACTGGTTCGAACTCGGTCACGTCCGGCCCTGGTTCAGGCGGCGGCGCCGGTACCGACATCGGGTGGAAGCACGCGTAGCGGTGTCCGGTACCGGCGCCCGCGGAGAATGGCGGCACCTCGGCGCGGCAGGCGTCCGTCGCGGCCACGCAGCGCGGAGCGAAGCTGCAGCCGGTGCGGGTCTGGAGCTTCGCCGGCGCGGCCGGGATGCTCGCCAGCTCGGTATTGCTCGGCACGTCGAGGCGAGGTACGGCGCGCAGCAGGGCGTCGGTGTAGCGGTGCCGCATGTCGCGGAAGACGTCCTTGGTCGCGCCCGCCTCGACCACTCGGCCGGCGTACATCACGGCGAGCTGCGAGGTACGCCCTGCGACCACACCGAGGTCGTGGCTGATCAGGATCAATGACATGCCTCGCAGCTGCTGCTGGGTCTCGAGCAGGTCGAGGATCTGTCGCTGAACGGTGACGTCCAGCGCGGTGGTCGGCTCGTCGGCGATGAGGATGTCAGGCTCGCACGCGAGCGCCATGGCGATGCAGACCCGCTGCCGCATCCCACCGGACAGCTCGTGCGGATAGGCCCGCATCCGCTGCTCCGGGCTCGGGATGCCGACCTCGCGCAACAGCTGGACCCCGCGCTCGAACGCCTCCTTCTTGGACAGTCCCATCTTCGGACGCATCGCCTCGGTGACCTGCCGGCCGATGCGGACGACGGGGTTGAGCGAGCGCATCGGGTCCTGGGACACGAGCGCGAGACTCGACCCCCACATCGCTCGGAGCTCCTTGGGCGACTTGGCCAGCACGTCCTCGCCGCCCATCGACACCGATCCCGAGACCGACATCGACGACGGGAGAAGCTGCATGATCGTCTTGGCGAGCATGGACTTGCCGGACCCCGACTCGCCGACGACGCCGAGAGTGCTGCCTGCCGGGATGTCGAGGTCCACGTCGCGGAGGATGTGGGTCGTGCGACCGGCCTGCGAGACCTCCAGGGACACGCCCTGCAGGACCAGGTCGTTGCTGCGGTCGTTCATCGAAGCGCCGACTCCTTGACGTCGAACCGCCGGCGTACTGCGTCGCCGACGATGTTGAGCGAGAGGACGGTGAGCACGAACAGCGCTCCGGGCACGAGGACCAGGTGCGGGTCGGTCGAGAGGAACTGGCGACCACCCGCGAGCTGACCTCCCCAACTCGGCGCCGGCGGCTTGATGCCCAACCCCAGAAAGCTGAGGGAGCCCTCCGCCACCACGAGGATCGCGAAGATCAGGAACGAGTAGGACAGGAGGGGGATCACCACGTTCGGGATCAGCTCCTTGAACATGATGCGCGCGGGGGAGGCACCCATCGCCTGAGCGGCAGTGACGAAGTCACGCGAGGCCAACGACATGGTGCTGGCGCGGGACAGGCGGTAGAAGGCCGGGACGGAGATGATCGCCAGCCCGAGAACGAGGGTCTTCTGATCCTGCTCGAGGACCGCGGTGATCGCCAACAGGACGAACAGCGGCGGCAGCGAGACGAGCGCGTCGGCCAGGATGTTGAGGAGACCCTCGGTCTTGCCGCGGACGTAGCCGGAGAGCGCGCCGAGGACGCCGCCCACGACGAGGCCGACGACAGCAGCACTGCCCGCGACGGTGATGGAGGTCCGCGCGCCGTTCACGAGCCTGGACAGCTGGCTGCGTCCCAGCCAGTCCCGACCGAGCGGGTCGCTCCAGTCCTGGAACGGCCCCATCCGTGGGTCCCCCACGATTGCGCCCGCCCCGTGGAGCGGGAGGAGGAAGGCGAACAGCACGGCGAAGAGCACGAGCCCCAGCCAGCCCAGGGAGAGCCAGACCATGACCGGGCGCCGGCCTCCCCGACGACTCCGTCCGGTCGGGGAGGCGTCGTCCACGACGGAGACCGACAGCAGGGGTGAGGGCGTCCCGCCGCCCACGTTGGACGTGGTCACGACACACGCACCCGGGTCCGCGGGTCCACGATGGTGTACGCCGCGTCCGTCAGCGCGTTCACCAGGACGTAGGCGGCGGCGGCGGTGATCACGACCCCTGGACGACCGGGACGTCGCTGGTGGTGACCGAGGTGATCACGAGCTGGCCGAGGCCGGGCAGCGAGAAGATCGACTCGATCACCACCGTCCCGCCGATGATGCGGGCCAGGCTGAGACCGGACAGGGTCATCAGCGGCAGAGTCGAGGGCCGGAGCGCGTGCCGGAAGAGGATGTAGGCGGGGTGCAGCCCCTTGGCCTTCGCGGTCACCACGAAGTCCTCCTGCAGGGTGCTGATGAGGTCGGCGCGGAGCACCCGTGAGAAGACGGCGATCTCGGCCAGGGAGAGCGCCAGCACCGGGAGTGCCGCCGTGCGCAGGTTGCCGCTCAGGCTGTCGCCGAGTGGGACCCAGCCCAGGAGCGGCAGCGCGTGGAGCTGGACGGCCAGGACGTAGGCGAGCACGACACCGGCGACGAACCCGGGGACCGACACGAACAGTGAGGTCGCGGTGGTCCAGGCCCGGTCGAAGAGGCGGTCGGTGCGGAACGCGCAGTAGACGGCGGCCGGGACGCTCACCACGATCGCCAGAAGGGTGGCCAGGACGGCGAGTTCGAGGGTGACCTGGAGCCTGCCGATGATGTCGTCGAAGACCGGCCTCCCGGTAACGATCGAGCTGCCCATGTCACCGTGGAGAAGGCCGTTCACCCAGTGCGTGTAGCGCTCGAAGAACGAGTCCTCCAAGCCGAGCTGCTCGCGCAGTGCGGCCACCCGATCCGGGGTCGCGGACTCGCCGAGCATGACCGCAGCCGGGTCGCCAGGCATCAGATCGAGCAGCAGCACGGTGCCGACGCTGACCAGGAACAGCACCGCCAGCGTGTGAAGCAGCCGTCCGAGGAACGGCAGGGCGAAGAAGCGCACGATACCTCTCGTCTTCATCTCATGTCGGGGACCGGGAACCGGCCGGGGCCGGGCTGCGGATCCGAGTCAGTGCCGGAAGGCCCGAGAACAGCTCGTACGACGAGCGTTTGACCTGCCGCCCCCTCCTTACCCAACCAGCCGACCGGTCATGTTGGTAAGGTACGTCACACGGGAACGACCGTCAACGTTCCGCGGCGGCAACATCGGCAAGCCCCCGCCCTCGGCGTCATAGGTCCACTGGGGCAGATGGGTGCGCTTGCCGATCCGCCACCCCTCGGCCGTCTCGACCAGCTCGTCCTCATAGCGGATGCCGCGCACCCGCACGGCGTATCCGGTGTTGACCGGGCGGGCGAGCGTGGCGACCACGTGGGAGCTCGCGGCGGCCACACCCGGGCCCGTGCTGTCGACGCGCGCATTGGCCAGCACGTGGGTGGAACGGCTCCCGGTGCGGTCGTGGACCTCGGCGATCCAGTCCGCCAGCGCGCGGCCGCCCACGAACCGGTGCGGGAGCACGTCGTAGGCGAGCTCGGCGTCGTCGGTGAAACACGCCGCCAGCCCCGCGTAGTCGCCGGCGTCGAGGCAGTACAGGTAGCGCTCGAGGACCGAGCGCACCAGCGCGGCCGGCTCGTCGGTCGTCCCCCCTTCCATCTCACAGCTCACACGAGTCATCGAGACCCAGCACGTGGGTGAGCCGGCCGAAGGCGAGGTAGCGCCCGGTGAACACGGTCAGGTCCACGATCTCGGAGTCGGAGAACTGCTCCTTGAGCCGTTCGAAGAACGCGTCGTCGAGACGGTGGTGGTCGCAGGTGAACAGCTCGGCGTACTCCACCGCCAGCCGCTCCCGCTCGCCGAACCGACCCGCGAACGCTGGCGTGCCGATACTGGCGTAGTCCTCCTCGGTGAAGCCGTCCTCCCGGGCGTCGCTGGCCCGGTAGGCCTGGCAGAGCAGGCAGCCGTTGATCTGGGCGATCCGGTAGCGCACCGCCTCCTTGGTGCGCGCCGGAAGGATGCTGTCCTCGCGGACGGCGCGGGCCAGTTGGGCCGCCGGCTCGGCATAGGCCGGCTGCAGGGCGTAGACCCGGGCGGTGATATGCGCCTCGGACGCCGAGGCTGGGATATCGACTCGCGGCATGAGCCACCTCCATCTCTCTCATGGTCCCTCGGGCCATCGCCCGCCGTGACAGACTCACGAAAGTACTCGCTTGCTTGCTGACTAGCAAGAGGCTCCGGCCAGGGGCTCACACTCTTCGTGCTCCGCTCCCCGCCAGTGGCCCGCGCAGGCGACAAGGGCACCCGCCCGCCACCTGGGCCGTGTGTTGCGAAACTCCATGGAGGCGCCAGCGACACCCCGTCACGCACGCTGGCGGCGTTGCGCCGACGCTCGAAAGACGTCCGGTCCGTCGTCGTGACGGCGCCTGGCCATCGCACGCGCTGGACGACGCTGGCATCCGCCGAGAGGTTTCGCGACACGGCCTAACCGCCCGGTGAGCCGGTCGGTCATCTATGCTCACATCCGTGACGACTGAGACCCAGGCATCCTCCGACCCGAAGCGGCCGGCGCCGCGCCGCCGCAAGAGCCGGCACACCCGCGAAGAGATGCTGACCCAGGCCGCGGAGCTCTTCGCTGAGCGCGGCTACCGCGTCACGAGCCTGAGCGACCTCGCCGACCGGATCGGTATCGCCAAGGCCACGCTCTTCCACCACTTCCGCACCAAGGAGGAGATCCTCTTCGAGCTCTACACCCAGGCGATGGAGCTCGCCACGGCCCGGATCCGAGCCGTGGACCAGAGCGACGACGAGCCGAGCGTGGTGCTGCGAGGGATGTTCCGGGAGCACACCCTGCTCATCTTGGACAACCGCACGCTGTTCACCATCTTCTTCAGCGAGGAGAGCGAGCTGACCGAGCCACACGCGGCGGCGGTCCGCACCCAGCAGGCCGACTACATCAACATCATCGCCGCGCGGGTCTCTCAACTCATCGACTCCGGCAAGATCAAGCGGTCGGTGCATCCGCGCCTGGCTGTCCAGATCTGCTTGGGCGCCGGCAGCTGGACCTACCGGTGGGTCGAGCCCGGCGCCTCGCGCCGCGACGCTGACCTGTCCTCGGAGGAGATCGCCTCCACCGTCGCGGACGTGATGCTGGACGGACTCTTCGACTAGGGCGCGACGGCCGCCGGCACGACCTCGCCGCCGAGCTGCTCGATGCGAGCCAGCTGCTCCTCGACCGAGCCGGGTAGATTGACGATCGCGTGGTCGACGCCGGCGTCTCGGAGCGCGACGAGCTTCGCGACCGCACGCTCCGGGTCGGGCGAGAGGCCGACCGACGAGCTGAGTTGTACGGCCCCTGGGGCCTTCCCGTACTCGGCGGCCAACTCGTCGAGGCGGGCACGACCGGCGGCCAGCGCCTCCACGTCACCACCCACCGCGTGCCACCCGTCGCCCGAGCGGGCCGCCCGCCTCAGGGCGGCTTCGCTCATTCCGCCCACCAGAACCGGCGGGCCACCCGACTGCACCGGCAAGGGGGTGCACGCGAGCTCGGCGAACCGGTAGTCCGGGCCGTCGTGGGCCAGGACCGGCGAGGTCCAGCAGCCACGCATCACCTCGAGCTGCTCGTCCATCCGGCGACCACGTCCCTCGAACCGCTGCCCGAGGGCCTCGAACTCCTCGCGCCACCATCCGGCGCCGACAGCCAGGACGACACGCCCCGCCGAGAGGACGTCGAGAGTCGCGATCACCTTCGCGGTCAGCAACGGCTCGCGCATCGGCAGCACCAGCACGCTGGTGCCGAGCAGCACCCGCTCCGTCGCCCCGGCGAGGCACGCGAGCGTCGTGAACGCCTCGAGGAAGCCGTCCTCGGCGGTGAACGGCACCCCGTCGGCCCGATAGGGGTAACGGCTCGAGGTCTCGGTGGGGAAGACGACGTGGTCGGCCACCCACACCGAGTCCAACCCGACGGACTCGACCCGACGCGCGATCTCGAGCACCCCGTCCCGGGAGGCCTCGCTGCCCCACTGCGGGACGTGAACACCGACCTTCATGCCGACGGTGCCGCAGATCGCTGCGGCAGCCCCACCAGGTCGCGGTACTCCCGCGGCGTCGCCACGTCGCGCCCCAGCACCTCGGCGAGCTGCTTGGCGACCCGGAACGCCTGCAGATTGCTCGCCAGCTTCTCCTGCCGGTGCGGATAGCGCCACACGGTGTCCTCCATGCCGACCCGGATGTGCAGGCCCAGCGCGGCAGCGACCGTCACCAGATAGATCGAGGCGCGGCCGGCGGCGCACACCAGGATCGTCGCCTCGGGATCGACGTCGTAGATGAGGGAGGCGAAGCGGGTCAGCCCGTCGACCATCTGCCGCGGGTTCTCCATCGGGCTGCAGCCCGGCAGGCCCGGCAGCACGCACCACAGTTGGCCGCTGCCGAGCAGTCCGCTGCGGAACAGGTACCGCTCGGCGTTGTTGACGTCGGCATCGGTGTAGGTAGCGATGATCGGCTTGGAGCCCGCCTCGAGGATCAGCCGGGTCTTCTCGAGCAGAAGAGGCACCGGCTTCGCGAACAACGAGTCACCGTTGTAGACCGCCGTCGTGTTGACCGGCACCGCGTCCAGCACACCGGCGTCGAGGCACCGCTTCATCTCGTCCCACTCCCCGGGCAGCGCGGTGACCAGGCACCCGTCGACGGACAGGTCGGGGTGCGCCTCACGGAGCGGGTGAACGACCTGCTCGAACCGGCTCTGGTCGAGCACGTTGTATCCGTTGTCACCGCGCACGTGAAGGTGGACCGCGCTCGCGCCCTCATCCGCGCAGGCCTTGGCCTCGGCGAAGATCTCCTCGGGCGTGATCGGCTGGTTCGGGTTCGCCGTACGCGTGAAGAAGGCACCGGTGATCGCGGGCTGGATCACGATCTTGTCCGGCACGTCCCACGGCGGCTGCACGTCGCCCTCGAAGAAGGCCGAGCGTTCCGGGTCGATGATCTCGGGAAGGCCGTATGGCTTCCAGATCATCCGACCCTCGGCGCGCGCGACGCCCTCGCTGACGCGGTCCCAGTAGACGCGGTCCTGACCCATCACTGTGCTCCTCTGTTCGTGGTGTCGCGGGCGGGAAGGGGGGATTCGGGAGGGCCGGCGTAGTCGCCGTCCTCGATGTAGCGGAGCGGGACTCCCTCGTTGATCTCCTCGATCACGTGGGCCATCAGGCCGGGGAGCACCGACAGCAGCGCGAAGGCCACCGTCTGGTCGGAGCTCCACCCCAGGTCGGAGCCGACAGCGGCGAGCGCTCCGTCGATGTTGATGGGGATGTTCTGCTTGCCGGTCAGCGCGACGAACGCCTGGTGCAGCGCCTCGAACTGGCGGACCCCGTCGCCAGCCAGGCCGAGCTCGTGCGCCACCTCGAAGACGATGTCGGCTCGGAAGTCGCTGGACTTGTGCACCGGGTGCCCGAAGCCAGGGAGCCGGCGCCTCTCCTGGACGTAGCCCTCGACCACGCGGTGCGCGGCACCGATGAAGTCGAGTCCCTCCGCGGCGCGCAGGTCCGCCGCGGCCCGCAGGAGTCCGTAGGAGTGCTCCGGCGAGAGCGTGTTGCTGCCGGCGGCGAGCAAGCCGCCGGCGACCGCCGGCACGAACTGCGGGTTGCCCGACGCGATGTACCGCGACGCGGTGATCGTCGAGGCGACGTAGCCGTGGTCGAGCAGGCTGTTGAGGGTCACGTCGACCAGGCGTCGCTCCGCGTCGGTCGGCAGCCGACCGATGATGCTGAGGAACGCGCCTTCGGCGTAGGTCAGCTCGCGCATGACCTCGGCAAGCGGATAGCCCCGGAGGTTGACCGAGCCCGGCCCGACCTCACTGACCCGCGTGTGGAACGTCGGCACACTACTTCCCTTCTGTCTGACGTGCGTCGTACGTCGAGCCGGACGGCCCGGCCGACCGGAGGACGTGCTTCTGGACCTTGCCGGTGGTCGTCATCGGCAGGTCGGCGACGATGTCGACGTAGCGCGGGACGGCGTAGCGCGGCATCCGCTCGCGCGCCCAGGCCCACAGCTCTGCGGCCGAGACCGAGCTCGGCTCCCGCAGCGTCACCGCCACCAGCACCTCCTCGCCGACCACCTCCGACGGCACCCCCACCGCGACGGCCTGCTGGACCGCCTCGTGGGCCTCGAAGACGTCCTCGACCTCGGAGGCCGCGATGAACTCACCGAACCGGCGGATCACGTCCTCCGTGCGGCCCTCGAACCAGAGCTCGCCGTCGTCGTCGAACCGACCACGGTCCCCGGTGTGGAACCACAGCCCCCGGAGGACCTCGACAGTCCGCGCCGGGTCGTCGTGGTAGCCCAGGAACATGCTCGCGGGCTCGCGCGGACGAACGCAGATCTCGCCGGTGGCGCCGGTCGGCACCGCACGGCCGCACTCGTCTTGCAGCTCGACCTCGAACTCCGGCACCGTCCACCCGCACGAGCCCGGGGTCGCGACGCGGTCGGTGCCGTCGTCGGACCAGGTCACGATGGTCGCCTCGGTCGATCCGTAGCAGTGCACCAGGCGCACGCCGAACCGGTCGGCGAACTGATCGTGCATCGCCTTCGAGACGGGGATGCCGTAGCCGACGCGGAGCCGGTGCGGCGGCGGCGCGAGATCCTGGCCGGCCAGCAGCGCGAGCATCGCGCCCACGAACGGGAAGGTCGTGGCGCCGGATTCGGCGATCTCGCGCCAGAAGGCCCGCCGGTCGAACCTGCCGGCCAGGTGGACCTGCGCCCCGGCGAGCAGAGCCGGTGCGACGCCGTACCCCTGGGCCATGTTGTGATGGAGTGGCAGGCAGAGGAACACCGTGTCGGCCGAGCTGATCCCGGCGGCCCGCGCCGCCTGGAAGGCGTTCATGTAGTGCTGGCCGTGCGGGACCATCGCAGCCTTGGGCGGGCCGGTCGACCCGGAGGTGTAGAGGAGCGCCGCGAGCCGGCCCGGGTCGACGGGATCCTCACCCTCCCACGGCTCGGCCAGCAGCAGGTCGTCGAACGACGTCGTGGGCAGGTGACGCGAGGCGCCCTCCCCCACCACCACGACTGCCCGCAGCTCGCTCAACCCCTCCGCCAGCTCGTCGAGCCGAGATAGGAGGTGCTCTTCGACCACCGCCACGACGGAGCCGGAGTGGGCCAGCACGTAGCGCAGCCGGTCCCCGAACAGCTCGGGGTTGACCGGCACCTCGACGGCGCCGACCACGCCGGTCGCCAACCAGGCCAACACCGCTTCGCGTGGGCGCTCGAGGAGTACGGCGACCCGCTCCCCCGGCCTCACCCCGACCTGACGCAACCCGCCGGCGACCGCGCGCACGGTCCGTCGGGTCTCGGCGAAGGTGAGCGTGCCGGACCGGTCGCGCAAGAACGGCCGGTCCCCCGAGACACCCGCCGCCCGCCGGTCGAGCAGTGCCGGCAGCGAGCGCTCCTCGACCGGGGCGAGCGTGGTCATCGCAGGTCGCCGTGTGCGTCGATCCGCGTCCGCAGGGTGTGCAGTTCCTCGGCGCTGGGTGCCGGGGTCGTCGCTACCGCCTCGTCGTGCTCGAACGCGAAGCCCGTGCTGTCGACGACCTCCTGCAGTGAGACACCCGGGTGGAGCGACTTGAGCCGCGCCCGCCGGTCCTCCGGGCCGAAGTCGAAGACGCACAACGGCGTGATGATCGACGACGGCCCCGGGTTCTGCAGGCCGAGGGACGCGCGCAGGTCGGGCTCGCCCCGGCCGTAGCCGACGGCGGAGATGAAGTCGACCTGCTCGACGAGCACCCGTGGGGTGTGCGAGGTCGTGACCAGGTGCCACCGACCACTCTGGACTGTCGCGTTGCAGGTGCCGATCGGCCCCGGCCCGCGGAACCTCAGCCGACGGTAGTCGTCACCGATGCCGATCAGGTTCGAGTTGCCGTAGGCGTCGATCTGGATCCCACCGCAGTAGAAGACGCCGTGCGCGCGGTGGCGCTGTTGATTGAGCAGCTGGTCGTGCTGATAGTAGGCCTCGGCCCACCTCATCGCCCCGACGTCGGTGATGAAGGCGAAGTCCTCGATCACCGGCTCGTCGACCAGGTAGGCCTTGGTCATGGCCAGCATCACGGTCATGTTGGGACCCCGCGTGAGGTGGGCGAGCAGCGCGCCGGCCCGCGGCACCGGGAGGTTGGCGCCGACCTCGACCCACTCGCCGTCCTCGAGGTCGTGGGCGAT
The DNA here is from genome assembly GCF_006494775.1 of Nocardioides humi. Taxonomy (NCBI): domain Bacteria; kingdom Bacillati; phylum Actinomycetota; class Actinomycetes; order Propionibacteriales; family Nocardioidaceae; genus Nocardioides; species Nocardioides humi. Next base: position 3,560,695 of record NZ_CP041146.1, on the reverse strand, counting down.
CACGGTGGCCATGACCTCCAGCCGCGAGGCCGGAGCGTCCAGTGCCGTGGTGTTCATGGATCCTCCTCAGAACTCATTCAGGCCGAGCAGCGCCGGGTGGCCGATCCGGTCGAGGTAGTCCGCGTGCACGACGCCCCGCACGTAGCGGTCGAGGTACTCCTCGAGCGGCTCTCGGTCGTCGGTGCGCAGCCACGTGTCGGCAGCGACCAGATAGGTCTTGATGTGGTCGGCGTCGGGGACGTAGAAGCCGTCCGCCGAGAAGGGGTGCGCACCGAACGGCGCGCGGACGACGCCGTCGGCGCCGGCGATCGAGGTGGCCAGCGGGTTGGCGCGGACCTGCTCGGTCGAGCAGATCCGCTCCACCGAGACGAACGTCTTGTCCGAGGCCGCCGACATCGCCGTGTCGCCGTACCGCGTGCCGTTGTGCTGCACGTTGCCGAACTCGTCGCTGGTCGCCGCGTGGAGCAGGCAGACGTCGATGTCGATGGCAGGCACCGCGAGCAGCAGCTCGTCGTTGATCGGGTCGCGGAACTCCTTGATGGCCGGGTTCACCACCGGGATCGAGGTCCCGACCCCCGCACGCCACGGGTTGAACGGCAACCGCTGCGCCGAGGCCCGGAGTCCGGCGTAGAAGTGAGCCTCATCGAGCTCGAAGGTCTCGATGGAGCCGTCCTGGGCGGCCTTGCGGAAGGCCGGGCCGATCCCCGCGAACCCCTCGGCGCCGACGTACGGCGAGACCACCTTCGCCACACAGCCGGCGGCGATCAGTAGATCCACCTCGAGGCCGGACGACGCGGCACCGACGACCACCAGGTCGCGCTTGCCGTCGGTGATCAGCTGGCGAACCAGTGTCATCGGATGGCCTGAGTTGATGAAACCGCCGATGCCCACGGTCATGCCGTCCGCGACGGCGGCGGAGACCGAGGCCGCGTCGGTCACCCGCGACCGGCGGACCGGCGCCGTCACCGCCAGCCCCAGCGAGCCACTCGGAGCCGTGGGCGTCCCGGTGGTCGGTGCGGAACCAGCGCGGGTGGCCGAGGATCGTCTGGCCGCCGTCGACGGGGACGCTGGCGCCGGTGATGAACGCCGCGTCGCCACTGAGCAGGAATGCGACCAGGGCGGCCACGTCGCCGGCCTCCCCCAGGCGGCCGACCGGTGTGTCGGAAAGCAAGAACCCACGATGAGCGGCGCCGTCGGGGCCCTGCAGCATCGGCGCCGTCATACCCGTCTCGATCACCCCCGGCATCACGCAGTTGACCCGGATCCGATGGCTCCCCAGCTCCGACGCCATACCGGTCGCGAGCATCCGCAGGCCCGCCTTGGTCGTGCAGTAGGCCGAGAGCAGGTCAGTGTGCTGGCGCGCGCCCGACGAGGTGTTGACGACGATCGCGCCTCCGGCGCGCGCCGCGACCATGCTCTGGGCCACCGCCTGGCAGATGTTGAAGGTGCCGGTGAGGTTGACCGCGACGTGGCGCTCCCACTCCCGTTGAGGTTGCTCGAGGAACGGCGCGAACTTCCCGTAGCCCGCGTTGGCGAAGAGCCCGTCGATGCGGCCGAACCGCTCGGCCACCGCGGAGACCCCCTCGTCGACCGCCTCACGCCGGGTCTGGTCGACGCCGAGCGCGAGCACGCCGCGGCCGCCGTTGACCTCACGGCACCGGGCGACCGTCTCATCGAGGAGCTCGGGCAGCCGGTCGAAGACGGCCACCTCGGCTCCCTCGCGCGCGACCATCACCGCGAGCTCCTGACCGATGTCTCCGGCAGCACCCGTGACCAGCACGGTGCGACCTGCGAAGCGACTCATTGCGCTGTATACCCTCCGTCGACGTGGATGATGGCGCCGGTCACGTAGCTCGACGCAGGCGAGGCCAGGAACAGCACCGCCCCGCCGATCTCGTCCGGCGCCCCGACCCGGCGCATCGGGATGCGCCGCAGCAGCGCGGTGGTGGACCGCTCGTCAGCGAGCACACTGGCCGGCATGTCGGTGCCGAAGTAGCCCGGCGCGATCGCGTTGACGCGGATGTCGTCGCGGGCCAACTCGACCGCGAGCGCGCGGGTCAGGCTCGCGACCGCACCCTTGCTCGCGACGTACGCCGCCTGGCTCCGGACGCCGGCCACCGAGACGAGGGAGGCGAGGTTGACGATGCTGCGTCCCGGTCGCGCCGGCGCCTTGAGGAACTCGCGCACGCACATGAACGAACCCCGGGCGTTGGCGTCGAGGACCGAGTCCCACTCGTGCTCGGTCACATCGACGACGGCGTGGTCGAGCGCGAACGCCGCGTTGTTGACCAGGACGTCCAGCCGACCCCGAAGGTCGGTGACCTCGGCGAAGACCTGCTCGACCGCGGCCGTGTCGGCCACGTCGAGCTGACGCCACTCCGCCGAGCCACCGGATGCGACGATCGCCGCCACCTCGGTCTCGAGCGGCTCCGGGCGGCGACCCACCACCACCACGTGGGCGCCGGCTCCCGCCAGAGCGGTTGCGGCAGCGGCGCCCAGTCCTGTGCCCCCGCCGGTGACGAGCGCCACCCGGCCGTCCAGCCGCCACGGGTCGGCGGCGATCACAACCGGAATCCCATCGAGCGGCCGATCACGATCTTCTGGATCTCCGAAGAGCCGCCACCGATCTCGAGGTACTTGCAGTCCCGGTAGTGGCGAGAGACGGGGTACTCGTCGGTGAACCCGTAGCCCCCGAAGACCTGTACCGCCTCACGGCAGGCCGAGACGTAGGCCCGTGAGGCGTGCAACTTGGCGACCGACGCGGCCGCGACAGCGGTCGGGTGGTCCGCCTCGACCAGGGCGACGACCTGCTTCACGGTCGCACGCGCGGTGTCGAGCGCCACACGCATCTCGACCAGCTTGTCCGCCACCAACTGGTGGCTCGCCAGGGGGCGACCGAAGGAGGTGCGGGTCAGCGCATGCGCGCTGCACTCCTCGACCAGGCCCCGGAGCGCACCAACGCACAACGCGGCGAGGTACATGCGCTCGAGCGCGAGGCCGGGGGTCAGCCCCTGCCAGCCACGGTCAGCCTCACCGAGTACGGCGCTCGCGGGCACCCGAGCTCCCTGCAGGAAGACCTCACAAAGGTCGAGCCCGCGGATCCCCATCTTGTCGAGCTTGCGGATCTCGACGCCCGGTGCGGTCGGGTCGACCATGACCGTGGTGATGCCGGACTGCTTGCCGCCCTCACCGGACGAGGTGCGCACCGCCGTGATGATCGTGTCGGCGATCGCCGCACCCGTGATGAACACCTTCTGGCCCTCGAGCACGAAGTCGTCCCGGTCGCGGGTGGCCCGCGTGATCAGAGCGGCCGCGTCCGAACCCGAGCCCGGCTCGGTGAGGGCGAAGGCGACGTTCGCCCCGCTCCGCGCGATCCGCGGCAGCCAGTCGGCGCGCTGCTCGGCCGTACCGAGCCGGTCGATCGCCTCGCTGCCGAGGAGCCACATCGAGAAGAAGGCCTGTCCGACTGTGAGACTGCGACGGGCGAGGGTCTCCAGCACCACCACCAGCTCGGCGGGGGAGGCTCCTGAGCCGCCGCAGTCGACCGGGACGCAGGCGCCGGCCCAGCCGGCCTCGGCCAAGGCGGCCATCACCTCGCTCGGATAGCGAGCCTCGCGGTCGGCACGGGTGAGGTAGTCCGCCGTCAGCATCCGGTCGCACAGCTCGTCCAACGCAGCGGCGATGTCGCGCTGCTCCGTGGTGAGGAGCGGGTCGGCGGTGAGCATCGGGCCATCCTTCTGACTGTTCATTGTCAGACAGCACAATGCTAGGCCACTTTGCTTTTGTCAACCGTCTGGCCGGTTTGTTTTAGGTCACCGCCGCGGAGGGAGCCTCCGGAGCGCCCGCGTCACGCGCCAGACCGCGTCGGGTGACGGCATATCCATGAGCGGCGCGGTCCCACGTTCGGACCCCGTTGCCGGTGGCGCGCAGCGTGCCCTTCTCGACCTTTCCGGTCGGGGTGAGCGGCAACTCCTCGGCGAGCTCGAAGAAGCGCGGCACCATGAAATGGGGCAGCCGGTCGACACAGAACTCGAGCAGCTCGGGGAACGCGACCCGCTCCCCGGCCCTCGGCACCACCCAGACCTTGACCTCGTCCTCGACGTCCGGCCGACGCACCGGCACACAGGCGACCTGGGCGATCTGCGGGTGGCCCAGGAGAACCGCTTCGACCTCGAAGCTGGAGATGTTCTCGCCGCGGCGCCGCACCACGTCCTTGTCGCGGTCGACGAAGAAGTAGTAGCCGTCCTCATCCTGTCGCAGGAGGTCGCCGGTGTGGAACCAGCCGTTGCGCCAGGCCTGTGCGGTGGCCACGGGCTGGCCGACGTACTCCGTGGCGATGGTCCACGGCGCGTCGGCGCGGACCACTGCCTGCCCCGGGGTGCCGCGCGGCACCTCACGATCGTGCTCGTCGACCAGCCGGACCTCGAATCCCTCGCGCACGACCCCGATCGAGCCGGCCCGGAAGGGGATCCCGGGGTGGACGTGGATGGCCGCTGGCACCTCGGTCATGCCCCACGCGGTATGCAGCTCAGCGATGCCGAAGCGCGACCGGAAGCCCTCGGAGTCCATCGGCAGCGGGACCCCGCCGACGAGGCGGATCCGGTGCTCACGCTCGGCGGCGCGGACCGGCATCGCGGTCAGCCGCGAGAACATCGAGCTGACCAGCAGGGTCGCGGTCACCCCGGCGTCGCGGGCAACCTCCCAGTAGCGGTCGAGACTCGGTCGGCCACGCACCACGATCGAGGTCCCGACGCCCAGGCTCGCGTGCACGAACCGGAACGCCGCCGCGTGGAAGAGCGGCAGGTCGACCAGGAAGCGGTCGTCGGGGCCGAGACCCCACGGGAGAGAAGAAGACGTCTCCGCCCAGGAAGCAGCCGAACTGGCTGGTGTCCACGAGCTTGGACGGCCCTGTCGTACCCGAGGTCAGCATGTAGACGGCCGAGTGCCACGGGTGCACCTCCACCTCGGCGGCCGGGTCCTCGGAGATCGGCCCGCCCAGCTCGTCATCGAAGACCACCCGTAGATCCGCCAATGCGGGTGGCCGATCCAGCAGACGGTCGACGAAACTCGCGTCGGTCACCAGGACCTTGGGAGCGGCAGGCTCAAGCAGTTGCCAGAGCAGCTCACCTCGGTAGGTCAGGTTCACCGGGACCACGACCGCCCCGAGCAGGGCGGCCCCCACCACGCTCGCAGGAAGGACGGGCCGCTCGGCAGGGCCAGTGCCACCCGGTCCCCGTGGCGCACTCCGAGCTGCCGGAGGCTCGCTGCGGCGCCGTGCGCCCACTCCAGTGACTCCTTCGCGGTCCAGGTCGTCCCATCCTCATAGATGACCGATACGCGGTCCGGGGCGAGACTGGCGTTGCGCCGCAGCAGCGAGGGCAGGGCGGTCAGCTCACGCTCGAACTGGGCAGAGCTCACTGTCGACTCCTTAATAGGCCGGCCAGCCGGTTGGTTATTCGGATCGAGGCTACCCCCGGGTCAACGGCCCGACAAGAGCCGCTACCGGACGCTGAGCGCACGGCCCGGGTTGTCGCCGCCGGGTCGGATGAAGACCGGCGCCGGCTTGTGCACGTCACCGCGGGGGTAGAGATCGGTCTCGGGCGGCGTCAGCACCTCGGCGACCCGCAGGTCGATCCGCTCCACCACCGGCGCCAGCTTGGCCAGGTCGAAGCCGAAGACCTCGGCGGCCGTGAGCCCCAGCATCGCCCGCGCCTCGCTCTCCGGCACACCCACCGCGCCGTACGTTGCCCGGAGGTAGTTCCTGGTCCCTTCGATCATGGTGCCCTCATGGTGCGGATAGTCCATACCGAACATGATCTTGTCCACGCCGAGGAGCTCACGCATGTCGATCTCCGCCTTCGAGAACGTCGACGCGCCGATGTAGCACTGGCGGGCGAAGTACTCGCTCGGCCGGAGCTTGAGGAACGAGCGGATGTCGGAGCGCGCGTAGCTCCCCTGGTAGGTGTAGTCCATGTCCTGCAGGGCACCGGCGATCCAGCCGGAGCCCAGTTCGGTGACGACGATCTTGAGCCGCGGGAACTTCTCGAGCACCCCGCCCCAGATCAGGTGGGTCAGAATGTTCTGGGCATAGAAGAACAGCTCGGGAGCCATCACTCGGGACACGCAGCCAGGGTGGGGAGGATCACCGACGAACATCGGCATGTCGGCGGTCGAGGAGATCGCGATGTGCAGATTCACGACCATGTCGAGGTCGACCAGCGTCTGCCAGACGACATCGAACCGGCTGTCGTAGAGCGGCGCCTCGCGGGAGAACTTCGGCAGCACCACGCCGGTCAGCCCGAGCTTCTTACACCGCCTGATCTCGGCGACTGCCTCATCGGGCTCACGCCAGCTGGCCAGCCCCATCCCAGCGAACCGCTCGGGAGTCTCGCTGCAGAAGTCGGCCAACCAGCTGTTGTAGGCACGGAAGCCCGCCTCCATCTGTGGGGTCGGAGCGGGCGGATGCTTGAGCACGGTCGACATGAGCGGCGAGTACAGCTCGAACGGCAGCCCGAAATCGGGGAAGACCACCTCAGCACACACGCCCTCCCGCTCCATCTCCTCCAGCCGGGCCGTCGGATTCCAGTTGCCCTCGAGCCGGCCGGTGGCGACCATCACCTCCTCCCACTGGTCCACCAACTCAGGATCGAGCCGGTGCCGCAGCGCCCGGAGGTCGAAGCTGCGCGAGCCGCGGTCCTCCCACTCGTCGAGGAAGGCGTCGAAGTCCTCGCGGAACTCCGCCTCGAGGTAGGGCCGGTAGTCACGCATCAGGGCGGTGGCGTGTCCGTCGGAGGAGATCAGTGTCAGAGGAGTCATGGGTCCGTCCAGTCGTCGGTACGGCGGGGCGAGTGCCCCGCCGGAGGTCAAGCAGCGGGGGGCGTGGGTCGCAGCCCGGAATGCTCGTCGGCGCTGCCGAGGGCGAGCAGCGTCTGCTCCACCCGCGCCCGTAGACCTGGGAAGCGCTCGGGGTGGGTGAAGATGTAGAAGCGGTCCTGCTCGACCGCACGCACCACCTGGGCAGCGACGTCGTCCGGCCGACGGAGCCCGGCGTCCGCGCGCCGAGGACCGTCGGACCCCTCCCCGGAGCGGTCGAGGTCGCGAGCGAGCCGGGTGGCCACACCCCCCGGCAGGACCACACCGACACCGATGGGCGCACCCAGGGCGTCGAGCTCCATCGCGAGGGTCTCCGAGATCGAGAGCACCGCCGCCTTGCTGGCGCTGTACGGCGCCATGCCCGGGCGCGGCTCGAAGGCGGTGGTCGAGGAGATGTTGACGACGTACGCCGGCACTCCTGCCTCGATCATGGCCGGGACGAACGCGGTGAGGCCGTGGACGACGCCCTCGACATTGGTGCGCAGTACCCGGTGCCACGCCTCCACCGGTCGCTCCCAGGTGCGTGCGGAGTCCAGCACGCCGGCGTTGTTGCACAGCAGGTGAACCGACCCCAGGCTGGCGCGCACGTCGCGAGCCAGCCTCTCGACAGAGTCCGCCTCACCCACGTCGGCCTGCAGAGCAAGGAGACGAGCCGGATCGAAGAGCCGGCCGAGGCGTCCGGCCTCGGCCCGTAGTCGCTCGGCGTCCAGGTCCGCGAGCGCGACCGTCATGCCGCGCGCGAGCAGCGCCTCCGAAAGGGCCAGACCGAGTCCGCTCGCCGCACCGGTGACAACGGCGACCTTGCCTTCGCAGAGCTCCATAGGCCACACTTTCAAGAGCCTTGACCGACCGGCCAGCCGGACGATCAGGGACGTTACTTGTGAGCGCCATCACCTGTCAACGGCCGGGGTGGCGCGGCCGAGGGCTCGCATCGACCGGCTGGCCGGTCTCAACCTAGGATCGCTCCATGACCCGTCGACACCTGGCCCTGCTGCTCATCGACCTGCAGGAGATCTTCGTGCGACCGCCGCCGGCGGTGGTCGAGGCGGCCGGGGAGCTGCCCGGGATCCATGCCGTCCTCGAGCGGACCGTGAGGCTGCGCGAGCGGGCCCGGGACCGGGGTGTGCCGGTGCTCTACACCCGACACGTGTTCCGGCCCGGCCTGGTCGACGCACCGCTCGCCGCGCGGGACGCCCTACGCGCCCGCGCGCTCGAGCGGGGGCGCCCCACCGCAGAGATCGTCGCGGAGCTCGCGCCGAGCGAGGAGGAGGCCGTGGTCGAGAAGAACCGGCACGACGGCTTCTTCGGGACCGACCTGGCCGCGCGGCTGCGCGAGCTGGGCGTACGGCGGCTCGTCGTGGCCGGCGTGGTGACGAACCTGTGTGTCGAGACGACGGTGCGCTCCGCCGTCCAGCGGGACCTGGACGTGACGGTCGCCGCCGACTGCACCAGTGCGCCGCCACAGGCGCACGCGCGGAGCCTGGCCGCGATGGCCGACGCCTTCGCGGTGGTGGCCGACAGTCCGAGCCTTCTCCTAGGGCATTCCTAGCGCACCAGCGGCGCGTCCTCAACTGCGCGCCACGCCTGTTGTCGGGCCTGGGCCGCTCTCGGGACCAGGAGGGTGGCGAGCACCGCGAGTCCCGCGCAGCAGGCCAGCAGCAGGAACCCGAGCTCGTAGCCCAGCTCGGCGGAGTAGCCCGAGGGCTGCAGGTGGCTGGTGAGCAGTGAGGTCATCAGGGCACTCCCGAGCGCGCCCCCCAGCGTGCGGATGTTGGAGTTCACTCCTGTCGCGACCCCTGTCTCGTGTGGCGCGACGGCGGCCACCACGGCGTTGGGCAGGCACGCGAAGACCAGCCCGGAGCCGAGACCGGTGATCCCACCCGCGACGTACATCTCCCAACGGGCGTCGTGCACGCACGCCGCGAAGGAGATCCCCAGCGCCGAGGTGAGGCACCCGGCACCGATCAGGAGCCGGGCGCCGACCCGCTCGGCCAGGGGCGCCGCGAACACCCCGCACAGGAACGTCATCACCGCGGCGGGCAACAGCATGTGGCCGGCCTCGGTCACGGACGCGCCGAAGCCGTAGCCGGCCGCGGACGGCGTCTGGTTGAACTGCGGGTAGAAGCCCAGCGCGCCGTACATCGCCGCGCCGATCAGCAGCCCGACGAGGTTGGCGGTCCAGACCCCGCGACGTGCCATCAGCCGCAGGTCGATCAGCGGCACGCGCTGGCGCCACTCGACGACCACCCACAGCACGAGCAGCAGGACGGCGAGCGCCAGGGCCAGCAGCACCTGCCATGAGCCCCATCCCCAGTGTGGCGCACGCGAGACCCCGAGCAGCAGCGCGGAGAGCCAACCCGCGAGGAGCGCCGCGGGCAGCACCGGGATGTGCTCGCGGGTACGGACCGGCGACTCGGGGATGAGCAGCAGCGCACCGAGCGCGGCCGCGACCGAGACCAGCATCGGGAGCAGGGCCAGCCAGTGGTAGCCGAGCACCTCGACGATCGGGCCGGCCACCACGATGCCGGCGCCGAAGCCGACGGCGAGCAGCGAGGAGATGAGGCTGATCGCGGTGGGGACCAGCCGCGGCGGCAGCTCGTCGCGCACGATCGCGTACGCCAGCGGCAGGCTGCCCCCGCCCGCCCCTGGACCACCCGGGCCGCGATCATCACGCCGATGTCGGGCGCCACGACCGCCAGGAGGCAACCCGCGGAGAGCAGCGCGAGGCTGAGCACCAGCATCCGCTTCTTGCCGTAGGAGTCACCGAGCCGGCCGACGATCGGCGTCGACACCGACGCCGAGAGGAGGAAGGCGGTGAGGATCCAGCTCGCCCCCGACTGCGAGGTGTCCAGCTCGTGCTGGATCAGCACGATGGTGGGCACGGTGAGCGACTGGAGGAACGAGTACGACGCGACGCCGAGAGCTAGGACGGCGAAGGTGATGCGGTGGTTGCGGCTTCCGGTCACCTCGTCAGGCCAGCTGACCGACGAGACGGTTCGCATCCAGCACGGCCGCAGTGATCCGCCGGGGCGCGATCGCGTCCCCGATCGCGGCGGCCGGGACACCGAGCGCGGCGAGCTCGGCCACGAGACCGTCCTGAGCGACGGGCGTGGTCAGCGCCACGACGTGGTCGGCCGACGCTCGTTCGACCTGTCCGGTGACCACGTCGCGCAGGTCGACCGTGCCGACTCCGACACGGTCCACGACGGTGAACGGCCGGTACGTCGTACCGCCCCTGCGGAGCCGGCGGTGGAGGAGCCCGAGGCTCTCCCGCGGCACGGCGCCGGCGACCGCCGGCGCCGGCGTCACGAACGTGACCTGGGCTCCCTGGGCGAGCAGCAGCTCCGCGGCGCTCACCGCGGGCCAGAAGCCGGTGCCATCGTCCGCCACGACCACGTGTCCGGCGAACGGGCGCGGCGTGCCGTCCAGGAGCTCCCAGACCGAGAGCACGGAGCCCCGGTCCGCCCCCGGCAGCGTCACCGGTGCGTGGACCGCACCGGTGGCGACGACCACCTGGTCGGGCGCCAGCGCGGCGACGTCGTCGGCGGTGGCGGTCCTCCCGGTGACCACCTCGACCCCCAGCCGGTCGAGTTCGGCGCCGAGGAAGTCGACGAAGCCCAGCAGTTGCCCGCGGCCGGGGCCGCGCGCAGCCCGCCGGAGCTGGCCGCCGAGCTCGCGGTCGCCCTCGAAGAGGGTGACGCGGCAGCCGCGCTCGGCCGCCAGGCGGGCGGCCTCGAGCCCGCCGGGACCGCCACCGACGACCACCACGCGCGCCGTCACCGGGGGCCACACCACGCGAGTGCCGAATTCGGCCTCACGGCCGGCTCCGGCGTTGACCGCGCACGCCGCGCCGCCCTGCGCGATCCGGCAGTCCTGCACGAAGCCGATGCATGGCCGGATCGCACCGTGCTTGCGCCCGCTGGCCTTGGCCACCCAGTCGGGGTCGGCGATGAGCCCCCGCCCGACCCCCACCAGGTCAGCGGCGCCGCTGGACAGCACCGACTCGGCATGCTCGGGGAGCACGATCCGGCCCGACACCAGCACCGGGACGTCGCAGACCTGCTTGATGGCGCGGGCCTCGTCCGCCGCCACGGCGTAGGGCCAGGTGTTGTCCTTGATGTAGCCGTTGCGCACCCCGCGGGTGATCGACACATAGTCGACCAGCCCTGCGGCGGTCAGCGCACGGACCATGGCCAGCGTATCCCCGAGCTGGATGCCGTCGGCCGACTCCTCGTGTGCGCTGAGCCGTACGCCGACCGGCACGCCGGACCCGGCCTCGGCGCGAACCCGCTCGAGGATCTCGCGCAGGAACGCCGTCCGCTCGACCGGGGTGTCCCCGCCGTACTCGTCGGTGCGGCGGTTGGTGTCCGGGCTGAGGAACTGTGCGACGAGATACCCGTGGGCGGCGTGCACCTCCAGGCCGTCGTACCCGGCACGCAGGTGGTGGGCGGCGCTCACCGCGAACGCGTCGACGATCTCACGCACCTCGCCGCGTGACATCTCGTGCGGGACGAACGGGTCCCGGGGTGAGCGCACGGCACTCGGCGCGACCTGGGCGAGCTCGGGCTGCCCCTCGATGGTCTCGCGACCGAGATGGAGCAGTTGCCCGAAGATCTTCGCGCCACCTGCGTGGACGGCGTCGACCCGCTCGCTCAGCCCCGGGACGCCCTCGGCCCGCCACCCGTCCAGGCCCCGGTTACCCCGGAAGACCGAGGTCGGGTGGACCGAGGTGCCGCCGGTGATGACCAGCCCCACCCCGCCGTGGGCGCGCTCGGCGTGCCACTCCAGGTCGGTGGCCGAGACCAGGCCACCGGGGGTGTGCCGGCTCCCCATCGGAGGCATCACCACGCGGTTGCGCAGGCTGACCCCTCCGATCTCGAAGGGTTGCAGGAGCAGCAGGTCAGCCACTGATCAGTCCCTCCCGTCCGACGTGGGGGAAGTGTGGGCTTGCGCCGAGCGGGTCGTACGGCGTGATCCCGAGGGAGTCGAAGTGGTGGTTGCGGGTGCCGGTGTAGATGGTGTCGGGACGGGCGTACCGGCAGGCGTAGGCCTCGCGCACCCGGTCCGAGGTGTTCGCGGCGGCGCCGTGAACGGTGAGGTCGAGGTGCACGAGCGCGTCGCCGGCACGCACGGCACGACCGCCGCCGACCGGTAGCTCGAGGAGCTCCGGGTAGGTGTCCGTCACGTCCTCGTCGGCGAACCTCCCGAGCGATCCCAGTCGATGGGATCCCTCCAGGTAGGACAGTGGCCCCATGGCCTCGGTCACGTCGACCAGGGCGACCCACAGGTTGATCGCGCCGGACCGGTCGTACGGAGAGAATGGGAAGTCCTGGTGGTACTGGGTCGGCTCGCCGCCCGGTCCCTTGGCGAAGGTCATGTCCTGGGTGAACACGACCTCGGGCAGCCGCATCAGCCGGGCCGCCACGCCAGCCACCCGACGCGACGTGGCGAGCCGCCGGAACAGCGAGCTCTTCCAGCCCAGGCTCTCGCGCTTGCGGACCGCTGTCTGCTCGGCGTGCTTGAAGATCGAGTCGGTGTGCTCCTGGCCGCGCAGCTCGTCGAGGAGCACGCCACAGGTCGTGGTGTCGAGCAGCCCGGGCAGCAGCACCCAGCCGACCTCCTGCAGCGCCTCGACCTGGGCTCCGGACAGCGGGTAGTCCTCATCGAGCCCCCACTCCTCGCTCATCTCGACGGCCACGGTGTCCTCCTCGTCAACTCGCGGGCACGAGCACCGGCTTGACGGTGCGCCCGCTGGTCAGGTCGACCTCTGCCCGGGCGACGTCGTCGAGTGCGTACGTCGTCACGAGCCGCTCGAAGGGGAAACTGCCCTCGCGCCACAGCGCGAGGAGCTCGGGGATGAAGGTCTGCGGAACCGCCTCGCCCTCCACGACGAAGCCGACCTGGCGGCCGGCGAGCGTGGACGGGTCGATGGGCACCGGTCCGGTCCCGGTGCCGACCAGTGCCAGCCGACCACCCGGCCCCAGAGCTGCCAGCGCGGCCAGGATCGCCTGTGGGGCACCGCTGGTGTCGACCGCATGGTCGACCCGCCCGAGGAGCTCCCGGCCGGTGGCCGGGGTCAGCTGGTCCCCCAGCACGCAGTGGGTGGCGCCGAGCTCGGCGGCGAGCTCGAGTCGGCCCGGGTGCAGGTCGACGGCCACGATGCGCTCGGCTCCCGCCGCCGCGGCGGCCATCACCGCCGCCATGCCCACGGCGCCCGTGCCCACCACCGCAACCGACGAACCGACCGGCACCCGGAGATGGTTGAGCACGGTGCCGGCCCCGGTCAGAAGCCCGCAGCCGAGAGGGCCGAGCAGCTCCAGGGGTAGGTCGCGGTCGACCCGCACGGCGTTGCGCGCCGTCGCTACGGCGTACGACGCGAACGACGACTGGCCGAACCAGCGCGTGCCGACCGCGCCGCCGGCGGAATCGCGCGCCGCGGCCGACCCGTCGGGCGGCGTGCCGACGGCGTTGAGCTCGCGGAAGCGCGCACAGTAGGCGGGCATCGCACGGCCGCAGGACTCACAGCCCCCGCAGGAGTCGAAGCTGAGCACCACGTGGTCGCCGGGCGCGATCGCGGACACGCCCGGACCGACGGCCTCGACCACACCGGCGCCCTCGTGGCCGAGCACCACCGGCAGCGGGACCGGCGAGCCGGTACGCCGGAACATCAGGTCGCTGTGGCAGAAGCCCACCCCAGCGATGCGCACGAGCAGCTCGCCGGGCCGTGGATCGCGCAGCTCGATCTCCTCCACGACCAGCTCGCCGGTCCGTTCGCGCGCGAGCGCCGCGGTCGCCCTCCAGCTCACGGCGCCGGGAAGATCGACTTGATGTTCCGATAGGACTGCAACCCCTCGATCCCGAGCTCCCGCCCGGTGCCGCTGCCCTTGATCCCTCCGAACGGTGCGACCGGATCGCTCCGGTAGCCGTTGATGCCGACCGTCCCGGTCCGGATCCGCCGAGCGACCGCACCGGCTCGCTCCTCGTCCTCACTCCAGACGGTTCCGCCCAGTCCGTAGTCGCTGTCGTTTGCCAGGCGTACGGCGTCGTCCGTGTCGCCGTACGGGATCACGCACAGGACGGGGCCGAACACCTCCTCGCGTGCGATGACCTGGTCGTTGTCGACGTCGCGCAACACCGTCGGCTCGACGTACCAGCCCTGCCCGGCGGTCGGTCGACCCCCACCCGTCGTGGCCGTGGCACCGTCACCACGCGCCTTCCCCAGGTAACCCTCGACGCGGTCGCGTTGCACCTCGGAGACGAGGGGGCCGACGTCGGTCGCAGCGTCCAGCGCGTCGCCGACGACCTGCGAGCCGATGAGATCGGTCACCTGGTCGACGTAGTGGTCGTAGCGGGCAGCCGGGACCAGGACACGGGTGCTCAGATGGCAGGTCTGACCGTTGTTGCGCATCGTCGCCTCGCGGAACTCCGCCACCCGGCTCGTGAGGTCGACGTCCTCGAGGACGATCGCCGCCGACTTGCCGCCCAGCTCGAGCGAGACCGGACGCAGCAGCTCCGCGCATCGTACGGCGATCGCCCGTCCGGCCGCCGTCGAGCCGGTGAACGCCACCTTGTCGACTCCCGGGTGCTCGACCAGGGCGGCACCGACGTCGCGTCCGCCGGGCAGCACGTTGACGACCCCCCGGGGCAGGCCGGACTCGGCGACCGCCTGGGCGATCAGGTAGGAGTCAAGCGAGGTCTCCTCCGCGGGCTTGAGGACGACCGTGCAACCCGCTGCCAGCAGCGGCGCCACCTTCGTGAAGGCGAGCGCCTGCGGATAGTTCCACGGCACGACCGCGGCGACCACCCCGAGGGGCTCACTCCGGACGACATTGTGCCGACCGGTGACCCCGACCCGCACCTCCTCCTCGCTGCGCTCACGAACCATCGCCGCGAAGAAGCGCAGCAGGCCGGCGCCGGCGTGGGCCTCGGAGCGCTGGCTGAGCGAGATCGGCATGCCGTTCTCCAGGCTGACCAGTCGCCCGATCTCCTCGGACTTCGCGGCCAGCCGGTCGGCCAGATCCTCCATCGCCTCGGCCCGGGCGGCCGGCGTCCATGCGGACCAGCCTCCCGGGTCGTCGAAGGCGGCGCGTGCCGCGCCGACGGCACGTGCCACGTCGGCCACGCCCAGCCGCGGGAAGCTCCCGACCGGCTCCCGGGTGCTCGCCGCGCGGACCCGGACCGGGCCGGCCGTCGGGTCCGCGTCGGCGGAGCGGACCCACTCGCCGTCGACGAACCAGGAGTCGAAGTCGTAGTCCACGTGTCTCCCACCTGTGTGCACAGCCGCGTTCTCGGCTTGCACGGACGCTAACCGATCGGTTGGCCGGTCGGCAATAGTGAGGCGTGGTTGGCAGCGCTCGCGGAGGGCGGTAGTCTACTCAATAACCAACCGGCCAGCCGGCTAGTCATCAGCGAGGAGAGACCGTGGGGGTCCAGACAGACCAGACGGCGCACGACGAAGCCTCGACCACGCCGACCGGGTGTCCGGTCTCCGGGCCGTCAGCCGCGGCGGACGTCGACCTCGCCCGTGCGCTCGACACACCGTTCCCCTGGCCCCGGGGGCGGTTCGACCCGCCGGCGGAGTACGGGGCGCTGCGCGAGAAGTGCCCGGTCGCCCGGGCGAAGCTCGCGGACGGCCGTCCGGTCTGGCTGGTCACGAGGTACGACGACGTGCGGGCGGTCCTCACTGACCCACGGGTGAGTGCCGACGAGACCGACCCCGGGTTCCCGGGGATGGGTCCGCGCGCCGGCACCTACTCCAAGATGGACGACCCGCGACATGCCGAGCTGCGCGGCCTGGTGGCGCGCAACTTCGGGATCAAGCACGTAGCGAGCATGCGACCCGCCGTCCAGGCGATGGTCGACCAGGCCATCGATGAGATGCTGGCCACCGAGGGACGACAGGTCGACCTGGTGCCGGCGCTGGCCCTCAGGATCCCGGCGAACGTCCTGGGCAACCTGCTCGGGGTGCCGGTCGAGGACCGCGACCACTTCGCGGAACAGATCCAGTCGATGCTCGACAACGGCAATCCTCTCGACACCGAGGCGCAGGAACGGTCGCGCCGGATCGCCGAGGAGGTCTACGCCTACGTCGGCGAGCTGATCGACCGCGAGCTCGCACGGGAGACGCCGAGCGATGACATCATCGGCCAGCTGGCAGCGGCCCACCGCCGCGGGGACATCTCCCACAAGGACGCGGTCAGCAGCGGGTTCCTGATCATCGGCGCCGGCTTCGACACCACGGCCAACGCTGCCGCCCTCGGCGTGCTGCTCCTCCTCACCCACCCCGACCAGCTGGCCAAGCTCAAGGCCGACCCGTCGCTGCTCGACGTGGCGATCGAGGAGGTGCTGCGCTGGCTCAGCCACGTGCACCTGATCATCGCCCGGGTGGCGACCGACGACATCGAGATCGCTGGGGTCACCATCCCGCGCGGCGAGGGCATCATGCCCCTGAACGCCTCGGCCAACCGCGACGAGTCGCACTACCCCCAGGCCGCGACCTTCGACATCGAGCGTCGTGCCCGCGACCACCTTGCCTTCGGCTTCGGCGTGCACCAGTGCCAGGGCCAGTCGCTGGCCCGGATGGAGCTCTCGGTCATCTTCGAGACGCTGTTCCGCCGGATCCCGGAGCTCCGACTCGCGGTCGACGTCGATGAGATCGAGCTGAAGACCTCGGCCAGGATCCACGGTGTGCGGGCACTTCCCGTCGCCTGGTGAGGCCGCCTGGACCAGGCCGATCCCACATCGGTGATGTGAGACTCAGTCCCAGAGCCGTCGCAGGGCCGTCGTCCGCTCAGCTCGGCTGAGGCCGCGCAGATCGGCACTCCCCCGCTCGGTGACCACGACGTCGACATCGTGAGCGGCGGTCGTCGCCGGTCGGGAGAGCTGTTCGACCAGCGTCGGGCGGCCGGCGTACGACGACGCGAGAGCGATCACGCTGAGCCCGTCCGCCGAGGAGGCCGCCGCTCCCGCGTAGTCCGGGTGCCCGCCGATCCCACCGACGGACGAGGCCGCGGTCCCCTCGACGTTGACCTGGCCGTGCACATCCACCTCGAGCGCGGTGTTGACGGCCACCAGCGCAGGGCCGTCGCCGAGCCGTCCGGCGGAGTGGGTCCACTCCACGGGATGGAGGAGCGGCCGCCCGTCGGCCCAGTCGTAGAGGCGTGCCGACCCGGCGAGGTAGGTGGCAACCGGTACGCCGAGCAGCAGCCCACGCGCCGCGAGGTCGACCACGGCGTCCGGCAGCAGCCCCGAGTCCACGTGGACCGACACCTGGCGCTCCGCGAGCTCGGCCAGCACGGCGGCGCCGAGACGGCCGGGCCCGACCTGGACGCGCGCTCCGGTCGGCACCAGCGCGGCGACCCGGCCCGCGACCGCCTGCTCCACCGGGCCGGGGGCTCGGGGGCGACTTCCCACGGCGCCTGGTCGACTTCGGCGACCACCGTGACCGTCCCGGTGGGCAGCGCCGGTCCGGCGTCAGCGCACGGCGCCGTGGAACTGACCACCGCCGCGACCGGCACGCCGGCCTCGACCAGACGCCGCATCCACGAGCACTCCGACCCGAATCGGAGCCCACCACCGCGGCGGACGAGGGTGGCGACCAGCAGGTCGGGGCGCAGCGGGCCGGCGAGCAGGCCGCCGACCGCCGACATCCGGCTCGCGACCGGCTGAACGGCTCCGGCGTCCGAGGCCTGCCGCAACCCCCACCCCGGCATGAAGGTCCGGACATCGCCGAAGGCGCGGAGCGACTCGCTCGGCACGGGCCGCGGGATCCAGCCGAGAAGCAGGTCGACGGACCCGTGTCGTGCGGCGACCTCCGCGAGCTCGGGGAGCAGCCAGACCGGCGCACCGCTGCCGTCGGCCAGGGCGATCCTGGCCCCGGGCCGGACCAACCGCGCCAGGAGCCCGATGTCGAGGTCGGTCACGAGACCGCCTCGAAGAGGGCAGCGAGCCCCTGCCCGCCCCCGATGCACATCGTCTCGAGACCGTACCGAGCGCCGCGCCGGTCCATCTCCCTCAGGAGGGTCGCCAGGATGCGACCACCGGTCGCCCCCACCGGGTGGCCCAGCGAGATGCCTGATCCGTTGACGTTGACCCTGTCGAGGTCGGCCGGGCCGAGGCCGAGCTCGCGCAGGCACGCGAGCACCTGGACCGCGAACGCCTCGTTGATCTCGATCAGGTCGACGTCAGCCAGGCTCAGTCGGTGGTCGGCCAACAGTCGTCGTACGGCGGGTACGGGGCCGAGCCCCATCAACTCGGGCTCGACGCCGGCCACGGTGGCCCCGACGAGCCGTGCCAGCGGCCGCAGCCCGAGCTCGGCGGCACGCTCCGCGTGGGTGACGATGCAGACGGCCGCACCGTCGTTCTGGCCGCTGGAGTTGCCGGCGGTCACCGTGGCGCCGGGGAAGCGCCCACCCAGGACCGCCCGGAGGGTGGCGAGCTTCTCGGCGGTGGAGTCCGGGCGGATGTGCTCGTCGGCGTCGATCAGCGCGATGCCGCCGCGCACCGGCACCTCCACGGGCACGAGCTCGTCGGCGAACCGGCCCTCCGCCACCGCCGCGCCCGCGCGCTGGTGGCTGGTCACCGCCAGCTCGTCCTGCTCCTCGCGCGAGATCCCGTAGCGCTCGCGGACATGCTCGGCGGTCTCCAGCATCCCGTCGGGGACGGGGTGGTGCCGTCCGCCAGCGGTCGTCCTGCCGCGAGCGAGGGCGTCGTGCAGCAACACGCCGCCACCGCGTCCGGCGCCGCGCCGCATCTCGGCGGAGTAGAAGGGCGCGTTCGACATCGACTCGGCGCCGCCGGCGAGCGCGAGGTCGACCATCCCCGACTGCACCTGGAGCGCGGCGATCAGGACGGCTTGGAGCCCGGAGCCGCAGCGGCGGTCGACCTGGAGCCCCGAGGCGGTCACCGGCAGCCCAGCGTCCAGGGCCGCCACGCGACCGAGCGCGGGGGCCTCCATGGTCGGGTAGCAGTTGCCGAGCAGAACGTCGTCGACCACCTCCGGCGGCAGTCCGGTACGCCGGATCAGCTCGCGGATCACGGTCGCGGCGAGCTCGTGTGCCGAGACGTCCGCGAGCGAGCCGCCGAACGCACCCACGGGCGTGCGCAGAGGCTCGCAGATCACGGCCTCACGCACGGGCGGCCACCCCCGATGCCACGGCGAGCATGAGCTCGAGGTCGGCCGACTTCACGCGCTCGGCACCGCGAGCAGCACCGGCCCGCCGCTCGTGCTCGTCGAGGAGCAGCCACCCCGGCCAGTCGACCGCGCCGGCAGGACTTGCGACCGGCCCGGTGCCGCGTGGCACGGCCACCGCGAGGTCGGCGAGCACCGACGCCGCGGTCTGGTTCGCACACGTCTTGTTGGTGGCGATGACCCCGGTGGCTCCTCGCTTGCACCACCCCGCGACGTACACCCCGGGGACGACGTCCGCTCCCGCCAGCACCCGGCCCTCGGCGTTGGGCACCACCCCGCGGGAGGCGTCGAAGGGCAGCCCTGCGAGCGGGACCGTGTCGTAGCCGATGGCCCGGACGACCAGCCCTGCGGCGAGCCGCTCGGGCGCCGCCGCTGCACCGTGGGTGCCGACGGTGTCGACCCCGACCACCCGTCCGCCCACGCCGACCAGCCGCTCGGCGCGACGGTGGAAGTGGAAGTGCACCCGGCGCGGGCTCGCGTCGGGGCCCTCGTCCTGCCATCGGGCGAACAGGGCGACGTTGCGGCGGAGCTGTTCCGCCTCGGGTCCGGGGCCCAGGTCCTCGTGGACCGGAGCGCGGAGCTCGTCGTGGACCACGCACGTCACGCCTGACATCTCGTCGAGGGTGAGCAGCTCCAGGTGGGTGAAGCGGGCCTGCGCCGGTCCGCGTCGGACCAGGACGTGCACATCGGTCACCGCGCTCGCGCCGAACGCGTCGAGCACCTGCCCGGGCACGTCGGTCGAGCGGAGCTCGCCGGGCGAGCGGGTCAGCACCCGGGCGACGTCGAGGGCGACATTGCCGCCACCCACCACGACCACGTCGCGGCCGGTGAGGTCGACCGGCGGCGCACCGGGCAGCCCGTTGTACCAACCGACGACCTGCGCCGAGCCGACGCTGCCCCGCAGCTCCTCGCCCGCCACGCCGAGCGGCCGGTCCACCTGACTGCCGGTGGCGTAGACGACGGCGTCGTAGCCAGCCACCAGCTCCTCGTGGCCGACCTGGCGGCCCACCTCGACGTTGCCGAGGAAGCGCACCCGCTGATCGGAGAACGACTTGGCGAGCACGCGCGTGACGTTCTTGATGGTGGGGTGGTCGGGGGCGACGCCGTACCGCACCAGACCGTAGGGCGCCGGCAACCGGTCGATCACGTCGATGAGCACCCCCTCATGGCCACGGAGCAGAGCCGCGACGACGTACAGCCCGGACGGGCCGGACCCCACGACCGCGACGCGAGGCGCGGGCTCAGCTGTCCCAGACATGGAACCCCTCCCCCGTCTTCTTGCCGAGCTTGCCCTCGGCGACCAGGCGGCGCAGCAGCTCGGGCGGCGCGAACCGCTCACCGAGCTCGCCCTGCAGATGCTCCGCGACGGCGAGCCGCACGTCGAGTCCGACGAGGTCGGTCAGCTCCAACGGACCCACCGGGTGCCGGTAGCCGAGCACCATGGCGCGGTCGAGGTCCCGTGCGCTGGCCACGCCGGCCTCGTACATCCGGATCGCCTCCAGGCCCAGGGCGAGACCGAGCCGGCTGGTCGCAAAGCCGGGGCTGTCGTCGACCACGATGGACTCCTTGCCCAGCGCGGCGACCAGCTCCCGGACCTGGTCGACGACGCCGGGGTCGGTCCGTGCCCCGGTGACCAGCTCGACCAGGGCCGAGGCCGGCACCGGGTTGAAGAAGTGCATGCCCAAGAAGCGCCCTGGGCGGGCGAGGCGCGACGCGAGCTCGGTGACCGAGAGCGAGCTGGTGTTGGAGGCGAGCACGGCCGTGGCGGGCACCGCCTGCTCGATCGCACCCAGGACCGCCGTCTTGAGCTCGACGAGCTCGGGCACCGCCTCCACCACCAGGTCGCTGTCGGCCGGGATCAGGGCCAGCTGGTCGACGATCCGGAGCCGCGCCAGCTGGGCCGCCGCCTCGTCCTCGTCGAGGCCGCGCTTGGCACAGGTGCGCGAGACGTCGGTGGCGATGCGCTGCTCGGCCCGCCCCGCCGTGTCCGAGTCCGGCTCCACCACGGTCACCGTGGCGCCGAGGACCACGAAGGCGTGGGCGATGCCCGCGCCCATCTGGCCGCCACCCACGACGGCAACGGTCCGCGCCCAGCTCCCGGTCACGAGGTCGACCTCGTGCTCCGCTTGTCGAGGAATGCCTGCATCCGTTCCTTCTTCTCCTCGTCCTCGAACAGCAGCGCATTCGCCAGCAGGTCGGCGTACGGGTGCACCGCGTCGGCGTCGAGGACGTACTTGGACAGCCGCAGTGCGATCGGGGACATCCTGCTCATCCGGTCGATCAGCGCCATCGCCGTTGCCTCGAGCTCCTCCGGCTCGACCACCGCGGCCACCAGCCGCGAGGACAGCGCCTCCGCCGCCTCGATCCGGTGACCGGCGAGCAGCACCAGCTTCGCGAGCGGCATGCCGACGAGCTCCGGCAGTCGCCAGGTCGCTCCGGCACCCGCCACGATGCCGAGGCCGGGCTCGGGGTTGGCGAACGACGCCCGCGTGCTCGCCACCCGGATGTCGCAGGCGTACGCCAGCTCCGCACCTCCGCCGATGGCGTAGCCGTCGACCGCTGCCACGGTCGGCATCGGCAGCCGGTGCACGCGCTCGAACAGCGAGCTGTTGATGCCGGCCAGCGCCTCGTGCCGCCCACGGCCGAGCAGCTGGCCGATGTCGGCACCGGCCGCGAAGCACCCGTCGGCGCCGGTGAGCAGCATCGGCCGGGGCGTCTCCTCGAGCCGCGCACAGACGTCGTGGAGCTCGCGGCCGAGTTCGAGGTCGATGGCGTTGCGCGCCTCGGGCCGGTTCAGCCGAACGATGGTGCGGTCGCCCAGCTCCTCGACGAGGATCCGGGTGTAGTCGGGGAGGGTCATGGCCGCGCCGCCACCAGCGCGGTGTCCGCGCCCACAGGCCCGAGCTCCGCGGCGCCCCCGGGGGACCCCAGCGGCTCGGAGCGTCCCGGCAGCACCGTCGCGAAGAAGTCGGCGTTGTCCTGGCCGAACTCGAGCTCCTCGTCCTGGGCCACCCGCAGTGACGTCACAGCGCTGACCGGACAGACCATCTCGCACGCGCCGCAGTCGATGCACTCGTCGGGCTGGATGTAGAGCTTGCGGCTGCCCTCGTAGATGCAGTCCACGGGGCACTGGTCCACGCACGAGCGATCCAGGACATCGATACAGGCAGCACCGATCATGAAGGCCACGGTCTTGTCTCTCCTCGCTCGTCGGCTCAGCGCCAGCGCACGGCTTCGAACTGCGATCCGCATGCGGCGCACTGCATCAGGGACGTGAGCAGCGAGCCGCCGAAGGCCGCGCTCAGCCGGGTCTCGCGCGAACCGCAGTGCACGCACGGCACGTCGAGCACCGTCCCGCCGTCCAGTGCGCCGGAGGCAGCGCCCCTGCTGTCACCGAGTACCACCGTCGAGTGGTCGAGCCACGGCGCGAGCCGCTTCTCGGTGTCGGTCCGCGTGCTGCGGAACCGCGCCCCGGCCGCGTCCTCCCGCGGAGCCAGCTCGAGCAGGCACCCGGTGAAGAAGTCGGCGTGGCTGCGCTCCTCGACGGCGATCTTCGCCAGGTTGCGCTGCACCTCGGGGTCACCGACGCCGCGCAGGGCCGCGGTCACCGAGGCGAGCGCGACTTCGACCGGTCCGGCGTGTCCGACCAGCGAGGGCCAGTCGGTGACCGCCGCGCCGCCGAGCACCTCGGTCGCATCGATGACGGCCTCGGCCTCTCCGGCGAGCCTGGCGAGCACCCGCGCGTGTCCCGTCTCCTCCTGCGCCATGGCGGCCAGCGCACTGCTGGCCTCCAGCGTCGGCCCGGCGACGCACCACCGCACGTACAAGGCGCGCAGCTCCACCTTGAGCGCGGCCACGTCGGCCAGCAGCGCAGGCAGGCTCGTCGGGTCCGGCGTGTTCACCGTCGTCATGCCCGCTCCTCGACCTTCTTCACCCAGATCGTCGCCGAGCGCGGCACGACCATCATCTCGATCCAGCTGTCCTCGTCGTACGTCGTCCGGGCGTACTGCCGCGCGAGCGCGACGTTCGGCGCCCGCACCGTGCCCAGATGGGCGAGAGGGTCGACGAGCTGCAGGCGCGCGAAGACCAGATAGACCTCCGAGTCCATCACCGAGTCACACCCCGATGCCGATGATCGGCAACGAACGCCGGCCGGACTCCCCGAGCCTGCTGCGGTCCCACGGCGGATCCCACACGACGTCCACCTCGACCTCCCGTACGCCGGGAACCGAGGCCGCCGCCGCGCGGACGTCGTCCACGATCAGGTCGTGGCACGGGCAGCCCATCGACGTGAGGGTCATCTCGACCTCGACCCGACTCCCGCCGTCCGTGGGCTCCTCCACGCGAATGTCGTAGACCAGGCCGAGCTCGACGACGTCGATCGGCAACTCAGGGTCCTGAACCCGTCGCAGCGCGTCGCGCACGACCTCCGGCGTCACTGCGGTGCTCATGCGGCCCCCGCACCGGACATCGCGTCCAGGCCGTGCCGACCTGCCTGCAGGAAGCCCACCAGCTTCTCGTTCCACGGACCGCGGGCCCGCCACCGCTTCAGGACGTCGTCCCACGTGCACGGCTCGTCGAAGTGCCACTGCTTGGTCTCCGCATCGAAGCGGCACGGCAGGGGGAAGTCCAGGACGTACTCGTCACGCTCGGCGTCGTGGTGGGCCGGAACCTGGAAGTCCAGCCGCTCCATCAGCGGCACGACCTGCCCCAGCCACTCCTGTCGCAGCTGGTCGTTGCTCTTGCCCTTGAGCCGGTAGCGCAACTGGTTGTTGCCCGTCTTGAGGGCATCCGGCAGCCCGAACCACTCGACGGTCATGGGGAACATCCAGTCGATCGCGCGCTGCGTGACCGCCTTCTGCTCCGGGTCCTTCGACATCGCCTCGAGGTTGCGCACCCCGAAGTTGATGTGGAAGTGCTCCTCCTTGTTCACCTTCACCAGAGCGCGCCGCCACGGCGCGTAGCTGGTGTTCTCGAAAACGTCGGAGAGCAGGATGTAGCCCGCCCGGTCCATGAACGAGCCGACGACGACCGACTCGTTGAACGACTCGTAGGGCATGTCCATCGCGTAGGGGTGTTTGAACTCCGCCGCCGTACGCCCGTAGAGCAGGTGGTCGAGGTCCTCGCCGAGGTCCTCGAGCATCCGGTAGTCGATGTGGGCGTGGCCCAGCTCGTCCTGGATGATCGCGAGGACCGCGCCCTGCATCTTCTCGGGCACTCGGCCCTCAACGAGGTTGGGGTAGTACATGACCGCCCGAGGAACTCGGTGTCCGCCGATATCAGCAGCGTCCGCTTCAGCTCCCGCAGGTAGGTCGGAGACATCTCCGAGATGTCCTCGACCATGACCCCGGCATCCAGCCGTCGGAGCATCTCCTCTTCGGTGATCACGAACTGCTTCCCTTCCTCAGGTGGCCTCGCCTCAGGCGAACCACGTGACCTTCTCCTCGGTGTACGCCGCGCGGGCCGAGCCGAGCTCACGGCCCAGCCCCGACGCCTTCATGCCGCCCCAGGGGACGGCAGGGTCGTACTGGTTGTGGGTGTTGACCCAGACGGTCCCGACCTGGAGCCCGGCCGCGACCCGCGCGGCCCGCTGTTCGTCGTCGGTGATCACGCCGGCGGCCAGCCCGTAGCGGCTGTCGTTCGCGACCGCGACCGCCTCTTCGACGTCGTCGAACGGCGCGATGCACAGGACCGGGCCGAACACCTCCTCGACCCAGATCGGCGCGTCGCGATCGGCGACCTCAACGATCGTGGGCGGGTAGAACCAGCCCGGCCTCTCGACCGGCACGCCGCCGACCACCGGTCTCGGCGTAGCGGGATCGGTGACGAACGCGTGCACCCGGGCTCGCTGCTCGGCCGAGATGAGAGGACCCATCTGGACACCGTCGGCCAGGCCGTGGTCGAGCCGCACGGATCCGGCCATCGACACCAGCAGCCCGATCACCTCGTCGTACACCGAGCGCTCGACCAGCAGCCGGGAGCCTGCGCTGCAGACCTGCCCGCTGTTGGCGAAGACCGCCCACATCGCGGTGGACACCGCGCGCTTGGCGTTGGCGCGGACCGCGTCGGAGAAGAGCAGCGAGGCACTCTTGCCGCCCAGCTCCAGTCCGACCCGGCGGAAGTCCCGGGCAGAACCGGCGAGGATCTCGTGGCCGATCTCGGTGGACCCCGTGAACGAGATCTTGTCGACGCCGGGGTGGCCGGCCAGCAGGGCGCCCGTCGTAGGACCACGCCCGGGGAGCACGGAGACCACGCCCGCCGGGACTCCCACCTCCTGCACCAGCCGGGCGAGCAGGAGCGTGGTGAGCGGGGTCTGCTCCGCCGGCTTCAGGACGACGGTGTTCCCGAAGGCCAGTGCGGGCGCGAGCTTCCAGACGGCTGTCATCAGAGGCGCGTTCCACGGGACCAGCCCGGCGACCACGCCGAGCGGCACCCGGTCGACGCGCACCCGCGGGCTGGTGCGTCGCGGGATCACCGCCTCGACCTCGTCGGGCGCGTCGAGGGCCGCCAGGTCCGCGAAGCGCCGCAACGTCGCCACGGCGTTCGCGACGTCATGGCCCAACGCGACGGCGTACGGCTTGCCGTTGTCGAGCGTCTCTACGAGGGCCAGGTCGGCCGCCCTCGCCTCGACCTGGTCGGCCAGGGCGGCGAGGAGCACCGCGCGCTCCGCACCGCCGCGGTCGCGCCAGCCCGGCCAGGCGGCGCGTGCGGCACCGACCGCCGCGTCCACGTCGCCCGCGGTGGCCTCGTCCGCCGTGCCGAGGAGCTCGCCGGTGCCGGGGTCGTGGACCGGGATCGCCGCGCCGGCGCCGCCGGCGCGGAGCCATTCGCCGCCGACGAACAGCCCGGACGGGACCAACTCCTCGACCAGGCGCGGTCCGTCGGCGGGGAGCACCGTCGCGGTCACGGGGTCACCACTGCGAGGACCACTTCGGGTCGCGCTTGCTGAGGTAGGCCTCGGCACCCTCGGCGGCATCGGCCGAGCGCAGGAGGTCGTTCTGCTGCATGCGCTCGAGGGAGAAGCCGGCGGGCAACGACATCTCGATGCCCTCGGTGAGCGCGACCTTGGTCGCACCGATCGCGAGGATCGGACCGTCGGCGATCCTCTTCGCGTAGGCGTGCACGTCGTCCCGGAACGTCTCGGCCTCGAGCACGACATCGACGAGGCCCAGCTCGAGCGCCTCGGCCACCGAGAGCGCGGTGTTGTCGAGCATCAGTTTGAGGGCCTTGTTGGGCCCGATGGCCCGACCGAGCAACTGCGAGCCGCCCTCGCCCGGCATGACGCCGAGCACCAGCTCCGGCATGCCGTACTTGTAGGGGCCGTCGCAGGCGAAGCGCAGGTCGCAGGCGAAGGCGAGCTCGAGGCCACCCCCCATGCAGTGCCCGTTGATCGCGGCGATGAAGACCTTCGGGATGCTCCGGGCCTTGAGGATGACCTCCTTGCTGGTCTGACTCAGCAACCCGGTGCGGTGCGGCTTCTCGTCGCGGATCACCGCGATGTCGGCGCCGGCGGAGAAGAACCGCTCGGTCTCGCTGGTCAGCACCACGGCCCGGACCTCGTCGTCGAACCGGACAGCGGTGAACGCCTGGTCCAGCTCGAGGATCATCTGGGTGTTGTGGGCATTGACCGGCGGCCGGTCCAGCTTGAGGTAGCCGACGCCGTCACGGACCTCGGTCTTCACGAACTCCAGGTCGAGGTCGGCGAGGGTAGGGGGCGCCCAGGTGGAAGCGGTCTGCGTCATCGTGGTGTTGTCCTCTCATTGTGACCGGCCGGCCGGTTTATTAAGGTCACAGTAGATCGTTTGCGGTCCGCGGTCAATCCGGACTCGACCCTGGTCTTTGACGTCGGTCCGAACCAAGACCTACAGTGATGAGACTACCGGTCAGCCGGTCGACTAAGCGACGCTGGCCGCCACACCTTCCGAGAGGCGGACATGGACTTCAGCCTGAGCGAGGAACAGCGCGCGATCACCCGGACGGTGCGCGCCTTCGTCGAGCGCGAGCTCTTCCCCTGGGAGGACCTGCTGCTGCGCCGCGGCATGGAGAGCGTCGTCACGAGCCCCGGGCTCACCAAGGACGAGAAGTTGCTCCTGCAGAAGAAGGCCGCGGACCACGGGTTGTGGGGGGTGTCCGCGCCCGAGGAGCTCGGCGGTGCGGACCTCGACCCGTTCACGCAGACCCTGATCAACATGGAGCTCGGCCGGACCTTCATCAGCTTCACCTTCGGCGGAGAGGCCTCGCCGATGCTCTACCGCTGCAACGAGCAGCAGCGACCCGACTACCTCCTGCCCGTCCTTCACGGCGAGAAGGAGATGTGCACCGCGATCAGCGAGCCCGGCGGTGGTTCGGACGTCCGCGCGATGCGGACCACGGCAGTGCGCGACGGGGACGACTTCGTCCTCAACGGCGAGAAGATGTGGATCTCGCGGGCCCTGGAGTCCGACTTCGCCGTGGTCTTCGCACGGACCCCGGAGGAGGGAGCGGGCGGGATCACCGGCTTCCTGGTCGATCGCGACCTGGGCTGGACGGCGCAGCACATCCCGACGATGGGGGCCGAGCAGAAGGTCGCCACCATGCACTTCGAGGACGTCCGGGTACCCGCCGCCAACGTGCTGGAGGGCGTCAACCAGGGATTCGACCAGTTGATGCGCTGGGTCTACGACAACCGCCTGTTCCGCGTCTCGGCCCGCTTGGTCGGTGCCGCCGAGCGGATGCTCGAGATGGGCACCGCGTGGGCCAGCCAGCGAGAGGTGTTCGGCAAGAAGCTGGCCGACTACTCCAACTGGGCGTTCAGCCTCGCCGAGCTGGAGATCGAGCTGCGCGCGGCTCGGCTCCTGACCCTGCAGGGCGCCTGGAAGGCGAGCGCCGGCCTGGACTACCGGCATGAGTCCTACGTCGCCAAGGTCCACACCGCGCGCCTCGCCAATCGGGTGGCCGACGAGATGATCCAGCTCCACGGCGGCATGGGCTACGCGATGGAGCTCCCGCTCGAGCGGTGGTACCGCGACCTGCGGGTGATCCGGATCTACGAGGGCTCCGACGAGGTCAACCTCGCCTCCATCGCCCGCAACCTGTTCCGCGGGAACGTCCGGCTGGGAGCCGTGACCGACTGATCGAGCGAGCGCCGTCCGAGGCGGGCGCCGGTCAGGAGACCGGCGCCTGCGCGCGGATCAGGTGGGAGCGCAGCTCGCGCACCGCCCGCGGGGAGCCGATCCCACCGACCGCGACCACCTCACCCGCCGCGGTCCACACGCCGGCGAAGCGGCGTTCGGCCAGACCGCCCTCGGTCACGGTGAACCCGTCGGCGAGCGCGGGGAACCCGTAGGCCTGCAATCGCAGGGAGTACTGGTCGCTCCAGAAGTACGGCACCGGCGCGAAGACGCGCTCGGGGCCGTGGACCAGGTTGTGGGCGACCACGAGGGCCTGCTCGGACGCGTTGAGCCGGTGCTCGACCCGGACCCGCGCGCCGCGGTCGGGATGCAGCCAGCTCGCCACGTCACCGGCGGCGTACACATCGTCGGCGGCGAGGCAGTGTTCGTCACAGTCGACCCCGTTGCTCAACTCCAGGCCACTGCCGGCCAGCCACTCGGTGTTGGGCAGCGAACCGATGCAGACCAGGACCACGTCGGCGGGATAGGAGTTCCCTTCTCGGTCGACGGCGGCGGCGACACGCCCGTCGACACCGTCGAGCCGGTCGACGAGGACGCCGTTGCGTAGCTCGACGCCCTCCGCCACGTGATGGGCGCCCAGGGCGCCGCCGACCTCGGGACCGAGCACCTCCGTCATCGGAGCGGACTCGGGGAAGAGCCAGGTGACGGCGAGACCGAGGGTGCGGGCCGACGAGACCAGCTCGGCGCCCAGGAAGCCGCCGCCCACGACCGCGACACGGGGCCGGTCGTGCAGCGCGCGGCGGATCCGCTCCGCGTCGTCGAGGGTACGCAGAACGTGCACCCCGGCGAGCTCGTGCCCCTGGCGGAGCAACCGCGGTCGCACTCCCGTCGCGATGACGAGCTGGTCGTAGGTCAGCGAGGGTCCCGGCTCGAGATCGACCCGGTGCTCGGCGAGGTCGACGGCTCGTGCACGGGCACCGAGCCGGAGCTCGACGTCGAGGTCGGCGTACGCCACGGACTCCCGCAGAAGCACGGCGGCGGGCACGTCATCGACCAGGTGCCTCTTCGAGAGCGGGGGCCGGTCGTAGGGCAGGTGCGGCTCCTCCCCGACGAGCACCACCCGCCCGACGTGGCCGGCCCGGCGCAGCGCCTCGACCGTCGAGAGGCCGGCGGCCGACGCCCCGACGACGACCGTCGCGCTAGGCGTCGACAAGGAAGATCGCCCGCGCCGGGCAGATGTCGATGGCTTCGCGGACCGCGGCCTCACCCTCGGCACCGACGGTCTCGGCGAGCATGACCACGGTGCCGTCGTCATCCTGGTCGAAGACCTCGGGCGCGACGAGCACGCACTGGCCGGCGCCGATGCACCGCTCCGAATCCGCTGTGATGCGCACTTCACATCTCCTTATTTGAACCGGCCGGCTGGTCAGTTAATCTGACTGTAGGCGGCCTCCGACCCGTCGTCAAGAACGGTCCCGTACGCCCCGCGATCGCGCAGTCAGCGCATGACCCGACCGCCGTCGACGCGGATCGTCTGGCCGTTGATCCACGCCCCGTCGTCCGAGCAGAGGAACGCCACCAGGGCGCCCACGTCCTCCGGGGTGCCGAGGCGCGGGGAGGGCAGCTCGGCCAGTTGCCGCTCCCGCGACTCCGGTGGGATCACCCGCAACGCCGACACGGTGAGCACCAGCCCCGGCGCCACCGCGTTGCACCGGACTCCCTGCTTCCCGTAGGCCGCGGCAACATGTCGAGTCAGCCCCTCGAGCGCGACCTTGGAGGTGCCGTACGCCGGCCGCTGCTGCTGGGCGAGCCAGGCCGCCGCGGACATGGTGTTCACGATCGAGCCACCACCGCGAGCCACCATCATCGGGATCGCCGACCTGGCCGCCAGCATGTAACCCGTCAGGTTCACCTCCAGGGTCCGCTGCCAGACCTCCAGCGGGAGGGAGACGACATCGTTCCTGCTGTCGACCCCCATCGTGCGTGCCGACAGGTCCGCCGCGACATTGAACAGGCAGTCCAAGCCACCCAACTCGGCGCCGACGAACGTGAACAGCTCGGAGACCGACTCGGCCGAGGAGATGTCGACCGTCCGGGCGACCGCACGCCCCCCGGCGACACAAAGCTCTTCGGCCACCTGCTCGGCGGCCTCCGCAGCAAGGTCGGCGACCACGACCTGCGCCCCCTCCGCCGCCAGCCGCGCCGCAGCCCCGGCACCGATATTGCCGGGGGCGGCACCGACCACGACACTCACCTTGTCGCGCAGTCCTCGCACCGGACCCCTCACCTCCGATCATTCGGGCATGGCCTTGACACGACCTCACCGAGGGTCCTATTTTCACTGACCGGTTAGCCGGTTTGTCAAGGAGGGGCCATGAAAGCTACCGCAGTCGAGCAGGAAGGTGCGCACGACTGGTTCCACGTGATCCGGTTCCGCTATGGCGGACCGGAGGAGCAGCGGGCCGACTGGCAGGCCTGGCTCGAGGACGTGCACATCCCGGCCGTCCTCGCGGTGCCCGGCATGCGCTCCTACACCCGCTACGGCCAGTTGGGCTCGGACCGCGACTTCCTGACGGTCTGGCAGCTCGACGGGCCGCACGTCTTCGACGAGCCGGCGTACGCCGCGGCCCGCGGCTGGGGTCCCTGGGAGGGCCAGATGGAGCACTGGACGATCAGTCTGCTGCAGAGCCAGCGGCCGCCGCGCCGATTCGGCACGGCAGGCCCGCGCAGCGCCCCGCTCTGAGTTGTCGTCGCCGCCCGCCAAGGGGTGAGCGATGGCCTCGGTCAGCGGGCGACGTGCTGGCGCAGGAACGCCAGATGCTGTCCCATCTCGCGTGCGGCCGCCTCCGGCTCTCCCTCCTGGATCGCCGCGTACAGCGCGATGTGGTGCTTGACCGCCTGCGCCCCGAGGTCATGGTCGGTGTCGATGAAAGACAGCGGTCGGGCAACGCTGTGCAGAGCGGTGATGCACGCCTCGAGCATCCGGTTGCGGCTCGCCTGGGCGATCCGCGAGTGGAACTCGGCATTGAGTTCGAGGACCGCCGGATCGTCGACAGTCGTGGCTTTCTCGGCGTCGATCACCGCATGCAGCGCGACGAGGTCGGCTTCGGTCCGGTGCTCGGCGGCGAGCCGCGCACTCGGCACCTCGAGAAGATCCCGGAAGGTCGCCACCTCGTCGTAGGCCATGGTGCCCATCTCGAGGACCCGTTCGACCCGCTCCGACAGCGCGTCCTGGATGAGCCGGTGGTCGACGTACTGCGCGAAGGTGCCCCCCGACCCCCGGGTCTTCATCACCAGCCCGGACGCGGCCAGGGACCGCAGGGCCTCCCGCACCGTCGCGCGGCTGACGCCGAAGTCCTCGGCCAGGCTGGTCTCACTGGGCAACCGCGAGCCCGCGGGGAAGACCCCGCCGAGGATGGCCTCCCGGATCTGGCGCTCGACTTGGTGCCGAGGACCTTGGACGCGCTGCGGAGCGAAAGTCGACACATCCTCGAGCGGCCCGTTCACCCCGACACCTTAACTGTTTATCGTTGAGCAATGAACGTCAGGCCAAGTACCGAGGATGTCGACCCCGTGCCGCCGGTGACGGGCGGGAGCAGCAGACCTGGTGCACTGCTCCACGGGCTCGCGGTGCTCGACATGTTCGCGATGGACCGGCAGAGCGTGACGGCCGCCGAGATCTCCCGTGAGCTCGGGATCCACAAGTCGACCGCCTTCCGGATCGCCGCGAACCTCGTCCTCGCCGGCTACCTGGTCGCCGTCAACGACGGTCCGGGGTTCCGGCTCAGCGGCAAGCTGTCGCGGCTCGGCGCGATCGCCTCGGCCGACATCGACCTGTCCACCGCCGCACTGGAGCACGTGCGGGAACTGGTCGAGGAGACGGGCGAGACCTGTCACGTCGGCGTCCTCGAGGGCCACGAGGCGGTGACCGTCGTCCTGGTCGACGGCTCCTACTCGGTCCGCCTGCACTCGTGGGTCGGCAAGCGCAGCGACGCCTACTCGACCGCGATGGGGAAGGTGCTGCTCGCCGGCCTGTCGGAGGCGACCCTGGACATGCTGCTGCCGGGCAAGAAGCTGCACGCCAAGACCGATCACACGATCGGGACCGTCGCCGAGTTGAAGGAGCAGCTGGCTCATGTGCGCCACCACGGATTCGCCCTGGACGACGAGGAACTCGAGCTGGGCCTGCGGTGCGTGGCGGCCCCCGTGGTGGATCACCGCGGCCACGTGGTCGCCGCACTGACGATCGCCGGCGCGTCCTCGCGCCTCACCATGGCGCGTATCGACAGCTATGTCGAGCAGGTGAAGGAGTACGCCGCCCGGATCAGCTCGACGCTCGGCGCGGTCGTCACGCCGCCCGAAGTCTCCTAGACCCACGCTCGTCCTTGGGCGAGGAGCCGTGCTGTGCGGCCCAGCCCGACACTCACCAGCGTGCCGTCCGCGGCCACCTCGGACCGGGCGGTCAGCCGCCCCGTCGGTCCCACCACCCCCACCTCCGCGGCGCCGCACACGTCGAGCAGCGGGTCGTGCACGAGAGTCCCATGAATCCGGCTCGCCGCGGCCAGTGCGAGCCCGGCAGTGACGGGGACCGTGTGCACAGGCTCGCCCAAAGAGACGGCGAGGATCCGGAGCTCGCTCGGCGTCGGCGCCTCGCGCGGGTGGACCAGCACCACCCTCGGCACGGCAGGCGACAGGGTGCACGCCGACATCGGGTCCGCACACAGCCCCAGCCGCACGCACACGGTGCCGCGCACGCGCTCGATCCGGGCGAGCGTCGCCGGGTCGGAGAGCCGGCGTTCACCGACGACCTCGCCGTGGCGGAGCAGCAGGTAGGGGTGCGTCACGTCCACGAGCGTCGCCTCGCACGCCAGGTCGTCGACCTCGATGACGTCGCGGACGCGACCGGTCGGCAGCATTCGGCCGAGCACGGCTCCACCCGGGTCGAGGAACTCGGTCGTGAGCCGGACCTCCGCGCCCGGCGTCTCGAGCGCGGCGACGTCGAGCACCCCGACCTCGATGAGCCCGTTCGTCGCAAGGTTGCGCAACCTCCAGGCGCCCGACGGCTCACCGGTGAGGAGCCCCGCGGCGTACCCGAAGGGCACCACCGCGGAGGTCATGTTCCCGCAGGTCCCGGACCAGTCGACGGTTGTCGCGTCCGACGACACGTTGCCGACGACATACTCCAGGTCGGCCCCGCTCGGACCTACTCCGACGGCGACGACCTTGTTGGTGACCGGCGACCCGCCGCCGAGGCCCTCGGTCGGTGGACTGCCCACCAGCCGGAGCGTCAGTTCGTCGCGAGCCGGCCCCGGCGGGGGCAGGTCGTCGAGCCGGAGCATCACGCCACGGCTGCTGCCTCCGCGGGCGATCACCACGTCCAGGGCCCGCGGGCGGACGGACATCGCTCAGGACCAGACGAGCCGGCGCGAGTTGTCCTCGAGCGGTCGCAGCTGGCCGCCTCCGGATGGCTGCACCGAGCCCTTGTCCGAGAGGACCGTGAGGACCGCCGGACCGTCCTGTGCCTTTGCCCAAGCGAACGCCGCGTCGAGCTCGGCGGGATCCGCCACGGTCCGCGCCGGGATGCCGCACCCCTGCGCGACGGCCGTGAAGTCGAGCCGGTAGTCGGGGTGCGTTCCCGACCCGTCGAAGTCGGCGAACGCCGAGCGACCCGCCGCTGCCATCTGGGTGTTGTGCACGACGCCATACGACGCGTCGTCGATGACCACGGTCAGCACCGGCAGGCGGTACTCGGCAACGGTCGGGAGCGCAGCGAGCGACATCGCCAGGCCGCCGTCGCCCAGCCAGGCGATCGTCGGCGCCTCGGGTCGGGCGAGCGCGGCGCCGATCGCGCCGGCGAGGCCGATGCCCATCGAAGCGCCGCCCATGCTGCTGATGATCTGGTCGTCCTCCCGCGCCTGGAGCTGCTGCACCACCCACTTGTGGTGCTTGCCGCAGTCGTTGACCATGTTCAGCGGTCCCGGGTACGCGGTGCGTAGCGCCTGGACCACCGCGCCGGTGCCGATCGCCCCGAACCGCCCCGGCGCTCGCGAGCGCCGCACCACCGTCGACCACGCGGTCCGCGCCTGGTCGAGGTGGGCCAGCCAGCCGTCGAGTTCCGGCGCGGACGCGTCGCCGAGCGCGGCGGCGAGGTCGTCCAGGGTGGCGGCCAGGTCACCGATCAGCACCTCCGCGACGGGATAGGCGTTGGCCACCCCGCTCAACTCGGCGTCCGCGTGGATCAGCCGGGTCCCCGGGGTGAAGGTGGCTCCCGGCACCCATGAGCTCGCGGTGGTCTCGGCGAGCCGGGCTCCGAGCACCAAGATCACATCCGCGGAGCGGGCGGCCTCGTTGGCCGTTCCCGTGCCGACCCACCCGAGCACCCCCACCGAGAGCGGGTGGTCCTCGGGGAAGGCCCCTTGCCGGTAGCGGTCGTCGCGACCGGGACACCCAGCCGCTCGGCGAGGGCTCGCAGTCCGACGCGCGCCCGCGCCAGGTTGACGCCGTTGCCGGCCAGCACGAGCGGCCGCTCGGCCTCGAGCAGCACCCGTACGGCGGACTCCACGCTCGACGCGTCTGGACGAGGCCGAGCGGCCTTGAGGAAGCCATGGGTGTTCGGGAGCCGCGAGGCCTCGATCTCCTCCGACCAGATCTCCTGCGAGACATTGAGCGCCACAGGCCCCGGTCGGCCAGTGGTCGCCTCCCTGAGCGCGGCGAGCGCGTTGTGCGCGAGGTCGCCTGCCGTGCGCGGCTGCCAGACCCGCTTCACCGCGGGTCGGATCAACTGGGTCAGGTCGTCGTTGACCTGCCGGGACAGCTCCTGGTAGCCGCCTCGCCCGATCCCCACGGACGCGGTGTTGCCGGTGACCCAGAGCATGCTCGAGTAGTCGGCATAGGCGTTGGCGACACCAGTGAGGCCGTTGGCCGCCCCGGGGAAGGCGTGGGTGAACGGCACCATCAGCCGGCCACTGATCCGGTGGTAGACGTCGGCCGCGAACGTCGCGGTCGCCTCGTGTCGGACGAGCAGGCGGGTGAACGACGCGTCGTCGGCGCCGACGGCCAGCGCGAAGTCGGTGACGGTGTGTCCCGGGATCCCGGAGACGACGGACACGCCTGCGTCCGTGAGGATCGAGGTGAGGAGCTGTGCTCCGGTGAGCTTCATCGGTGGTCGTCTCTCTTGTCTTCGGCGGTCGTTGGATCGCGGGGCGCGGGGGTCAGCCGTCTCCGTAGACGGTGAAGCCGCCGTCGAGGACGAGCTCGGTGCCGGTCGCGAACTCCGCGTCCAGCAGGAACGACACGGCGCGGGCCGCCTCCGCGGGATCGGCACCGCGGTGCAATGGGATCTGTCGAAGCCGTTGTTCGAGCAGTGCGGGCGGGAGCTCGGTACGAACGCGCTCGGTGAGCGTGGTTCCGAGCGCCAAAGTGTTCACCCTGATGCCGATTCCGGCGAGCTCGACGGCGAGTGCGCGGGTCAGAGCGTGCACCGCGCCCTTCGCCGCTGCGTACGCCGAGGTCCCGGCGACACCGGCGAGCGCGTGACTGGTCCCCAGATTCACCACCGCCCCGGACTCTCCTCGATCGCGCACCGACGCCGCGAACGCCTGGGTGAGGAGGAAGACTGACTCGACGTCGACGCGAAGCAGGCGGCGCAGCAGCTCCGGCGAGGTGTCGAAGAACGCGGCGTACTCGACGAGGCCGGCGTTGTTCACCAACGCGTCGGCGCCACCGAGCTCGACGTCCGCCACGGCCACGACCCGCCCGGCGCTGCCGTCCTCGGTCAGGTCTGCCACGCACGCGGCGACCTGGTGCCCCGCTCTGCGGAGCTGCGCGGCGAGCAGCTGGAGCGGCTCGTCGAGCCGGTCGACCACCAGGAGCGCCCGCGAGGTAGGGGCCAAGGCGCAGGCGATGGTGCGGCCGAGCCCCTGGCTCGCGCCCGTCACGATCACCGTCCGCCCGCCGTCGCGGGATCCTCCTGCGCCCATCGGCATCCTTCGCCCTTAACCCGACCGGTTGACAGGTCGGGTAGACGACTATAGAAACAGAGACGCGTATGACGCAACCTGGTCGCACATATCGCGACTGCCTGATCAAGAATCGAGAGAGGCTCGATCGTGAAGATCACCCACTTCGGCCACGCCTGCATCCTCGTGGAGAGCGGTGGCGCCCGAGTGCTGCTCGACCCCGGCACCTTCTCCACCGGCTACACGGAGCTCACCGAGCTCGACGCGGTGCTCGTCACCCACCAGCACTTCGACCACCTCGACACCGAGGCGCTCGCGCCCCTCCTCGACCGCAACCCCGCTGTCACCTTCGTCGTCGAAGCGGCCACCGCAGGCCAGCTGCCGGACGCCGTGTCGGGGCGCGCCCACGTCGTGGCACCCGGGGACCGGTTCGATGTGTCCGGCCTCGACGTGCAGGTCGTGGGCGGGACCCATGCCCTGATCCACGCCGACGTCCCGCGGATCCCGAACGTCGGGTTCTACTTCCACGACTTCGGACTGCTGCACCCCGGCGACGAGCTCACCCCGCCGAACCTGGAGGTCGAGCTGCTCGCCCTGCCCATCTCCGGCCCGTGGCAGAAACTGAGCGATACCGTCGACTACCTGCGTGCTGTCGCGCCGGCGACGGCCTTTCCGATCCACGAGGCGGTCACCTCACGACCGGGCCTGTTCCACGCCTACCTCGAGAGTCTCAAGCCCGCGTCGACGGTCTTCCGCGTCCTCGAGCACGGCGCGTCGACGGAGCTCTGACACCGGTGAGCGAGAGTCGTGCTCACCGAACCCGCCGCCGGCTCCGCGAGGCGCTCACCGAAGACCGGCTGCTCATGCTGCCCGGAGCATTCAACCCTCTGAGCGCGCGTCTCATCCAGGCCAAGGGCTTCGACGGGGTCTACGTCTCAGGAGCGGTGATGAGCGCCGAGCTGGGACTTCCCGACATCGGGCTGACGACGCTCACCGAGGTGACGTCACGAGCGCGCGAGGTCGTGCGGATCACCGACCTGCCGGTCCTGGTCGACGCCGACACCGGATTCGGCGAGGTGGTCAACCTCGGCCGCACCGTGCAGCTGCTGGAGGAGGCCGGGGTCGCGGCGTTCCACGTCGAGGACCAGGTCAACCCCAAGCGGTGCGGCCACCTCGACGGCAAGCAGGTCGTCGACCTCGACACGGCCGTGCGCCGGGTCGCGGCGTGCGTGAACGCGCGACAGGATCCCGCGACCGTGATCGTCGCCCGGACCGACGTGCGCGCGCTCGAGGGAGCGAGCGCGGCGACCGAGCGCGCCAAGGCGCTGGTCGACGCCGGCGCCGACGTGATCTTCCCCGAGGCGCTGGTCTCGCTCGAGGAGTACGGCGCGGTGCGGGCCGCGGTCGACGTGCCGATTCTCGCGAACGTCACGGAGTTCGGGAAGAACCGGCTGTTCACAGCCGCGGAGCTGCGCAGCGTCGGCGTCGACCTGGCGATCTACCCGGTCTCGCTCCTCAGGCTCGCGATGGGCGTCGCCGAGGTCGCCCTCGACCTGCTCCACGCCGAGGGCACGTTGGAGAGCGTCGTGCCCCATATGCAGACGCGGGCCCGGCTCTACGAGGTCCTCGGGTACGACGTGTGGAGGCGGTTCGACAACTCGGTTCACGACTTCAAGCTCGACAGCTGAGGCCGGGCCGGGTCACGTGGCCGACGCGGCCAGTGCCGCCGCGGTCCGACCGGCAGTACGACCGAAGACGGTGCCGGCCATGATCCCGCACCCCGTGGGGTAGTTGCCGAAGAAGAGGCCTCCCACCATCTCGCCCGCGGCGCACAGATTGCCGATCGGCTCGCCGTCCTCAGCCACGACCTGCGCGTCGGCGTCCACCCGCACGCCACCGAAGGTGAACGTGATGCCAGCCGTGACGGGGTAGGCGACGAACGGCGGCTGCACGATCGACGCCGCCCAGTTCGACTTGGGCGGGCTCACCGCGGTCGTGGCGACCCCGTCGATGGTGCGCGGGTCCACGGCAGCGCCGCTGGTCCCCGCGTTGAATCCGTCCACGGTGCGCTCGAGCGCCGCCGCGTTCACGCCGGCCTTGGCCGCGAGCTCGGCGACGGTGTCGGCCACCAGCCTGGTGGCCTGTCGAAGTGCGTACTCGGGACGCAACAACGCCGCGGCCCTGGCGTCGAAGACCTGGAAGGCGACCTGCCCCGGCTGCTCGATGATCCGTTGGCCGACCCACGAGTACGTGCGCGCCTCGAGGTCGGCACCCTCGTCCAGGAACCGCTCGCCGTCACGGTTCACGAGGACCCCGAGGTGGTAGGAGCGGCGGACGAAGGCATCGCTCAGATCGCGGTCGCCGTACAGCGGGGCGTTGAGGTCCAGCGGCGCCGCGTGACAACCGCTCCAGTGGCCGGCCGCCTGGGCACCGACGTCGCGGGCCATCCGGATCCCGTCACCGGTGTTGCCGGCCGCGCCGCGCACTCTGGCCAGGTCCCAGCTCGTCCCGAGGTAGCGCGCTCGCAGCTCCGGGTCGGACTCGAAGCCACCGCAGGCCAGCACGACCGCGCCGGCCTCGATCGTGCGCGCCACCCGACCCTCACGGACCGTCACCGCCGTGACGCGGCCGGCGTCGTCCGTCACCAGCCGGGTCGCGGCGGTGGCGTAGTGGATCGGCAAGCCGATGGACTCGGCCCGCCGGAACAGCGCACCGAGCAGCCCGGCACCACCACCGGACACCTCGACCGCGGGGTGGACGCCACGCATCCGCACCACGCCGGCCGGGTCCGGCGCATGCAGTCCCAGGGTCGGCAGGAAGTGCACCCCCTGCGTGCGCAGCCAGCGGACGCTCTCCAGACTGGCCGAGACCAGGAGGTCGACCAGATCCGGCTCGGACCGGTAGTCGCACAGCTCCGCGACATCGAGGAAGAAGTCTTCGGGCGAATAGCGTCCGACCTCCAGCAGGCGCTCCTCCTCGGCAGTGAGGTCCACCACCGAGCGCAGGTCCTCGATCCCGTCGAACGCGAAGCGCAGGAAGCCGCCGGTGAAGGCGCCGTTCCCGCCTCGGGCGTCGCGCGGCGCCTTCTCGAGGACGACCACCGACGCGCCGGCCTCGACCGCGGTGATAGCGCTGCACAGCGCAGCGTTGCCAGCACCGACCACGACCACGTCGGCACGGCGGGGCAGCGTGAGCGGGCCGCCCACGTCAGCGGTCCGCACCGTCGAAGACCAGCAGCCCACGCAGGTTGCGCCCGGCACGCATGTCGTCGTACCCGCGGTTGATGTCGGCCAGCGGGTAGCGCGCCGTCACGAGTCTCTCCAGCGGCAGCTGTCCGGCGGCATACAGGTCCACCAGGCGCGCGATGGTCCGCTTGGGACTCCCACCGCCGAGCAACACGCCCTTCACCGAGCGCAGATAGCCCCGCAGCTGGGTGACGTTGAGCTTGGCGTCGACCTCGGTCACGTCCCCGGAGGACACGGGTACGACGACTCCGAGCTTGGACGTCATCTCGAGCGCCACCTGAAGCAGTGCGCCCTCCATCCGACCGACGGTGATGATCACCTTCTCCGCCATCACACCCCATGTCTCCTCGCGGACCGCCTCGGTCGCGGTCTGCGCGTTGACGAAGAAGTGCGTGGCGCCCAGCCCGAGGGCCAATTCCCGCTTGCTCGCCACGGGATCGACCACGATCACGCGCTCGGCTCCGGCTCCTACGGCACCGAGCACGGCGGCCGCCCCCACGCCGCCCAGTCCCAGCACGACGACGGTCTCGCCCGCCCGGACCTCGGCGACGTTGACGGCCGCCCCCACCCGGTCGTCACGCCGCAGCCGAGCAGGGCCGCCAGCTCCAGCGGCACGTCCTTCTCGAGCTTGACCAGAGAGTGCTCGTGCACGGTGACATAGGGCGCGAAGGCGCCCAGGTTGCAGAACGGGGCGACCTCCTCGCCCCGCGCCGACGTACGTCGCCGGTTGTCAGCGAGCGCCTCGCCACTCACAGCTCGGTAGCCTTCGTCGCAGATCGCGCCGTAGCCCAGCAGACAGGGCCGACACTGACCACAGCTGGGGATGGCCGACAGGATCACCCGGTCCCCC
This sequence comes from Nocardioides humi, assembly GCF_006494775.1. Taxonomy (NCBI): domain Bacteria; kingdom Bacillati; phylum Actinomycetota; class Actinomycetes; order Propionibacteriales; family Nocardioidaceae; genus Nocardioides; species Nocardioides humi. The sequence goes on along the minus strand of NZ_CP041146.1, from coordinate 3,520,469 downwards.
ACGCTGAAGCGCCGCACCCCCGGACCCACATCCACGATCTCGCCAGAACCCTCATGCCCACCGAGGATCGGCCAGTGGGGGACCGGCAGGTCCCCGGTGACGAAGTGCTCCTCGGAATGACACAGCCCGCAAGCGGCGATCCGCACCGTCACCTCGTGATCGACGGGGTCACTCAGGCGGATCTCCTCAACGGACCACTCCTCGCCCGGTCCCCACAGCAGTGCCCCTTGAGTCAGCACGCGATCCCCTCCCAGCCTTACGGCGCTCATGCACGGAGTCGGTGGCCCCGTCGCAGACAGAATAACTTGCTAGTCAACAAGCATTGCGAAAGGCGGTGCCTGCCTCTGGCCGAGCAGCGGAAGGCATGCTGCGTCACTTCGCCTCAGTCACCGCCTGTCACCGCCTGTCACCGCCTGTCACCGCCTGTCACCGCCTGTCACCGCCTGTCACCGCCTGTCACCGCCTGTCGTGTCCTGGCTCCGGACATCGGAATGGGGTGTCGCAACGACATCGGAATGGGATGTGTCGGGTCATCGGCATGGCGCGGCGCCGTGACGGGCCTGCGGCTCGACGCTGATCGGTGTCGAAGCGTCGTCTTGTCATCACTGCCGCCCTCGCCGGCGCCTCGCAGAGCGAGGTAGCCCGCACCTACCATGTCTCCCAGGGCTGGATCAGCCGGCTCATGGCCCGCTGCCGCAAAGAGGGCGAGGCTGCGTTCGAGCCGCGAGCTCCTCGCCCGCGCTCCTCGCCGAAGGCCACCTCGCCCGCGAGCGACCGTCGAACTGGCGCTACGGCTGCGCAAGGAACTGGTTGAACAAGGGCACGACGCGGGCGCAGACACCATCGGCTGGCACCTGCTCCATCATCACCAGATCCGGCCGCCGCGGGCCACCGTCCACCGGATCCTGGTCCGCAACGGCAAGGTCATCCCAGGCCCCTCGAAGCGTCCGAAGAACTCCTACATCCGGTTCGAGGCCGAGCAGCCCAACGAGACCTGGCAGTCCGACTTCGCCCACTACAGACTCACCAGCCCCGGAGACAGCCCCGGCATGGATGTGGAGATCCCGACCTGGCTCGACGACCACTCACGCTACGCGCTGCACGTCAGCGCCCACCTCCGGGTGACCGGCCCGATCGTGCTCACCGCGTTCGGCGAGACCACCCGAGACCACCGAACAGCACGGGTATCCGGCGTCGGTGCTCACCGACAACGGCCCCACAGCACAACCCCGGCCACCGCCTACACCGCCCGACCCAAGGCCGTCCCGTCCACGGACCGCTCCGCCGACGCCCACGACCGGGTCCGTACCGACAAGATCGACCACGTCGGAACCGTGACCCTGCGCCACAACGGCCGGCTGCACCACATCGGTGTCGGGCGAACCTACGCCGGAACCTACGTCCGGATGCTCGTCCACGACCTCGACATCACGATCGTCGACGCCGCCACCGGCGAGATCCTCCGCGAGCTCGTCCTCGACCCGGCCAAGGACTACCAGGGCACCGGGCGACCACCGGGACCAGCACCCCGGAAAACCAACAACGGACCTACGTTTCCGTAGGTCCGTTGTCGCTGATGTCCTGAGACATCACAATGGAGCCGCCTGTCGGAATCGAACCGACGACCTAGTCATTACGAGTGACTCGCTCTACCGACTGAGCTAAGGCGGCGCGCCGCCGGTCGTGACCGGTGACCGCGGAAGCATACCGACCGCGGTCAGCCGCGAGCGAATCGGCCCGGAGGGGTCAGGCGGCGGCAGCGGGGGCAGCGGTGGGAGCGGCGGGGGCGGCGGGGGCGTTGATGCCGGTGACCATCTCCTGCTCGGCGTCGCACCAGCAGGTGAAGTGGACGACGATGCCGTGCGCGGTCGTCTCCATGCCCGTGACCTGGCTGGGGAAGATGAGCTCGCGGCGGTGGCAGGCGGAGCAGGTGTGGGCGAACATGGCGGGCCTCCTTCGACCGTCCGATCCCTTCGGGGGACCTCGGACTGCCTCCATCCTGCGTCAGCGTCTTTCCAAGGGGTAGCCTCTCTTTCCAGTTTGACCTCTAGGAATGCCCTATGAGTACGACGGAGGCCCGCGATGCTGTCGCTGCACCAGCTGACCTGCTTCCTCGCGACCTACGAGCACCGGTCGCTGACCCGGGCGGCGGAGGAGCTGGGGTACGCGCAGCCGTCGGTGTCGGAGCAGGTCCGCGGCCTGGAGAAGTCGCTCGGCGCGCAGCTGTTCCGGCGGGTCGGCCGGGGCGTCGTACCCACGACCGTCGCCGACACCTTCCGTCCGCACGCGGAGAAGGTCCTCGCGGCAGCCGACGAGGCGCAGCGGGCGGTCGCCAGCATCCGGTCGCTCGAGACCGGCACGATCCGGTTCGGGATGTTCGGGGTCGCGCGGCTGTACGGCGGCGCGGGGTTGGTCGCCGACGTACTGGAGCGCTACCCGGGCGTGCGGGTCGAGCTCGTCGGCCGGCACTCGATGGACGTGCAGGAGAACCTGCGCCGCGGGCGGCTCGAGGCGGCGATGATCGCCGTCGCCGGCCTGTCGAGCGAGGGCATGTCGATCACGCCGATCGCCCGCGACGAGCTCGTCTACGTCTCCGCCGACCCCGGCCGCCTGACGTCGCCGGTGACGGCGAAGCGCATCGCCGAGGCGTCGCTGGTCATGCCCGAGAGCACCTATCGCGACTCCGACTCGGCGCGGATCGTGCTGCGCCGGATGCTGCACGAGGCGGGCTACAACCCCGGCACCCGGATCGAGGTCGAGGACGTCGAGACCGCGATCGAGCTGGTCGGCCGCGGCCTGGCCGACACGATCACCAACAAGGGCGCCGCCCTGCAGCTGCTGCCCCGGCTCGCGCCGGACGCCGGCTGGGTGTCCCTGCGGCCGCGCGTCTACGACACGATGGCGATCGTGCACCGGGCGGGCGCGACGCTGTCGCCGGCCGCCCGGCTGATGATCGAGCTGGCGACCCAGCGGATCCAGGGCATCCTCGAGCCCGTGTGAGACCTCAGCAGGTGAGCCCGTCCTCGGGGACGGTGCCGTCGATGAGGTAGGCGTGGACGGCGTCGTCGATGCAGCTGTTGGACTTGTTGTACGCCGTGTGGCCGTCGCCGTCGCGGGTGACGAGGACGGCGGACTCGAGCTGCTCGGCCATCGCCACGGCCTCCTCGTACGGCGTCGCCGGGTCGCGCGTCGTACCGAGGACCATGATCGGCGCGGCGCCCGAGCCGTCGATCTCCAGGTCGGGCTCGTCGGTGGCGGTGAAGGGGATGCCGTTGCAGGCGGTGAGGCCCCAGGCGAAGACGTCGCCGAACGTGGGCGAGGCCTGCTCGAACTCGGCGAAGTTGTCCGGGACCTCGTCGGGGGTGATCGACCAGGGGTCGTCGAGGCAGTTGATGACGGAGATCGCCTCGAGGCTGTTGTCGGTGTAGCGGCCGTTCTCGCGGGAGCCGTAGAAGTCGGCGAGCAGCAGCAGCGTGGAGCCGTCGCCCTTGAGCGCCTTCTGCAGGCCGTCGTCGAGATAGGGCCAGTTGTCCTCGCTGTAGAGCGGGAGGATCAGGCCGTAGAACGCCAGCCCGACGGTCAGGTCGCGCCCCTCGCGGTCGCCGGTCTCCAGCGGCTTGGCGTCGATGCCGGCGAGCAGGTCCTTGATGGTCTTCAGCCCGGCGTCGACGCTGTCGCCGAGGAAGCAGCCGCCGTCGTCGACGCAGCTCTGGATGTAGGAGCGCAGCGCGGTCTCGAAGCCCTTCGCCTGGCTGAGCGCGCCGTCGCGCGCGGACAGCGACGGGTCGACCGCGCCGTCGAGGGCCATCCGGCCGACCTTGTCGGGGAACAGCTCGGCGTACGTCGCGCCCAGGCGGGTGCCGTAGGAGAAGCCGAAGTAGTCGAGCTGGTCCTCGCCGAGCGCGGCCCGCAGGACGTCCATGTCCCGGGCGGCCTCGACGGTGCTGACGTGGCCGCCGACGGCGCCGGAGCGCGCCTCGCAGCCGGTCCAGAACCGCTCGGAGTTCTCCGTCGCCTCCTTCACCTCCTCCGGGGTGTCCGGGTCGGGGTCGGCGGCGACGTACGCGTCGAGGGCCTCGTCGGTGAGGCAGTCGACGGGAGCGGAGTCGCCGGTGCCGCGGGGGTCGAACCCGACGATGTCGTACGCCGCGCGCAGGGCGTCGGCGAAGTAGAAGTCGGCGTCCTTGGCGGTGTCGGTGCCCGGGGCGCCGGGGCCGCCGGGGTTGACGACGAGGGAGCCGATCCGGTCGCCGGTCGCCTTCGTGCGCTCGACCGCGAGCTCGATCGAGCCCTCACCCGGCTGCTGGTAGTCGATGGGGACCTCGAGGGTGCCGCACTCGTTGCTGCCGCATCGCGTCCAGGTGATCTCCTGGTCGTAGAAGTCCTCGAGGCTCCGGCCGTCCGGGCCCTTGGTGGTGACGGTGTCGCCGGCCTCCTCCGAGCCCTTCCCGTCCGAGTCGTCGCCCCTCAGCAGGACGACGCCGACGCCCACGGCGCCGGCGAGCACCAGCGCCCACACGGTGACGACCGCGACGATCAAGGTCCGCTTGCTCACCCACTGCTCCTTCACACCTGGATCCGGGTCACCGTTGTGGCGCCTTCAGTGCCACCATCATCGACTCCAGGGCCAAGGCGACGGGGACGTTGAACTCCAGCATCTGCTCCCGCGCGGCGAAGATCCAGCCGATCCGGCGCAGGTTGAGCTCAGGGGTGGAGGTGTCGACGATCGCCTCGACCTGGTCGCGGATCTCCTCGTTGACCAGATCGCCGGGTGCGTCGCTGGCCAGCGCGATGGCGTCCCGGTAGACCGACATCAGGTCGGTCAGACCCCGGTCGACGACGTCGAGGTGGCGCCGCTTGGCGCGGGTCCGCTGGCCCTTCTCGAGAGCGGCCAGCGCCGGTCCGTACTCCCGGGGACGACGGCCGCGCTCGACCACGCCGTACGCCGCGTCGAGGTCGGTCTTCTCCCGCGCGTCGAGCTCGGCGGTGATCGCGTCGGCCTCCTCCTTGGCGGTCGACGCCAGTCGGGTGGCGGCGTCCATGCACCGGCCGAGCGTGGTCAGCCGGGCCGGCATCGACACGACCTCCTGGCGGCGGTTGCGAACGGCCTCGTCGAGGGCCAGCGCGCGGGCGCGGCCGATGTGGCCCTGGCTCGCCCGGGCGGCGTACGACGCCAGCGACTCCGGCACGCCCCGCCCCATCAGGAACCCGGCGACCTCCTCGGCCGTCGGCGTGGAGAGGGTGACGAGGCGGCAGCGGGACCGGATGGTCGGGAGGACGTCCTCCACTGTGGGCGCGCAGAGCATCCAGATCGTGCGGCCGTTGGGCTCCTCGATCGCCTTGAGCAGCGCGTTGCAGGCCTGCTCGGTGAGCCGGTCGGCGTCCTCGACGATGAGGATCTGCCAACGGTCGCCCATCGGGCTCAGCGAGGCGCGGCGGACCAGGTCGCGGACCTCGTCGACGCCGATCGAGAGCTTCTCGGTGCGTACGACCGAGACGTCGGCGTGGGAGCCGGCGAGCACGGTGCGGCAGGCATGGCAGCCGTCAGGGCAGTCAGGGCCGGCCCCGCCCTGCGGGCACTGCAGCGCCGCGGCGAAGGCGATCGCGGCGTTGGAGCGGCCCGAGCCGGGCGGGCCGGTGAACAGCCAGGCATGGGTCATGCCGTGGCCGGCGACGGCCTGCTCGAGGGCCGCGATGACGGGGCGCTGCCCGACGAGGGTGTCCCAGACGGTCACGGCACACTCCTCCACGCCTGGGCCAGCAGCGGCTCGACCCGGGTCGCGATCTCCTCGGCGATCTCGTCGATCGGCCTTCGCGCGTCGACGACGGCGTAGTGGTCGGGGTTGCGGCCGGCGAGGTCGAGGAAGGACCGTCGGACCCGCTGGTGGAACTCCAGCCCCTCCCCCTCGATCCGGTCGCGCCCCTCGAACCGGCCCAGGCCGGCCTCCGGCTCCAGATCCAGGACGACGGTCAGGTGCGGCCGCAGGTCGCCGGTCGCCCAGCGCGCGACCTCCTCCAGCTCACCGAGATCGAGCGCCCGCCCGGCGCCCTGGTAGGCGAGGGTCGAGTCGACGTACCGGTCGGTGATCACGACCTCGCCCCGCGCGAGCGCCGGCCGCACGAGCGTCTCGACGTGCTCGGCCTTGTCGGCGGCGTACAGCAGGAACTCGGTCTTGTGGGCCAGCGCGCCGGTCTCGGGGCTGAGCACGATCCGGCGCAGGTCCTTGCCGACCGGGGTGTCGCCGGGCTCGTGGGTGAGCCGCACGGCGTAGCCCCCGGCGGTCAGCCGGTCGTGGAGCAGCCGCGACTGCGTCGACTTGCCGCCGCCCTCGCCGCCCTCGAAGCAGACGAAGACGCCGGTGTCGGCGTACTGGCCGGGCCAGCGCTGGTTCGAGGTCACGAGGTGAACCTACGAGACGGGCCCGACACCTGCCACGTCCGGGTGAGGCGTCGTACGCTGCCGGGTGTCATGAGGACTCGGGTCGTCGTCGTTGTCGTGCTGGTGCTGGCGGCTGCCGTGGTGGTCTGGTGGGTCGTGCGCGACAGCTCGGTGGACCACCGGCTCACCCGACCAGGCGACCTCGCCGCGGTGACCGACGCGATCGCCGGCGCCGTACCGGACGCACAGGCCGCGGCGGAGGTCGGCGGAGTCGAGGTCGGGGTCGTGGAGGACGGCGACGTGGCGTGGAGCCGCGGCTTCGGCGTGGACGGTACGACGGTCCTCCAGGCCGGCTCTATCTCCAAGACCGTCGCGGCGGCCGCGATCCTGGCGCTCGTCGACGAGGGCGTGCTCGACCTGGACACCCCGGTGGCGGCGTACCTCCGCGCGTGGCGGCTGCCTGATGACTTCACCGATCCGGACGCTGTGACACTTCGCCGGCTGCTGTCACACACCGCCGGCATCGACACTCCCGGGTACCTCGGCCGGCCCGCGGACCGACCCCTGCCCTCGACGGCGGAGGCGCTGGCCGGCGTACGACAGAGCGAGGAGGTCGGGTCCTATGCGTACTCCGGCGGCGGGTTCACCATCGCCCAGGAGGTCGTCGAGGAGGTCACCGGCGAGCCCTTCGCCGACGTCGTACGACGGACCGTGCTCGCGCCACTCGGCATGACCGCGAGCGGCTACACCTGCACCCAGGGCGGTCCGGAGGCGGGCGCCGGCTACCGGTACGCCGAGGCCGCGGCGGCCGGCCTGTGCACGACGGCGGAGGACCTGGCGCGGTTCGCGATCTGGCTCGGCTCGGACGACCCGCGGGCCGTCGCGATGCGGCGGCCGGCCGACGGGACGGGCGGGCACTACGGCCTCGGCGCCGAGATCGACGGCGACACGGTCGGGCACCTCGGCGTCAACCGCGGCTTCCACGCCGAGCTGCGCGTCGACCCGGGCGCGGGCGTCGGGGTCGTGGTGCTGACGAACGGCGACCGTGGCGGCGAGGTCGTCGACGCCGTCCTCCGCGCCTGGCACGAAGCGGACTGACTTCTTGGCCGGTTCCTTCGCTTCTTGACCGTTGCAACGGGCGAGAAGCGCAGGAATCACCTCTTCAGCGGTGATTCCTGCACCCGCCGGTCAGGCCTTCTTGGCAGCCTTCTTCGCAGCCGTCTTCTTGGCGGGAGCCTTCTTGGCGGTCTTCTTGGCGGCGGTCTTCTTCGCGCCCCGCTTGGCGGCCTTCTTGGCCGGGCCCTTGGCGCGGCGCTCGGCGAGCAGCTCGGCGGCCCGCTCGAGCGTGATGTCCTGGACCGAGTCGTCCTTGCGCAGGGTGGCGTTGTACTCGCCGTCGGTGACGTACTCCCCGAACCGCCCGGCCTTCACGACCACGGGCTGACCCGACACCGGGTCGTTGCCCAGCTCCTTGAGCGGCGGGGCCGCGGCGGCCCGGCCGCGCTGCTTCGGCTGCGCGTAGATCTTGAGCGCCTCGTCCAGGGTGATGCCGAAGATCTGGTCCTCGCTGGTGAGCGAGCGGGAGTCGGAGCCCTTCTTGAGGTACGGGCCGTAGCGGCCGTTCTGGGCGGTGATCTCCTCGCCGCTGGCCGGGTCGGCGCCGACCACGCGCGGCAGCGCGAGCAGCTTGACCGCGTCGTCGAGGGTGACCGTGTCGAGCGACATCGACTTGAACAGCGAGCCGGTCCGGGGCTTCGCGGCCCCCTTCTTTCCACGCTGTGGGGCGTCCTCGGGCAGCACCTCGGTGACGTACGGCCCGAACCGGCCGTTCTTCGCCACGACCTGCAGGCCGGTCTCCGGGTGGATGCCGAGGTCGATCTCCTCGCCAGCGGGGTTGGCGAGCAGCTCGACCGCCTTCTCGGCGGTCAGCTCGTCGGGCGGCAGGTCGTCGGGCACGTTGGCCCGCTTGGCGAAGGCCGTGCCGTCGTCGCCCGGCCCCTCGAGGTAGGGCCCGTACTTGCCCACCCGCAGCTGGATCCCGTCCTCCGGGTCACCGACCGGGAAGGTGGCCAGCTCCTTGGCGTCGATGTCGCCGAGGTCCTCGACCAGCCGCTTGAGGCCGGCCAGCTTGTCGGAGCCGTAGTAGAACTCCGTCAGCTCGGCGACCCGGCTCTTCTCGCCGCGGGCGATGTCGTCGAGGACGTCCTCCATGCCGGCGGTGAAGTCGTAGTCGACCAGCCGGGTGAAGTGCTCCTGCAGCAGCCGGATCACCGAGAAGGCGATCCAGGCCGGCACCAGGGCCGTGCCCTTCTTGTAGACGTAGCCGCGGTTGAGGATCGTCCCGATGATCGAGGCGTACGTCGAGGGCCGGCCGATCTCGCGGTCCTCGAGCTCCTTGATCAGCGTGGCCTCGGTGTAGCGGGCCGGCGGCTTCGTCTCGTGGCCGTTGGCGCTCAGCGAGGCCGCGGACACCGGGTCGCCCTCGGCCAGGTTGGGCAGCCGGGTCTCCTGGTCGTCCTTCGCGGCGTTGTCGTCGGTGCCCTCGACGTAGGCCTTGAGGAAGCCGTGGAAGGTGATGACGCGGCCGGAGGCGGAGAACACCACGTCCTCGCCCGTCGCGGCCGCGCCGCCGAGCCGGATCGTGACCGACTGGCCGACGGCGTCCTTCATCTGCGAGGCGACGGTGCGCATCCAGATCAGCTCGTAGAGCCGGAACTGGTCGCCGGTGAGCCCGGTCTGGGCGGGGGTGCGGAAGGAGTCGCCGGCGGGCCGGATCGCCTCGTGCGCCTCCTGGGCGTTCTTGACCTTGCTGGCGTAGGTGCGGGGCGCGTCGGGGAGGTACTCGCCGCCGTACAGCTCCTGCACCTGCGAGCGCGCCGCGCCGATCGCGCTGCCCGACAGCGTGGTGCTGTCGGTCCGCATGTAGGTGATGAAGCCGTTCTCGTACAGCCGCTGCGCGACCGACATGGTCACCGAGGCGCTCATGCCGAGCTTGCGGCTGGCCTCCTGCTGGAGCGTGGTGGTGCGGAAGGGCGGGTACGGCGAGCGGCGGTACGGCTTGGCCTCGACCGACCGGACGTCGTACGCCGTGTCGGCGAGGGCCGCGACGAGGCCCTGGGCGCGGCGCTGGTCCAGGTGGACGACGTCGGCGCGGGCCTTGAGCTGCCCGTCGGGCCCGAAGTTGGTGCCGGACGCGACCCGGGTGCCGTCGACGGAGTACAGCTTGGCGGGGAACATCCGCTGGTCGTGCTTGCTGCCGGCGTCGAAGGTGCCCTCGAGGTCCCAGTAGGAGGCGACCTTGAAGGCCATCCGGTCCTTCTCGCGGTCGACCACGAGCCGGGTCGCGACCGACTGCACGCGGCCCGCGGACAGGCCGGACATCACCTTGCGCCACAGCACCGGGGAGACCTCGTAGCCGTAGAGCCGGTCGAGCAGGCGGCGGGTCTCCTGGGCTTCGACGAGGTCCATGTCGAGCTCGCGCGGGTTGGCGGCGGCCTCCTGGATGGCGGCCTTGGTGATCTCGTGGAACACCATCCGCTTGACCGGGATGTTCTTCGGCTTCAGCTCGTCGAGCAGGTGCCAGGCGATCGCCTCCCCCTCGCGGTCCTCATCGGTGGCGAGGAAGAGCTCGTCGGCGTCCTTGAGCAGGCTCTTGAGCTTGGAGATGTGGCTCTTCTTGTCGCGGGGGACGACGTAGTAGGGCTCGAAGTCGTTGTCGACGTCGATCGCCAGCCGCCCCCACGGCTTGTCCTTGATCTTCGCCGGCGTGTCCGCGGCGTTGTTCGGGAGGTCACGGATGTGGCCGATGGAGGACTCGACGACGAAGCCGTCGCCGAGGTACCCGCCGATGGTGCGGGCCTTCGCCGGCGACTCGACGATCACCAACTTGTGTGCCACTTCGGACTTCCCAACTACTCGTGCGTTGCCTGATTCGGCGGTTCACGGTAGCGCGTGGTGTCCAGTCCCCCGTCCCCCGGAGTCCCCGGTGGACCCGCGTGGACCCCGGGTCAGCCCACCTCGAGCTGGTCGAGGACGGAGTCGTTGGTGCTGATCAGGTCGTCCTGGCCGATGGTGGCCATCCCGATGTAGATGCCGTACGTGCTCGGGTCGCCGGTGTCCACCACGACGACGTCCGTCACGTCGCCCTCGACGGTGACCTCGGGGTCGGTGACCCGGATCTCGGAGGTGATCCGGTACGCCGGCTTGCCGTCGACCGTGGTCTCCTCGTTGACCGTGTCCGTGCGGCCCGTGAAGCCGCGGTAGACCTTGTCGCTGCCCGTCAGGCACTGCATGACGACCTCGGCGGCGGTGGCGATGTCGTCGAAGCCGTTGGCCTTCGGCAGCCCGCCCACACCGGTGAGACTGATCCAGCTGGCCTCGACCTCGGTGTACTGAAGCACGAACGCGTTGGCGAAGGTGAAGGCCACCCGGTCGCCCGTCACGATCTCGTACGACGGCTGCCGCGGGATCGTCAGCCCGCCGCCCGTGAGCTCGGTGGCGGCGGGGTCGGGGTCCTCCGAGGGCGCCGGCGACCCGCCCGTGCACTGGATGCCAGTGGGCCGGACCGTGCTCGACGAGTCGGTCTCGTCCGACTTCCCCGTCTGCTCCGTCTGCGAGCTGTCGTCGTCGGCCTTCTTGTCGTCGTCGCCGGTCAGCGCCCGGACGCCGAAGAACCCGGCGACACCGAGCAGCACCAGCGCGACCACGGCCGCGAGCACGATCACGACCGTCTTGTTGCCGCCGCCTCCGCCCCGGGGGCCGGCGTGGGGCTCCACTGCTGCGGCTGACCGTAGCCGCCGTACCCGCCGTACCCGCCGCCCTGCTGCTGGGCGTAGGGGTTCGGGGCGGCCGGAGGCGGAGGCGGGCTCGGCACCGCGCCGTACGCCGTCGGCTCGGCCGGGGCCGGGCTCGCCGGCGCCGCGTCCGGTCGCGCGCCGCCGGACGGCTGGGTGGTGGTCATCTGGCTCCAGGCCTGACCGTCCCAGTAGCGGTAGGTGTCGGGCGCGCCAGCGGGGTCGGGGTACCAGCCTGCGTTCGTCACGCGCTCCAGTCTGCCGTATCCGTGGTGTCGGCCGGCGCGAGGAAGCCCTCCGCCACCAGCTCGGCGAGCTCGGGCAGGTACACCTCGCGCAGGCTGGCGGGGTCCCGCTCCAGCAGCTGGCCGACCGCGTCGACGAGCGAGCCCACCGGCAGGTCGCCGTCGCAGGCGCCCACGACCGCCGCGGTGACCGTGTCGACCTGCCGGGCGCGGCGGAAGCCGCGCTGCTGGCGCAGCACGATGGTCGCCGGGTCCTCGGCGCCGACCGGACCGGCCGTCTCCTGGACGACGTCCGCGCGGGTCGCCAGCCGGGTGCCGGCGTCGAGCGAGCGCGCGGCCAGCGCGGAGTCCGCCCAGGCGGCGATGGCCGGCGCGATCGGCTGCTCGACGTCGTACGGCCACTCGAGGAGGTCGGTGGTGCCGCAGCCGGTGCGACGGAGGTTGATCCAGCCGAACCCGATCCCGCCGACGCCCTGCTCCTCCAGCCAGGACAGCCAGGTGTCGTACCGCTGTGCGTACGCCGCCGGGTCCCCGCCCGTCGCGGGGTGGTGGCCGGAGTCCTTGAGCCACAGCTCGACGTACGACGCCGGGTCGAGCACCTCGCGCTGCACGACGAGCGCGTCGCACTCCTCGGGCAGCCAGGTGGCGAGCCGCTCGTCCCAGGGCCGGTCGCACTCGATCACCCAGTTGGCGAGGACCTGGCACCAGCCGCCGTCGGTGAGGTGGTCGGGCGCGGTGCGGACGATGTGCTCGACCACCTGGTCGCCGGGCAGGCCGGAGTCGCGGTAGACGAGCCGCTCGCCGGTCGCCGGGGAGATCACGAACGGCGGGTTGGTGGCGATCAGGTCGAACCGCTCCCCCGCGACCGGTGCGAAGAACGAGCCGTCGCGCACGTCGACCCTGTCGTCGATGTCGTTGAGCGCGGCGTTGAACCGGGCGATCGCCAGCGCCCTCGGGTTGACGTCGGTGGCGACGACCCGGTCGCTGTGGGTGGCCAGGTGCAGGGCCTGGACGCCGCAGCCGGTGCCGAGGTCCAGCGCCGTCCCGACGTCGTGGCGCAGGGTCAGCTGGGCCAGGCTGGAGGAGGCCGGGCTGATCCCGAGGACGTAGTCGCCGGTGACCCGCGTCGGGACGCCGTCGAGGCCGGGCGTCAGGTCGCTGACCACCCACAGGTCGCCCTCCTCGCTGGCGTACGGGCGGACGTCGAGGCGCGCGGCGACCTCGCCTACGCTCTGCGCCAGCGCCCCCGCGTTCGCCAGCCTGTCCACGAGCCCGGGCAGGGCCCGCTCGGCATCGGTGACCGGGACGGCGGTCTGGAGCAGGAACAGCCGGACCAGCGTCGCGAGCCGGCCCCCGTCTGTCGTACCGCCGTCCGTCGTACGGCGGCGGCCGGGCGTCGTCTCGTTGCGGGACAGCGCCTGGTGGGCCTCCGGACCGAGCAGGTCGCTGACCGCGTCGTAGGTGAAGTCGGCGGCGAGGAGGGCGTCGCGCAGCGGGGCGGCGAGGGAGGTCGGCAGCACGGTGCAACGGTAGAGGCTCCGAGAATCTCCCCTGGCGGCTGTCGGATCCGTGTGGTGCCGTTCGTGGTGAGGACAGGAGGCGGTCATCGGGGCCGCCCACAGTTTAAGGAAGCACTGATCAATCTCGCCTGCTACGCGCCACGATGCACGCACACTGGCGGCGTTGCCGACGCTCGACGTGCGCCCAGCATGCCTTCGCGACGGCGCCTTGCCATCGCACGCGCCTCGCGACGCTCGCGACGGCGACATTGATCAGCGCTTCCTTGAGGAGACGACATGACGAACTACCTGATGTCCGTGCACGGGCCCGCCGAGGTGACCGACGAGTTCTACGGCTACGGGTCGAAGGAGGAGATGGAGCAGTCCTTCGCCGACACCGGCGCCTTCAACGACCGGATCAAGGAGGAGGGCTACTGGGTGTTCGCCGGCGGCCTGGCCCCCGCCACGACCGCGACCGTGGTCGACGGGCAGGGCGAGGCGCCGGTCGTGACCGACGGGCCCTACCTCGAGACCAAGGAGGTCATCGGCGGCTTCTGGGTGATCGACGTGCCGGACCTCGCGACGGCGCAGGGCCTGGCCGCCGACGCGTCGAGGGCGTGCCGGGGCAAGGTCGAGGTCCGGCCGTTCGACGGCCTCGCCTGACCCCGGCGAGCCGCCGCGACTACCGGCGTACGACGACCTTCGCCTTCGCGCTCGCGGGGTGCACCGCGGCGTCGCCGGCGTAGCTCACGACGAGCTTGTGCTTGCCGGCCTTGAGCTTCCTCAGCTTCACGACGGCCTTGCCGCCGGCGAGGACACCGGTGCCGATCACCTTGCCCTTGCGCGTGACGGTGACCGTGCCGGAGGCGCCGCGGGCGGAGGAGACGGTGACCGTCAGCTTGCCCTTCCTGCCGGCCCGGAGCTTGCCCTTCGCCTTGGCCTTGACCGTCGCGCTCGCCTTGATCGCGGTCAGCGCGCCGCCGAGGGAGCTGCTGCCGGAGAGGCCCCCGGGCAGTCCACCGCCGGTGCTGCCGAGCGGACCGGTGCCGGTGGACGCGCCGCCGCCGGCGCCGGCCGTTGCGGTCGTGAAGGACTGCCAGGCGCCGTACGTCGTGGTGCCGCCGGTCGGCGTGAACCTGCCGCGCCAGTAATAGGTCGTGCCGGGGCTCAGGGTCGGGAACTCCGGCTCGTTCCAGTCGGTCCACAGGTAGACCGCGGGGTCGCCGCCGCCGTACGCCAGGGACTTCGACCACTGCGGGGTCGAGGCGTTCGTGCTCAGGTCGACGCCGATCGAGCCGCCGAGGTTGTTCGTGATCGCCTGGAAGTAGGAGATGAAGCCGTACCGGGTCGCGCCGCCGTCGGGGTCGGTCGCGGTGTTCACCGAGGACGGGTTGCTGTAGAGCACCTGGTGCGGGGAGCCGGGCTGGCCGGTGCCGCCCGCGCCGAACACGTAGATCGGCGCGCGCAGGGTGACCGTGGCGTCGTTGTTGCCGTCGATCGTCTTGACCCCGATGGTCAGGCTCGCCCCGGACAGCGGCTGGGTCGCCTTCACCGGGAACTGGAACTCCCAGTGGTGGCCCTGCGCCACGCCCCACAGGCCGGAGTCGCGGTCGTTGTAGTAGCTGCCGCCGGACATGTTGGCCCAGCCCGGGCAGTTGCCCTGGGGAGCCGCGCCGCCGCTGCCGTCGTACCCGCACCGGATCTGCTGGGAGGTGTCGAAGGTGACGCCCGCGGGCAGCGAGATCGTCGGGTGGAAGTAGGTGCCGCCGACGCACGGGTTGCCCATGCCGTAGACGGCGTAGTGGATCCAGAACGTCTGCCCGACGGCGGGCACGCCGCTGTCCGGGTCGGCCCAGTAGCCGGCGTACGCACCGATCCCGGCCTCGGTGTACGGCGTGCCCTGGATCAGCCCGAAGCAGTTGATCACCTGCGTGTAGCCGATGCCGCCGTCGTACCAGCCGCCCGGCTGGTCGGCCGCGGCGGGGGCCGGACGGAGCAGGCCGGTCCCGAGGAGGAGCGCGACGAGGACGGCGAGGACGGGGCGCCCGAGGCGCAGGGTCGTGGTCACCGTGCCATTCGGTCACGCCGGCGCGGGCGTCGCGTCAGGGTCCGACCCCAATGTTGGGGTCGTCCCGCCCGGATCCGCCGTTCCGGGGACAGGGCGGCATCGCCCGTGTCAGGGTTCTCCGGGTTCGTCGACTCATCAGCCCGCTGGCACAACCACCGCGGCCGCCGGCACCGGGAGCGCGGCGACCACGGCGGGCAGTCGTACGGCAGGAGCGGCTGGGACGCCAAGGGCCGTCGGTACGTCTGCAAGGGGAACCGGAGCCACCCGCACTGGATGCGCCCCTGATCTCTGCCCGGCCGCCGGCGGCCGGGGGTCAGCGGATGCGGGCAGCGCGGGCGATGCCGCGGCCGGCGACCTTGGTGCGGTAGCGGTGGGTGGTGCGGGCGCCGTACTCGATGGTGACGGCGGCGCCGTACTCGCCGAGCGTGGTGTCGTACCAGGCGGTCAGCGTCGGTGAGTCGGTGCCGGCCGGGTTGCCGACGCCGAGGTGGCGGCGGGGCAGCTTGAGGTTGCGGGCCAGTCGCTTCTCCCAGCCGCCGTGGCCGCCGCGGCCGATCGCGCGGAGCGGCTGGTGGATCGAGGCGATGTAGCGCGGGCGCACCTGGGCCAGGAAGTCGATCATCGCGCGGGTCTCCGGCTCGCTCGCCGGGCGCGGGCCGCCCCAGTAGCGGGTCCCGCGGCGCGCGCTCGACCAGCCGCTGGTGGGCCAGTTGCGGTTGAGGTCGACGCCGCGGGCGTTGGTGCGGGTGCCGCGGGCGTTGCCGTCGGGGTTCATCGTCGGCACCACCCACACACCGGTGCCGGGCCTGGGCCTGATGTGGTCGCGGATCCACCGTGCGGTCGCGATCCCGGCCTTCTCGTCACCGTGCATCTGGCCGAGGACCAGCAGGACGTGCGGGGCGCCCTCCTCGCCGCGGTAGAACGCCCGGATCTTGCGGCCGCGGGCGGACTTCCCGATCACAATGGAGGTCTCGACGTACGAAGCCTCCGCGGCCGTCCGGGCGGGTGCGGGCGCCGCGGCGGCAGGCGTCGCCGTGGCGGGCGACGCGGGGACGATGACGGCGGCGCCGGCGACGGCCACGAGGGCCGCCGCCAGCGCCGCCAGGAAGCGCCTCAAGCCGACTCGGCGACAGCGGGCTCCGAGGCGTCGTCGCCGATCGCGGAGGAGCGCTGCTTGGAGACGTACACCGCAGCGAAGATGCCGGCGGCGGCCGCGACGGCGATGAGGATGCGGACGAGGTCGTTCTCGTTCTCGCCGTAGGTGAGGCTGACGACCGCGCCGACGATCAGCAGCGACACCAGGTTCATCACCTTGAGCAGCGGGTTGATCGCCGGACCGGCGGTGTCCTTGAACGGGTCGCCGACGGTGTCGCCGGTGACGGTGGCGGCGTGGGCCTCGGAGCCCTTGCCGCCATGGTGGCCGTCCTCGACCAGCTTCTTCGCGTTGTCCCAGGCGCCGCCGGCGTTGGCGAGGAAGACCGCCATCAGGGTGCCGGACGCGATCGCACCGACCAGGAAGCCTGCGAGCGGGCCGACACCGAGGCCGAAGCCGACCGCGATCGGGCTCAGGATCGCGAGGATGCCGGGCGTGGCCAGCTCGCGCAGCGAGTCGCGGGTGACGATGTCGACGACCCGGCCGTACTCCGGGCGGCCGGTGCCCTCCATGATCCCAGGGATCTCCCGGAACTGGCGGCGCACCTCGAACACGACCGCGCCCGCCGCGCGGCCGACCGCGTTGATCGCCAGGCCGGAGAACAGGAACACCACGCCCGCGCCGAGCAGGGCGCCGACGATCAGCTTGGCGTCGTAGACGAGGAAGTCGTCGTACAGCACGTCGCCGGCCTCGGCGAAGGCGCTCTGGGTGTACGACGCGAACAGGGCGCTCGCCGCGAGCACGGCGGTCGCGATCGCGATGCCCTTGGTGATCGCCTTGGTGGTGTTGCCGACCGCGTCGAGCTCGGTGAGGATCTGCGCGCCCTCCTCGCTGACGTCGCCGGACATCTCCGCGATGCCCTGGGCGTTGTCGGAGACCGGGCCGAAGGTGTCCATCGCGACGATGACGCCGACGGTGGTGAGCAGGCCGCAGCCGGCGAGCGCGACCGCGAACAGCGCCAGGCCCGTCGTACCGCCGGCGAGGAGCGCGGCGCCGAAGACCGCCGCACCGATCACGACCGCGGTGTAGACCGCCGACTCCAGGCCGACCGAGAGACCGGAGAGGATGACCGTCGCGTGGCCGGTGAGGGAGGTGCGGGCGACGTCGTTGACCGGGCGGTGCTCGGTGCCGGTGAAGTAGCCGGTGAGGGCCAGGATCGCGGCGGCGAGGACGATGCCGATCGCGACCGCGCCCGCGGCGAACAGGGCCGGCGAGAGGTCGGCCTCCGCGCCGGTGCCGAGCTCGCTCCAGTCGCCGGGCAGGTAGACGAACGCGGCGATCGCGCTGGCGACCAGGCCGACGGCGGCGGAGAGGTAGAAGGCCCGGTTGATGGTCTTCAGGCCCCCCTCGCCGGCGCGCGGCTTGGTGAGGTAGACGCCCGCGATCGCGGACAGCGCGCCGATCGCCGGGACGATGAGCGGGAAGACCAGGCCCTTGTCGCCGAACGCCTGCGACCCGAGGATCAGCGCGGCGACCAGCGTGACGGCGTACGACTCGAACAGGTCGGCCGCCATGCCGGCGCAGTCGCCGACGTTGTCGCCGACGTTGTCGGCGATGGTCGCGGCGTTGCGCGGGTCGTCCTCGGGGATGTTCTGCTCGACCTTGCCGACCAGGTCGGCGCCGACGTCGGCGGCCTTGGTGAAGATGCCGCCGCCGACGCGCATGAACATCGCGAGCAGGGCGGCGCCGAAGCCGAAGCCCTCCAGCACGTTGGGTGCCGACTCCTGGAACACGATGACCACGACGCTCGCGCCGAGCAGGCCCAGGCCGACGGTGAACATGCCCACGAAGGCGCCGGTGCGGAAGCCGATGTTCATCGCCGGGTCGCGGCCCTGCTCGTTGGCCGCGGCCGCGACGCGCAGGTTGGCGCGGACGGCGAGCGACATGCCGAGGTAGCCGACGGCCCCGGAGAACCCGGCGCCGACCAGGAAGAAGACCGAGCGGAAGATCCGCACCGCCCACTCCGACTGCAGCCCGCTCCCGTCGTCCGCGGTGTGCGCTGGCAGGGCCAGCAGGACCACGAACGCGATGGCCGCGAAGATCGTCAGGGTGCGGAACTGCCGGGTGAGATAGGCGTTCGCTCCCTCCTGCACGGCCTGGGCGATGCGCTGCATGTTCGGGGTGCCCTCGCCGGCGCGGAGCACCTCCGATCTGAACAGCACGGCCATGCCCAGGGAGCCGAGAGCGATCACGGCCACGATCGCCACGAGGGCGAGATCGCCCCCGGTGACTTCGACATCGACGACGAGCGGACGGGGCATACGACTGCCTCCTGCGGGGGGTTCAGGTGCGGCCACGGGGGCCAGGTCTGAGATCGTGCCCGGAGTCTACGCAGGGTGTGGCGCGGAACACATGGAGGTTGTGACACGAGTCACAAGTTGATGGCGCGAGCGCGTCGCTCGTGCCTCGCGCCCACGCTGCCGCACAGGCGCCACGGTCAGACGGACGCGGCCTCGGGCGTCTCGTGGATGACGAACACCTTGGCCAGGCCGGTGATCTTGAAGATCTTGAGCAGCCGGGCGGCGTTGCAGACCAGCTCGAGGGAGCCGTCGTGGGCGCGGACCTTCTTCAGGCCGCCGACGAGGACGCCGAGGCCGGTGGAGTCGAGGAACTCGACCGCCTGCATGTCCACGACGATGTGGTAGGTCCCGGCCGCCACCAGCTCGGTGATGGTGTCGCGCAGCTTCGGGGCGGTGTAGACGTCGATCTCGCCACCCACGGCAACGACGGTGCGCCCACCGACCTCGCGCGTCGACAGTGTCAGATTCACGACCTCACCCCGGGATAGCTACCTATGTCTGGTGGCACTTATCAAACCATGCCGACCGCGGGCGCGTGCAAGGAGCGCGGCATCTGCTGACATCCCGTCGGTATGCCTGCGCTCCGTGTCGGGGGTTCTTGGGACAATCGGAGCATGACCGCGCAGCCCGAGCTCGACGTCGCCCCCGCGGGGCGGCGTGACCCGGAGGCGCTCCTCGACCGGCTGACCGCGCTGCCGTCCCGGGCGGACCGGCTGACCCATCGCGAGCAGGTCCCGGCGCGGGCCGCGACGACGTCCGCGTGGCCGGGGTGGGCCGATCCGGACGTGGTGGCGGCGTACTCCGCGCGTGGGGTGGTGCTCCCCTGGCGGCACCAGGTCGCGGCGGCCGAGGCCGCCCACCGGGGTGAGCATGTCGTGGTGGCCACCGGTACGGCGTCCGGCAAGTCGCTCGCCTACCTGCTGCCCGCGCTCTCCGACATCCGCGCCGCCCGCGGCCCGCGGGGCCAGCGCGGGGCGTCGGTGCTCTACCTCGCGCCGACCAAGGCGCTCGCCCACGACCAGTGGGCGGCGATCCGCGACCTCGGCCTCGACGTCCGGGTGGCGACCCACGACGGCGACAGCACGGCCGAGGAGCGGGAGTGGACCCGCGACCACGCCGAGTACGTCCTCTCCAATCCCGACATGCTCCACCGCTCGCTGCTGCCCGGGCACGAGCGGTGGACGTCGTTCTTCCGGTCGCTGCGCTATGTCGTCATCGACGAGTGCCACCACTACCGCGGCGTGTTCGGCGCCCACGTCGCCCAGGTCGTCCGGCGGCTGCGCCGGATCTGCGCGTTCCACGGCTCCTCGCCCACCTTCGTGCTCGCCTCGGCCACGGTCGCCGACCCCGACGTGGCGGCCCGCCGGATGACCGGGCTCGACGTGACCGCGGTGACCGAGGACGGCTCGCCCCGCGGCGCGCTCGCGCTCGGGCTGTGGGAGCCGCCGCTGACGTCGTACCAGGGGGAGAACGGCGCTCCCGTCCGCCGGCCCGCGACCGCCGAGACCGCGGACCTCCTCGCCGACCTCGTGATCGAGGACGTCCGCACGCTGGCGTTCGTGCGCTCCCGGCACGGCGTCGAGACCGTCGCCCGGCGGGCGGGCGAGCTGATCGCGGAGGTCGACCCGTCGCTGGCCGGGCGGATCGACTCCTACCGCGGCGGCTACCTCCCCGAGGAGCGCCGGGCCCTGGAGCAGGACCTGCGCAGCGGCCGGCTGCTCGGCATGGCGGCCACCAACGCGCTCGAGCTCGGCATCGACATCAGCGGGCTCGACGCGGTCGTCGTCACCGGCTACCCCGGCACCCGCGCCGCCTTCTGGCAGCAGGTCGGGCGCGCGGGACGCGACGGCGGGGGCGCGCTGGGGCTGTTCGTGGCCCGCGACGACCCGCTCGACACCTACCTCGTGCACCATCCGGACGCGCTGCTCGGCCGGCCGGTCGAGGGCACCCTGTTCGACACCGACAACCCCTATGTCCTCGGGCCGCACCTGTGCGCGGCGGCCCAGGAGCTGCCGGTGACGGTGGCCGACCGGGAGCTGTTCGGGCCGCGGATGCGGGAGGTGCTCGCGTCCCTGGTCGAGCGCGGGCTGCTGCGCCGCCGGACGGCCGGCTGGTACTGGACCGATCGCGCCCGGGCCGCCGACCTCGCCGACATCCGCTCCGCCGGCGGCGCGCAGGTCCAGCTCGTCGAGGCCGGCACCGGCCGCGTGGTCGGCACCGTCGACGGCGGCCGCGCCCACGGCACCGCCCACGAGGGCGCGGTCTACCTCCATCGCGGCGAGACCTGGCTGGTCGAGTCGCTCGACCTCGACGAGCATGTCGCGACCCTCCGCCGCGCCGACGTCGACCACACCACCAGCGCGCGCGAGGTCACCGACATCGAGATCGTCGAGGAGCGCGAGCACGTCGACTGGGGGCCCTGCCGGGTCACGTTCGGCACCGTCGAGGTCACCAGCCGGGTCACGTCGTACCTGCGGCGACGGACCCGCACCGGCGAGGTGATCGACGAGACCCCGCTCGACCTCCCGCCCCGGACGCTCTCCACCGCCGCGGTCTGGTGGACCGTGCCCGACGGCGTCGTCGCCGACCTGCTCACCTCCTCCGGTCTCGCCCCGGCGGACCTGCCCGGCGCGGCCCACGCCGCCGAGCACTGCTCCATCGGCCTCCTTCCTCTCTTCGCCACCTGCGACCGGTGGGACATCGGCGGGGTCTCCACCGCCCACCACCCCGACACCGGCGTCCTCACCGTGTTCGTCCACGACGGCCACCCCGGCGGGGCCGGCTTCGCCGAGCGCGGCTACCGCACCGCCGCGGCCTGGCTGCGCGCCACCCGGGCGACCATCGCCGCCTGCGAGTGCGCCACCGGCTGCCCCTCGTGCATCCAGTCGCCGAAGTGCGGCAACGGCAACGATCCGCTCGACAAGGCCGGCGCCGTCGCCCTGCTCGACGCCCTGCTCCGCGAGGCGCCTCCGGCCCGGGAGGCCGCGGAGTAGCTATCCTGCCGCCATGCTGCTGCTCGGACTGGTGGTGCTGGTCGTCGGTGTGATCGCCCTGGTGCTCAGCTTCTTCGGCGCGAGCATCGACTACAAGCACCGGTCGGCCGAGATCCTGAACTGGGACGTCGCCCCGGGCACGCTCGTCCTGTGGGGCGCTGCCTCGACCCTGCTGGTCGTCGCCGGTCTGTGGATGATGAAGGTCGGCGCCCGGCAGAGCTGGCAGCGGCGCAAGGAGCACAAGCGGCTCGGCGAGCTGTCGGAGAAGCTCGACCAGGTCGAGCTGGAGCGCCGCCGCTCCGAGCTCACTGACGACGACGGCTGAGTGGCCCGGCAACGCACGACGCATCGAGGGCGCCCGCGGTCCGACGCGAAGCGAGGACCGTGCGGTGCTCTCGATCGGGCGACACGCTCGGCCCAAGCACGTCGTGAGGCGTCTGGTCGCCACACAGGCGTGCGCTCAGCCGAGCCCGACCGCGCGGCCGGCAGCGTGGCGTCCCCGCGCGAAGCGCATCGAGGGCGCCCGCGGTCCGACGCGAAGCGAGGACCGTGCGGTGCTCTCGATCGGGCGACACGCTCGGCCCGTCCAAGTCAGCCAGGGCCGGCGCGGGCGGCGGCGACCAGGTCCTGGTCCTGGCCCAGCCACCGGGGGCCGGTGACCCGGACCTCGACGACGACCTCGCGCCCGTCGATCCGGCAGCTGACCAGCGCGGCGCCGTTGGCGGCGGCGACATCGGTGGCCTCCGTGCACGGGTCGCGACCGGGGTGGGCCACCCGTCCGGCCAGGGAGGTCGCGGCCGCGAGGGCGGACAGGTCCGCGGCGGCCTGCGCACGGCGGTGGGCGACGAGGAGCGCACCGACCAGGCCGGTGGCGGCGCCGACGAGCAGCAGCACGCCCGCCAGCGCCACGGCGAGGACAGTTGCGGCGCCGCGGTCGGCCGCGATCCGGCTCACCGTCGATCGCCTCCTTCCTGCTCGGCGGTCGCGACCGCCTCGGCGGCGAGGGTCGCACCGGGGATGGCCCGGAGCAGCCCGCCGGGTCCGCTGATCCGGCCGCGGGCGCGGACGACGACACGGTCGCCCGAGCGGGTGACGGACAGGCGGACGCCGTCCGGGGCGACCCGCTCGCCGAGGGCCACGGCGCGGGCGGTGTCGTCGCCGCGGGCGACGGCCCGCGCGGCCTCGCGGGCCGCGTCGACGGTCCGGACCTGCGCCACGGCGACCGCGAGCAGCCACACCAGGCCCGCGGTGAGGGCGAGCAGCACCGGCAGCGCGAGCGCCAGCTCGGCCGTCACGGCACCCCGCTGGTCCCGCGGCTGGTCCCGCGGCTGGTCCCGCGGCCGGTCAGCGCAGCCCGAGCAGGCCGAGGACATGGTCGAACAGGGTCTTGATGAGCTTGTCGCCGAATCCGCCGCTGAGCAGCTTGTAGAGCAGTCCGGCGAAGCCGGCGCCGGCGGCGGTCGCGACGGCGTACTCCGCTGTGGTGACGCCCCGCTCGTCGCGGCGTGAGGTGCGCAGTGCCAAGGGTCTCTCCGTTCGTCTGCAGCCGCCCGGTGCGGCTGTCGGTCCCCGATCCTGCGCGCCCCGGCCGACCTCGCCCCCTCCACGGCACCGGCCCTGTGGACAGCCACCCCTCGACCACCGGCCTGGGGACGGCCGACGGCTCCCGGTGGTACGGATGGGGCTGGTGAGCACGGTCCGACCGGTCACTGCCCGGCCACGATGCTCCCCGCGAGCGAGACCGCCAGCGGCACGATCCCGAGCAGCAGGAAGGACGGGAGCAGGCACACCCCCAGCGGTACGGCGGCACGCACCCCGACCGCCCGCGCCCGGTCCTCGACCTCCGCCCGGGCGCGGGACCCGAGCTCGTCGGCGAGTCCCTCGACGGCCGCGACCACCGGTGCCCCGGTGCGGTGCGCCCGCCCGAGGGTCCGGCCGAGCGGTCCGAGGTCCGGGTCGTCGGCGAGCCGGCCCCAGATCGTGGCGGCGTCGCCGCCGAGGCGGAGCCGCGCGGCCACGGTGGCGAGCCGGGCGGAGGCGGCACCGGGGAGGGCGCGGCAGACCAGCTCGATCGCCTCGCCCGGCGCCTGGCCCGCCCGCAGGCCGGCGGCGAGCAGGGTGACGACGTGCGGCAGGTCGCGGCGTACCTCCTCGCGGTGCTGCCGCACCGTCCGCGGCTCCAGCCGCCCGGCGACCACCCACACGGCACCGGCCGCGGCGGCGCCTGCGGGCAGCGCGAGCGGACCGCCGAGCAGGACCGCGGCGCCGCCGCCCGCGAGGAGGGCCCAGAGGGCCCGGCCGCGACGCAGCAGCCCGTCGTCGTCCGAGCCCGAGCCCGGGCCCGACGCGCGGGCAGACCGGTCCGGACCGGGGATCCAGCGCGTCCCGGCCCCGGAACCCACCAGCACCGCGCCGGCCACGAGCAGGCCGACCAGGAGCACGTCAGCCATGGCGGTCGACGTCCCGCGCCAGCGCCTCGATCCAGGCGAGCCCGGCGTACCCGGCGGCGAGACCGCCGGCCAGGCAGGCGAGTCCGGCCGGGTGGCCGAGCAGGAACCGCAGCGGATCGGCACCGGCGCCGGATCCCATCACCAGCGCGAGCACCGGCAGGCCCGCGAGGAGGCGGGCGGTGGCGCGGGCGGACGCGAGCTCGCCGCCGACGACCCGGCGGGTGCGCTCGGCGGCGCGCAGGTCGGACGCGACCCGGCCCAGGGTGTCGGCCAGGCCGTGCCCCGTCCGGTGCGCGACCTGCCAGGCCGCGGCGACCACGCGCAGGGCGTCGCCGCCCGGCGTCGCGGCGAGCCCGCGGAGCGCGGCGACCACGTCGCCGCCGGTGCGGGCGGCCCGGGCGGCGGGTGCGACGAGCGGCCACTCGGCCGCGGCGCGGTCGAGCGCACCGGCTGCGGTCTGGCCGGCGGCGAGCTCGGACCGCAGCGCGTCGCAGAGGTCGACGACGCGACGGCGCACCTCCGCCGCCGCGCGGTCCCGGCGCCGCGCGGCGAGACCGCGGACCACCGCGGCGCCGAGGGCGACCGCGAGGAGCGGCAGCACCACCCCCTGCGGGGAGCCGCGACCCGCCATGGCCACCACGGCCGCCACGACCACGGCCGGCAGGAGCCGTCCCCGAGCGGGCCGGCCGCCGTCCCGGTCCGCCGGCCCGGCGAGCCGCTGCCGCGCGGGAGCCAGCAGCACGATGCCTCCGGCGACGGTGACCGCCACGGCGGCCACGACGGTGACCGTCCCAGCGCCGGTCATCGCCTCGTCCCGTCCAGCAGCCCCAGCAGCCGCCGCGCCCCCGGGCCGCTCGTCGGCGTACCGGTGGCGCCGAAGGAGACGGCGACCTCGGTCCGCGCGAGCCCGTCGGGACCGCGGACGACGACCGCGACCTCCCCCAGGCGCCGGCGCCCCGAGCCACGGTCGCGCCGGACGTGGAGGATCGCGTCGAGGCCCGCCGCCAGCTGGCTGTGGGCGGCGTCGCGGGCGAGCCCGGCGCCGAGGGCGAGCGCCTCGACGCGGGCGGGGACGTCGGCGGCGGAGTTGGCGTGCAGGGTGCCGCAGCCGCCCTCGTGGCCGGTGTTCATCGCGGCCAGGAGGTCCACGACGGCGGCGTCGCGGACCTCGCCGACGACCAGCCGGTCGGGTCGCATCCGCAGCGCCTGGCGGACCAGGTCGCGGAGCACGACGGCACCCGTTCCCTCCAGGTTGGCCGGCCGGGCCTCGAGGCCGACGACCTGCGGGTGGTCGGGCCGGAGCTCGGCGGCATCCTCGACCACGACGATCCGCTCCCTCGGGTCGACGGCACCCAGGAGGGCGGCGAGCAGCGTGGTCTTGCCGCCGCCGGTCCCGCCGGTGACCAGGAACGCGAGCCGCGCGTCGACCACCTGCTCGACCAGCGCCAGGCCCTCGTCGGACAGGGCGCCGGCGGCCTGCAGCTCCGCGAGGGAGAAGCCGTCCCGGCGGGGCACGCGCAGCGAGATCGCCGTCCCGGGCTGGGCCAGCGGAGCGAGCAGGGCGTGGCACCGGGTCCCGTCGGGCAGTCGTACGTCGGCCCAGGGCGCGGCGTCGTCGAGCCGGCGGCCGCCGCTGGCGACCAGCCGCTGCGCCAGCCGGCGGCAGGCCTCCTCCGACGGCAGCACCACGCCGGTCTCCTCGACGCCCTCGCCACGGTCGATCCGGACCGGCCCCGGCCCGTTGACGAGGACGTCGGTGACCCCGGGCAGGGCGAGCAGCGGCTCCAGCGGGCCGGCGCCGATGATGTCGCGCCGCAGCGCCTCGTAGACCGCGAGCACGGTCGCGTCGCCGACCGGCCGGCCGGCGGCGCGGAGGGCGTCGGCCACCCGGTGCGGGCTGAGGTCGCCGGGCGTGCGGGCCAGCCGGGCACGGACGTCCTCGACCAGGACGGAGACGTCGCCGCCCGGTCCGACGGCGTCGGCTGTCGACCTCATGCCGCCAGCTCCGCGGCCGAGCCGTCGAGCACCCGCGCGACCGCGCGGGCCAGCGGGCCGCGGTAGGAGCGCAGCGGTCCGAGACCCAGGTCGACCGCCTCGGCGAGCCCCCGCTGGTCGCGCATCTGCGCGAGCACCGGCAGGCCCACCGCCCGCGCGACCTCGTCGGCCGCGAACGCCTCGCCGCGCAGGACGACCCCGGGATCGGCATGGTCGGCGAACCGGGCGCGCATCCGGGCCGCGCCCGCGACCCCGACCACGCTGCCGGCGGTCACGACGAGCAGCTGGTCGCAGCGTGCGGCGACCTCGTCGACCAGCGGGTCCGGCGAGCGTGGGAGGTCGACGACGACCACCCGGTGGCCGCGGCGCGCGGCGGACAGGGCCTCGCGGACGGCGAACGCCTGGAGGCTCTGCACCCGCCCGTCGACGTACCACGACAGCACGCCCAGGCTCCCCCGCCGCGGCAGCGCCTCCCGCAGCGAGCGGGCCGAGAGCCGCCCCGTGGTCTGGCACAGCGCGTCCCAGCGGAAGCCCTCGCACCGCTCGAGGCCGAGCATCCGGTCGAGGCCGGGACCCTGGGGGTCGCAGTCGACGACGACGGCATCGCCGGACCGGGCCGCCCACTGCCCGAGCGCGCAGGCGAAGGTGGTCGCGCCCGCGCCGCCGCTGCCGCCGATCACCCCGATCACCCGGGCGCGGCCGGGCTGGCGCTCGGTGAGGTCGGCGAGCAGCTCGACCACCCAGTCGGCGGAGCCGGGCAGCTCGATGACGCTCTCGGCGCCGAGGTCCAGGGTCGTCCGGAACAGCCGGTCGGGCGGGCGGGATCCGCTCACGACGTAGCTCCGCGGCCGGGACTCGGGGGCCACCTGGACCATCGCGGCCGCGAGGTCGGCGCCGACGAGGACGACCGGCGCGCGCGTCCACGTGACCAGGGCGGTCAGCGGGTCGCGGGCGATCGTCGGGGCCACGTCGGCCGCGGCGGCGAGCGGCAGCAGCTCGGCCAGCAGGTCGTCATCGGCGGTCACCACCAGGGGCGGCACGTCCGCGGCACGGGCGTGCGGGAGAGGGGAGGGTCGGTCGTGGGTCATGCCGAGGTTCTCGCCACCGGCCGACATCGCCATGCCCCGACCGCCGCGGCCTGTGGAGGGAGCGCGCCCGGAGCCCGCCTGTGGACGGCGGACGGCGGCGCGTGTGACGGATGGGGCCGCAGGGGCTCACCTACGATGGACGCATGGCTCCCGCGGGCACGCCGCCCACCGCCGCGTTCTTCGACCTCGACAAGACGATCATCGCCAAGTCGAGCGTGCTCGCGTTCAGCAAGCCGTTCCAGGCGGGCGGGCTGATCTCACGGCGCGCGGTGCTGCGCTCGGCGTACGCCCAGTTCGTGTTCATGATCGGCGGCGCCGACCACGACCAGGTCGAGAAGATGCGGCAGTTCATGTCGCAGCTGTGCGCCGGCTGGGACGTCGCGACGGTCCGCGAGATCGTGGCCGACACGCTGCACAATGTCGTCGACCCTCTCGTGTACGACGAGGCGGTCCGCCTCGTCGACGAGCACCATGAGGCGGGCCGGGACGTGGTCATCGTCTCCACGTCCGGCAGCGAGGTCGTCGAGCCGATCGGCGCGCTCCTCGGCGCGGACCGGGTGGTGGCGACCCGGCTCAAGGTGGAGGACGGCCGGTACACCGGGGAGATCGAGTACTACGCCTACGCGGAGGAGAAGGCGAACGCGATCCGGGCGCTGGCCGAGAGCGTCGGCTACGACCTCGAGGGGTCCTACGGGTACTCCGACTCGGTGACCGACGTACCCATGCTCGAGGCGGTCGGCCACCCGCACGCCGTCAACCCGGACAAGGAGCTGCGCAAGGTCGCGGCGGCGCGGGGCTGGCCGGTCCTGGTGTTCACCCGGCCGGTCGCGCTGCAGTCGCGGCTGCACCTGCCGCCGCCCAAGCCGACCCTCGCGGCGCTCGCCGTCGGGGGCGTCGTCGCCGTCGGCGCGGCGGTCTGGATCGGCGCCCGGCGGCGCGCGCTCAGCGCCTGAGATCCACCCGCCCGAGAGGCGGGCAAGGGGCCGGAGGAGAAACCTCCCCCCAACCCGCCAGCGTTCCCCGTCGGCGCCGAAAAGACAAGCCTTGAAGGTGGCCGGGGAGCGGCGTACAAAGGACTCCAAGAACTCAAGAGCAACACGTGATCCAGGTACCCACGCGGCGATCTACCCTTCTGAATTGGGCGCTGGCGTCCGGAAGACTTCCGGAGCAGTTGTTGATGGTGCACGCCTGGTAGCCAAGGTTCACGTGTCAGCGGTGGCACCCGAGACGATCGAAGGCTCGGGTGCCACCTGCATGTGGGGGCGGGTCAGCCCGCCTCGACCGGGAACTCCAGCACGGAGACCGGGTTCTCGAACTCGCCGAGGCGCAGGGACACCTGGAGCCGCCAGGTGCCGGCCGTGGGGATCACGACCGGGCCGGAGTAGACGCCCGGGGCGACGGAGTCCACGGGCACCGCACCGAGGTCGACGTCGGCACCGGCCAGCCGCAGCCGCGGCGCCTCGAACGCCTCGGTCGGCCGGCCGTCGACGTCGAGCAGCTCGACGCGCACCGTGCCCCGACCCGGTCGCGGCGAGGAGAGGGTCGCGCGGACCTCGATGTGGCCCATCCGAACGGACCGGACGGCGGGCTCGACCGGACCGCCGGAGCCGGCCGGCCCGCCCGCGCCGGCAGCCGAGGCGGCGGGCGCGGCCTCGGGGCTGCGGTCGACGAGGAAGCCGGTCAGCAGCAGCACCGCCACCAGGACGACCGCCTCGGCCGCGGTGGACCGGGCGAGCATCCCGGCGCCGGTACGACGGTCCCTGCGGTGCGCGGCGTCGCGCAGCCGCGGCAGCAGCACGAACCGGTTCCAGCAGGCGATCAGCACCGCCACCGCGGCCGCACCGATCTTGACGAGCAGCAGGCGCCCGTAGCCGGTCGAGAACAGCACGTCCCACGACCCGGCGATCCGCCAGGCGAGCAGGACGCCGGTGACGGCGAGCGCGGCGAGCACCCCGGCGGCGACCACGGAGAACCGGGCCAGCACCTCCGCCGCGAGGGCGCCGCGGCCGCCGAGGTCGGGCAGGACGAGGACGAGCGCGACCAGGCCGCCGAGCCAGATGCTGCCGGCGACCAGGTGCAGCATGTCGGCCCCCACAGCGAGCGCCTCGGGCGTCACGCCGCGGGTGTGGCCGGTGAGCGCGGGCGCGCAGGCCGCGAGCGCGCAGGCGGCCAGCGCGACGAGACGCCGGGTGCGATCGACCAGCCCCCGCCCGAGGAGGACGACGGCGAGGACCAGCCCGGCGGAGACGACCCCGGCGACGACGTACTCCAGGCGGTCCAGCGAGGCCCAGGTCGAGCCCTTGGCCAGGGCGCCGACGCCGGCGCCGACCTGGTAGACGGCGGTGAGCGGGACCTCGGCGAGCCAGGCGACGATCGCGATCCCGGCGCCGATCCGGGAGGAGCGGACCAGGCGGTCGCGGGCCCGGTCGGCGAGGTGGTGCTCGGGGACGAACAGGACCACGAACGCCACCAGTCCCGCGGTCAGCAGGAGCGAGACGTAGCCGGCCCAGGTGGCGATGCTGGAGACCAGGGGCGGACCGGTCGGCCCGCTGTCGGGGACCGGTACGGCGACGACCTGCTCGCTCGGCGCGCCGACACTGAACGCGAGGGACCCGCTGATCGGGTGGCCGTCGGCGGAGACGACCCGCCAGACGACGACGAGCGTCCCGGTGCCGACCTCGTCGGGGAGGTCGACCTCGAGCACCGCGTCGCGGGCGGTGGCCGACGACGCCACCGGGTCGCCTGCGGCGTCGAAGACCCGCACCCCGTCGGGGACGAGGGAGACCTTCTCGTCGAAGGTGAACCGGACCCTGTCGGGCGCGGCCGGGAGGACGGCGCCGGCGGCCGGGTCGGTCGCGATCAGGGTGGCGTGGGCGGCGGCCGGGGCGGCGGGGAGCAGCAGGAGGACGGCGAGGGCGAGGAGCAGCGCGGCCCCGGCGGCTCGTCCAGCTCGTCCCACGGCAGGAGCCTCCTCAGGCGGCGCGTTCGATGACGCGAACCAGGTTCGCGTCAGTGACCGGCGTCACGCCCACACTGAATCAGCGGGCTGAACCATTGTCAAGGACATGAACTAGCGTCCGGCTCCGCCTCGCTCTAGGCTGGCAGTTCACGATACCGAATCAAAGTCGCAGACGTGGCCCGCAGGCGCCGGCCGCACCGCGACCCCGAGAAAGGACCGACATGCCCAACATCACCGTCGAGCTGCTGGCCGGCCGCTCCCTCGAGCAGCGCCGCGCCTTCGCCAAGGCCGTCGCCGACCACGCGGTCGAGATCCTCGGCGCCCGCCGCCAGGACGTCCGCATGGTCTTCAGCGAGATCACCCCCGACATCGTCGCGAACGGCGGCGTGCTCGCCAGCGAGGACGAGAGCCGCGCCGGCGTGGTGGCCGCGCTCGCCGACGACTGACGCGACACCAGCGACCAAGGCCCGTGGGCCCGGAGGACGTCGTCCTCCGGGCCCACGTTCCTTGGCAGGTCAGCGGCTGGCTAGCGCTTGACCTTGATCTTGACCTTCTTCACCACCTTCCCGACGACCGCGCTGCCCTTGTAGACGACCTTGACGCGCAGGACGCCCGGTCGCACGAGCTTCTTCGGCAGCTTGATCACGGCCCGGCCGTCGACGATCTTCGCCTTGACCTTCTTGCCGTTGACCTTGACGACGACCTTGCCGTCCACCGTCACCGTGCCCGCGGCGGACAGGTCGACCGTGACCTTGGCCTTCTTCCCCGGCTTGGCCTTCTTCGGGGCCTTGACCGCCATGGTCGCGCTCGCCTTCTCCACGACCACCTGGACGACACCCGACGAGCCGCTGTGACCCGCGTCGCCGCCGTAGCGGACGGTGAGGGCGTGCGTCCCCGGCAGGAGCGACCCGGCCGGCAGTACGACGGCCGCCTTGCCGCCGGCGAGCGTGCCGGTGGCGACGGACCGACTGCCGTCGAGCACGCTCACCTGACCGGTGGCGGCAGCCGCGGAGACCGTCACGGAGACGCTCCCCTGCTGCCCGTACACCACCGGGCCCGCCGTCGCCGTCAGCGAGGTCGACGCCGGGTCGGGCGCGGCCTGCACGGTGATGGTCACCGTGGTGGGACCGGACTGCGCGGTGCCGTCGCTGGCGCGGTAGGTGAAGGTGTCGGTGCCGGTGAACCCGGCGTCCGGGGTGTAGCTGAACGAGCCGTCCTCGGCGAGCTCGAGCTCGCCGTGGGCGGGCTGCGTCGCCCCGACCGCCGTCAGGTCGTCGCCGTCCGCGTCGGTGTCGTTGGCCAGCACGCCGGGAGCGTCGACCTCCAGCACCTCGCCCTTGGCCGTGGTGTACGCGTCGGCCTCGCCGACGGGGGCCGCGTTCGGCGGCGGACCCTCGTACAGCTCGGTGACCTGCTCGGCGCTGAGCTCGTAGCCGTAGAGCCGGAAGTCGTCGATCGCGCCGTTGAACCGCGGGTCTCCCCAGCTGGTGCCGCCGAGGAAGTTGGCCGTGGTCTGGCCGTTCGGACCGACGTCGCCGATGCTGAGGGTGAAGTCGTTGCGCGTGCCGACGACCTCCCCGTCGAAGTACAGCGTGCCGACGTAGCCGTTCTGGCTGGCCCTCATCGTGAACACCACGTGCGTCCACTCGTTCAGCGGCAGGTCGTTGCCGCCTCCGAGCGTCAGCCGCTCCTGGGCGGTCCCGGGGGTGCCGGGTGCCTTGAACGTGGCCGCGAAACCGGTGGGTCCGTTGGCCTGCGTGGAGGACTGCAGCAGGAAGAAGGTGTCCGTGCTGTCGCCGATCTGGACGAGCGGCACCCAGTTGGGCAGGGCGCGCGGCCGGGCCCACACCGACACGGAGAACTCGTCGTCCATGCCGGCCTGGATGTTGTTCGGCAGCTTCACGTGGTTGCCCGAGCCCGAGGCACCGCCGGGCAGGTCGAGCGCCGCGCCGAACTTCCCGTTCGGGGTCCAGCCGGACTGGCCCATCAGCGTGGCGTCGCCGACCGACGAGTCCAGGCCGGTGTTCGCGGCCGTGGTGCCCTGCCCCTCGTCGAGGGTGTAGTGGACGGGGATGCCCACGCCCGGCGGCGGGCGCTCGACGGTGTGGGTGACCGTCGCGCGGGAGTCCCGCCATCCGTCGGCAGCGGTGAACCGCACCTCGATCTCGTGCTCACCGGGGCTCAGGTTGAGCGCCGGGAACGGCGCCGTGCCGTCCTCGACCTCGACCGTGTCGCCGACGCTCTTGCCGTCGACCCACAGCTCGGCCGTGCCCTGGGCGGACCCGTCGTTCTCGTCCTCGACCGAGGCGGAGACCGTGACCGGCTCCGCGAACGGCGACGGGGACTCCGGCGCGGTCGTGACCGTCGTGGTGGTCCGCAGCGCCGCCCCCTCGTCGTACAGCGCCTCCACGTCGTCCGCGCTGAGCGCCGTCGTGTAGAGCCGTACGTCGTCCATCCGGCCGTTGTACGCCGGGTCGGGGTAGCCGTTGCGCCCCAGCCAGTTGTTGGCGGTCGGACCGATGTCGGTCATGGTGAGGGTGAGGTCGGTGCGCTGGGCGATCTGCTCACCGTTGAGGTAGAGCGTGCCCGTGGCGCCGGTGCGGGTGAACACCACGTGGTTCCACTGGTTCGCGGTCACGTCCCTGGTGGGCGTGGCGTAGACCCGCTCCTGCAGCGTGCTGCCCTTCTTCTTGAAGGTCGCCGCGAGACCGCTGGCGCCCGGGTCGCGGGCCTGGGTCTGCATCTGGACCTGGAAGAAGCTGCCCGCGTCGCCGTTGCCGTCGCCGATGTGGAACATGCCGATCCAGTCGGACTTGGCGTCGGGACGGACCCAGAAGGACGTCGTGAACGTGTCCTCGCCCTGCAGCAGGTTGTCCGGCAGTCGCACCGCGTTGGCGTTGCTGCCGCCGGTCATCCGGAGCGCCTTGCCGAACACGCCGTCGTCGGACCAGCCGGCGTTGCCGACCAGGGTCGCGTCGCCCACGGACGTGTCGGTGCCGGTGTTCGCGGCCGCCGTGCCCGAGCCCTCCGAGAACTCGTAGTGCACCGGAGCCTCGTCGACGCCGGCCTGCTCGCCGATGATCACCAGGTCGTCGACCATCAGGCCCGCGTCGCCACCGGTGAGGGTGAGCGTCTCGGACCGGGCCGAGGCGGTGAAGCTCCCGACGTAGGTCTGGAACGCGTTCTGCGAGGGCGAGTCCGTCCCGGCCGTGAGCGTCGCGTCGAGGTCACCGACCACGAGCGAGGCGTTCGCGGGCGTGCTGCCCGCCGTCCTGCTGTCTCGTGCGTAGCGCAGCGACACGCGGTACTCGTGGCCCGGGGTGAGCCCGGTGAGCTTGCGCTCGATGCTGCCGGTGCTGCCCAGACCCAGCTGGTAGCCGGTCAGGCCCATGCCGCCCATGCTCGCCGAGGCGCCCCGGACCAGCTGGACGGCGCTGTTGACGACCCACGGGGACATCCGGCTGTTGCCCGGCGCCACGTCGATGATGTTCGGCGGGTTGGCCGAGCGCCACTCGACGGGGAGCTTCGGGTACTCGAACTGGTCGACGACCTTCGGCGTCCGCTGGTCCATCTTGACCGTCGGGTCGATGTCGACGATCTTCGCGACCGACGGCGTGCCGTCCGCGTCGAAGACGAAGAGCATGTACGAGCCCGGGGGCGCGTAGGTGCCGTCCTCCGGCGCGGTGATCGACAGCGAGCCGCCGGCCTGCGTGAACTCCAGGTCCTGGAAGTTCTGGTCGTTGTTGAACCCGTGCGTCACCGAGCCGTTGCGGACCAGGGTGACCCGCGAGACGGAGCCGGAGACGTCGACGCCGAAGGTGCCGTCGTACCCGATCTTCTTCGGGGCCCGGGTGATCTCCGGGCGCACGGCGAGCTCGTCGCCGTCGAAGAGGTACGACGGGGAGTAGTACTCGACGTCGGTGTAGTCGCGCGGACCGGGGGCGCCGCCGCCGCCGACCATGACCCGGCCGTCCGGCAGGAGCAGCGCGCTCGAGTGGTAGAGGCGAGCGTGCTCGTACGGCGTCTCGACCTCCGTCCACTCGCCCGTGTCCGGGTTCCAGATCTCGGCCGTGGTGACGTAGCCGCCGTTGGCCGCGTTGTCCCGGCTGCCGCCGGTGACGAGAACGTCGCCGTCCGGCAGGACCGTCGCCGTCGCCCAGTGCCGCTGGTACCTCATCGGCTGGGTGGCCTCGATCACCGGGTCGGCGGTGCCGCCGGTGATGTCGACGGTGAAGCCGGCACGGGCGCCGGCGGGACCGCCGCCGTTGCCCCACCAGCCGCCACCGACCTGCAGGATCTTGCCGGGGCGGTACATCGCGGCCGTGGAGGTCGCGCCGACCGGGTTGCCGAGGCCGCCCTGGTTGGCGATATTGCCCGGAAGCGTGCCCCGCAGGGTCAGCTCGCCGTCACCGCCGTTGCCGTCGGGGTCGAGCTCGAACATCTGCGTGCCGGTGATGTTGAACAGGTTGCCGCTGCCCGGGGCGACGAACGCCCGCGGGTACCACCAGCGGTTCTCGTCCGGGCCGAGGGCGCCGCCACCGTCGCCGTACGCCGCCGCGCTGGTCGCGCCGGTCAGCAGCGTCCAGCCGCTGCCCTGGTCGGGCCGGTACACCTCGGGGGTGAGGACGCCGGGACCACCCGGGCCGCCCTTGAGGGTGCCGCCCTGGACGACGATGTCGCCGTTGGGCATGGTCGTGCCGGTCGGGTACCAGCGCGGGTAGTTCATCGGCGCCTCGTCGCGCAGACCCGTGTTGGTCGAGTAGCTGGTCACGCCGATGGCCGCGTCGTTGGGGGCGTTGCCACCCAGCGAGTCGTCACCACCCACGGTCATCGTGGTCTTGCGGTGCGGGTTCTGCACCTGCATCGAGCAGAACAGGTCCGTGTACGTCGTGTTGGTGATGATCCCGTCGCGGAGGTTCGACAGCGTCCGCTCCTGGCTGGGGTCCCACACGTCGATCTCGGTCTGGCCGCCCTGCGTGACGCAGTTGTTGCCGCTGAAGTCGTAGGGCGCGTTGTCCGTGCACCCGGCGACCGCGACGCTGCCGAAGGACTGCACCTTGCCGTCGGAGGTGAGCGCCATGTTGATCGGCATCAGCGGCCACGGCGTGACGCCGCTCCACGAGCCGTGCTCGTCCTTGGCCGGCGGCGAGCAGTCGGCCTGGAGCAGGCCGGCGGCGTAGGCCAGGCCGCTGCGCATCTGGGTGCGCATGAACGGCTCGCTGTACGCCGTGCCCTCGTGGCCCATCCCGGTGTACCAGGACCGACCCGAGTCGATCTGCTGGCACCACGTGATCGGGTGGTTGGTGCCCTGCTTGCCGAGGGAGCTGTACGACGACTCGTCGACCGAGAGGATCGTGCGCACGTTCTGGGCGGGGTTGACCGTCCAGTCGTACCACTCGTCGCTGCGGGTGATCTCGGCCGGCAGGTCCGCGGCGAGGGGGTGCGTCGCCTCGTTGACGACGACCTTGCCCGGCCGGACGCCCGGGTTCTCCGGGTGGCCCTCGGACATGGCGCCGACGAGCTTCAGGTAGAAGGGGTTGACGTCGTGCTCGCTCTGGCCGACCGACCACCCGGCGTAGTGGAGGCCCAGGTAGCCGCCGCCACCGCGGATGTAGCCCTCGAGGGCGGCCCGCTGCTCGGTGTTGAACAGCACGCCGCCGGTCTGGGCGAAGACCACGGCGTCCTTGGTCGCCAGGTTGCTCGTGGTGAACGCGCCGGCGTCCTGGGTCTCCTGGATCTCGAGGGTCTGGTCGTACTCGTCCGCCAGCTCGGCCGCGAGCTGGTTGACCGCCTGGCGCGCCTGGACGTGCGAGGCGTGGAAGTTGTCCTTGTAGAAGAGGAGGACGCGCAGCACGCCGTCGTCCTCCGCCGCCGCGGCGGGCGCCGCCGTCGCGCCGACGAGCGGGAGCGCCACGGCCATCGCGACGACCGCCGCGAAGGAGTGGGCGACCAGTCGCCGGGAGCGATGACGCAGCCGCGAGCGGACGGACCTGCGATGCACTTTCATCTGGGATCCCCTGTCTCGGGTTCGTTGTGCGCGGGGCCCGAGGGATGGAGGGCCCCCGGCGTGACCGTATGACGCCGGTCACACAAATACAAGAACTAGAAACAGAAACGTGAATTATTGAGACGAACTGTTCACGTATCCGAACTGTGGAGGTCGGCCCGGCGGCCTCCGTGGGCTCCGCTGGCGGCCGGAGTGAGTCCCGCGGCTCAGCGGCGGGTGGCCGCGTCGCCGCCGAGGGCGAGGGCGCGGACCTCGGCGGCGGAGGCCATGGAGGTGTCGCCGGGGGTGCTCATCGCGAGCGCGCCGTGGGCGGCGCCCAGCTCGACGCAGGTCGCCAGGTCCTCGCCGGTGAGCAGGCCGTGGAGGAGGCCGGCGGCGAAGCCGTCGCCGCCGCCGACGCGGTCGAGGACGGGCAGGTGGGGGCGCAGCACGGAGGCCGCGGGACCGGCGTCGCGCGACCAGGCCAGGCCCTGCCAGTCGTTGTCGCCGGCCGAGTGGACGGTACGACGGGTGGTCGCGACGACCTGCAGCCCGGGGAGGTCGGCCGCCAGCAGGGCCGCGGCGGCCGCGAACGTCTCCCCCGACCCGGGCGGCCCGATCGGGTCGGGCGGGTCGCCGGGGAAGTCGGAGCGGTTGCCGATCAGCACGTCGACGTGCGCGGCGAGCTCGGCGTTGACCGCGCGGGCCCGGTCGGGTCCGCCGCGATCGGCCCACAGGCTGGGCCGGTAGTTGGTGTCGTAGGAGACGACGGTGCCGTGGGCGCGGGCGGAGCGCATCGCCTCGTGCGCCACCTCGGCGGTCGTCGGGGAGAGCCCGGCGAACACGCCGCCGGTGTGCAGCCAGCGCACGCCGCGCCGGCCGAAGAGGTCGTCCCAGTCGATCATGCCGGGCGCGAGCTGGCTGACGGCCGTCGCGCCGCGGTCGGAGACGCCGAGGGCCGAGCGCACGCCGTACCCGCGCTCGGTGAAGTTGAGGCCGTTGCGGGCGCGGCGGCCGATCCCGTCGAAGGGCTCCCAGCGGACCAACGAGGTGTCGACCCCGCCCTGCCGGACCAGGCTCTCGACCAGCCGGCCGATCTCGTTGTCCACGAGAGCGGTCACCACCCCGGCCCGGTGGCCGAAGACGGCGGCGAGGGCGCGGGCGACGTTGTACTCGCCCCCGCCCTCCCACACCTCGAACCGGCGGGCTGCCCGGATCCGGCTCTCCCCCGGGTCCAGCCGCAGCATCACCTCGCCGAGCGCGACGACGTCGAGCTCGCACGCGGCCGCCGGGCGGAGCTCGATCACGACGTCACCGGTACGACGACCGGGTCGGCCGCCGTTGCGGCGACCGCCGCGGCGCACAGCGCCGCGACCTCCTCCCAGCGGCCGGCCTTCAGCAGGGCCGGTGGGACCATCCAGGTCCCGCCGACCGCCGCGACGGCGGGATGGGCCAGGTAGTCGGGCGCGCGGGCGGCGGTGATGCCGCCGGTGGGGACGAAGCGCACCTGCCGGAACGCGTCGGCCAGCGCGCTGACCGCGGGCAGGCCGCCGCTCGGCTCGGCCGGGAAGAACTTCACCAGGTCGACGCCCAGCGACAGCGCCTGCATCACCTCGGTGGCGGTGCTCACCCCCGGCAGGACGGGGAGGTCCAGCTGCTGGCAGCGGCGCACGACGTCGGGGCCCAGTCCCGGGCTCACCACGAAGCGAGCACCCGACCGGTGGGCCAGGTCGACCTGCTCCGCGGTGAGCACCGTGCCGGCGCCGACCACGAGGTCCTCGCGGTCGGCCATCCGGCGCAGGACGGCCGGGGCGTCCGGCGACCGGAAGGTCACCTCCGCCACGGGGAGGCCACCCGCGGCCAGGGCCGCGCCGAGGTCGTCGGCGCGGCCCGGGTCGTCGAGGACCACGACGGGGACGACGCGGTGCGGCCCGAAGACGTCGGTCATCGGATCTCGTTCATCGCAGCTCGGCGATGACCGTCTTGAGCTCGGTGTAGTCGTCGAGGCCGAACGAGCCGAGCTCGCGACCCCAGCCGGACTGCTTGAACCCGCCGCGCGGCAGCGTGACGTCGTCGGCGTGCCAGGTGTTGAGCCAGACCGTTCCGGCGCGGAGGCGGGAGCCGACCCGGTGGGCGGTGCCGATGTCCTGCGACCACACGCCGGCGGCGAGCCCGTAGACGGTGTTGTTGGCGGCGGCGACGACCTCGTCCTCGGTGTCGAACGGGATCGCGGTGACGACCGGGCCGAAGATCTCGTCGGTCTGCACCGCCATGTCCTCGGTCACCGAGGTGATCAGGGTCGGCTGGACGAAGTAGCCGCGGTCGCCGAGGCGGTCGCCGCTGCCGGCGCTGAGCACCGCGCCGTCGGCGACGGCGCCCTGGATGTAGCCGAGCACCTTCTCGTGCTGCTCCTGCGACACCAGCGGACCCATGTCGGAGGCGGCGTCGAAGCCGCTGCCCGGCCGGATCGCGCGCGCGGCCGCGGCGACGCCCTCGATCACCTGGTCGAAGACGGCCCGCTGCACGTAGAGGCGCGAGCCGTTGACGCAGCACTGGCCCTCGTTGAAGTAGCCGCCCAGCACGGCGCCGGCGACGGCCGCGTCGAGGTCCGCGTCGGCGAAGATGATGTTGGGCGCCTTGCCGCCGAGCTCGAGCGAGACCTTCTTCAGGTTGCCGGACGCGGCCGCGGCGATCTTCTTGCCGACCTCGGTGCTGCCCGTGAAGGCGACCTTGTCGACGCCGGGGTGGTCGACGAGCGCGGCGCCCGTGTCGCCGTACCCGGGGACGACGTTGACGACGCCCGCCGGCACGCCGGCCTCGAGCAGCAGCTCGCCGAGGCGGAGCGCGGTGAGCGGCGTCTGCTCGGCCGGCTTGAGGACGACGGTGTTGCCGGCCGTGATCGCCGGGACGATCTTGAACGCGGCCATGAGCAGCGGGAAGTTCCACGGGACGATGCCGGCCACGACGCCGATCGGCTCGCGCCGGGTGTAGGCGTGGAAGTCGCGCCCGGGCACCGACATGGGGATCGTGGTGCCCTCCATCTTGGTCGCCCAGCCGGCGAAGTAGCGGAACAGCTCGGCGGCGGTGGCGACGTCGCCGTCGCGCGCCGCCTCGACCCGCTTGCCGTTGTCGAGCGCCTCGAGCTGGGCGAGCTCCTCGGCGTGGGCCTCGATCAGGTCGCCGATGCGCCACAGCAGGTGGGAGCGCTCGCGCGGGGTCATCCGCGCCCACGGCCCGGACTCGAAGGCCGCACGGGCGGCGGCGACGGCACGGTCGACGTCGGCCGCCGAGCCCTGCGCGACCTGGACGAGCTCCTCCTCGGTCGCGGGGTCGACGGTGGCGAAGGTCCGGCCGTCCTGCGCGTCGACCCACTCCCCGTCGATGAGCAGCTTCCGGGGGGAGGAGAGGAACTCGCGGACGGCGGGCAGGAGGGTGGAGCGGTCGTTGCTGACGGTGGTGGTCATGGTGCCTTTCCTTGCGGGATCAGGATCTGTCGGTGTCGTCGTGGAGGGAGGAGGGCTCGGCTACTTGATGACCATCACCTTCGACCGGTCGAGGGTGAGCGCGACCGCGGCGACGATGATCGCGCCGTAGAGGATCTGCTCGTACGCCGAGGGCACGCCGACGATCGGCAGCCCGACGCGCAGCAGGGTCACGACCAGCGCGCCGGCGACGCTGCGCCACAGCCCGCCGTGGCCGCCGGTGATGGCGGTGCCGCCGACGACGATCGCGGCGACCGCGGGCAGCAGCAGGTTGTCGGCCATCGACGGGTTCCCGCTGAAGTTGCGGGAGACCAGCATGACCGCGGCGAGCCCGGCGCAGGCGCCGGAGACGCAGAACGCGCCGATCTTCACCAGGTCCACCGGTGCGCCGGCGAGGCGGGCCGCGGACTCGGAGTAGCCGGTGGCGGTGATCCAGCTGCGCAGCGGGGTCAGCCGCACGACCAGGGCCAGCACGGCGACGACGAGCAGCGCGACGGCCACCGACATCGGGATGTAGCGGGCGACGTACAGGTTGAGCCAGCTGATCGTCGAGTCGTCGGTGACCGGCACCGTGCCGGCGTCGGAGACCACGAGCGCGACCGCCGAGAAGATGCTCATCCCGCCGAGGGTGACGATGAACGACGGGATCCGCAGGTAGACGTGGGCCACGCCCTGCACCGCGCCGAGCAGGGCCGCGACCCCGATCACCGCCGGGGTCGTGAGCGCCCCGAGGTCGGGCAGCCACAGGGCGAGGAACACCGTCGACAGCGAGGCCATCGCGGCGATGGAGAGGTCGATGCCGCCGCACAGCACGACCAGCGTCGCCCCGGCGGCGAGCACGATCAGCGGCGCCGCGGTCATCGTCGCCGCGGTGAGGCTGCGCTGGGTGAAGAAGCCGGGGTCGGCGACGGTCAGGGCCGCGAGGATGGCGGCGAGGGCGATCAGCGGCATCAGCGCGGTCAGCCGCTCCGACACGCTCCGCCCCTTCGGCTGCACGACGGACTCGGCCGCCTGCTCGACGGTGACGCTCATACCATCTCCTTCACCAGGTCCAGCGGCGTCGGCTTGGCGCCGGAGGGACAGCCCACCTCGGCGGTCACCCGCCCGTCGCTCATCACGACGATCCGGTCCGACATGCCGATCGCCTCCTCGAGGCTGTCGGCCAGGAGGACCGTGGCGACGCCGTTGCTCGCGAGCTCCCGCATCAGCCGGTAGACCTCGGAGCGGGCGCCGATGTCGAGCCCGCGGGTCGGGTGGTCGAGCAGCAGCAGGCGTACGTCGCCGCTGACCAGCCAGCGGGCGAGGACCACCTTCTGCTGGTTGCCGCCGGACAGCCGCTGGATGGCGGTGCCGCGGTGCGGCGTGCGGATCGAGAGCCGGCTGATCCAGCTGTCGACCAGCGAGGCCTGCTTGCGCGGCGAGACCAGCGGCCCCGAGCAGCGGGCCCTCTGCCGGGTCAGGGTCATGTTGTCGGCCACCGACATCGGGCCGACCATGCCCTCGATCTTGCGCTCGGCCGGGACGTAGCCGATGCCCGCGGAGCAGGCGGCCCGGGTCCCGGAGAGCTGGAGCGCGTCGCCGTCGAGGGTGACCTCGCCGGCGGTCGTCGGCTCGGCGCCGAACAGGGCGCGGCAGACGTCCTCGCGACCGGAGCCGTGGACGCCGACGATGCCGACGATCTCCCCCGCGTGGACGTCGAGGTCGACGTCGCGGAAGGTGCGCCCCGACAGGCCGCGGACGACGAGCCGTGGACGCGGCTCCTCGCCGGAGCGCTCGAAGGCGGTGTCGTGGTAGTGGTCGTCGGAGCCCGTGGAGCCGATCATCATCCGGTGCAGCTCGGCCGGGGCGGCGTCGGCGGTCGGCACGTCGCCGACCGAGCGGCCGCCGCGCAGGACCGTGACCCGGTCGCACACGTCGAGCACCTCGTCGAGCCGGTGCGAGACGAAGATGACGGAGGCGAACGCGCGCAGGCGTCGTACCTGGGCGAAGAGGGTCTCGATCTCCTTCGACTCCAGCACCGAGGTCGGCTCGTCGAGGATGATCACCGGCGGGTGCTGGCTGCGCTGCTCGATCCGCAGCACCTTCGCGATCTCGACCATCTGGCGGTCGGCGAAGGAGAGCGAGTCGGTGCGCGCGAGCGGGTCGATGGGGGAGCCGATCTTGTCCAGCTGCTCCTGGGCGAGCCGGCGCATCCGGTCCCAGCGGTAGACGCCGCCGCGGACGCCCGCTCCCTCGGAGCCGAGCACGATGTTCTCCGCGGCCGTCAGGTTGGGCACCAGCGACTGCTCCTGGAACACCATGCCGATGCCGTGGTCGGCCGCGTTGACGACGCTGCGCAGCCGGACCTTCTCGCCACGGACGTAGATGTCGCCGGCGTCCGGCTTCACCAGGCCGACGAGGGCCTTGAGCAGGGTGGACTTGCCGGCGCCGTTCTCGCCGGCCAGGCCGAGCACCTCGTTCTGGTGCACGACGAAGTCGACGCCGTCGAGCGCCTTGACGCCCGGGTAGTGCTTGACCAGGCCACGGACCTCGAGGGCGGGGACCGGTGCGGGAGGCGGGGTCACGATCTTCTCCTCCATCTCGATGCTCACTTGACCACCTGGTTCCTGCGCCGCTGCGGGATCACCGCGGCGGCGACCGCGGCGACGACGATGAGGCCCTGCACGCCGCCCTGCCAGTACGGGCTGACGCCGATCTGCACCAGCCCGTTGGTCAGCACGGTGATCAGCAGGACGCCGACGGCGGAGTGCAGCACGCCGCCCCGGCCGCCGGTGAGCAGGGTGCCGCCGACCACGGCCGCGGTGATCGCGGCGAAGTCGTAGCCCTTGCCGGCCTGGACCAGCCCGGCCCCGAGCTGGCTGGTCACCATCACGCCGCCGAGGCCGTAGAACGCGCCGGCCAGGGTGAAGACGGCGACCTTGAAGGGCGCGACCTTCACGCCGGAGAGCGCGAGCACCTCCTCGGCGCCGCCGATCGCGTAGGCGTAGCGGCCCAGCCGGGTGTAGCGCTGGATCAGCCAGCCCACGAGGACGCAGCCGAGCGCGATCCAGGCGAGCCCGGAGAACCCGAGG
This sequence comes from Nocardioides humi, assembly GCF_006494775.1. Taxonomy (NCBI): domain Bacteria; kingdom Bacillati; phylum Actinomycetota; class Actinomycetes; order Propionibacteriales; family Nocardioidaceae; genus Nocardioides; species Nocardioides humi. Next base: position 3,478,008 of record NZ_CP041146.1, on the reverse strand, counting down.
AACCGCCCGGTCGCCCAGCCCTCGAGCATCTCGTCGGAGATATTGGGCTGGACGCCGCTGAACATGAGGGTGGCGACGCCGAGCCCGATCGCCGAGACCCCGAGGGTCGTCATGAAGGACGGCACCTTGAGCAGCACCAGCGCCAGGCCGCTGAGGGCGCCGAGCCCGGCGGCCAGCAGCACCGCGAGCGCGATGCCGAGCAGCCCGAGGTCGTTGCCGTTGCGATTGTTCTCCACCAGCAGGGCGACCGCGAGCGCGGAGGCCCCCATCACGCCGGCGGCCGAGAGATCGATCGACCCCATCATCAGCACGAACGTGATGCCGCAGGTGACGACGGCCAGCACCGCCGCCGCGTCCATGATGTTCTGCACGTTGGCGACGCTGCGGAACTGCGGGCTCAGCGCCGCGAACACGGCGAAGATGACGACCAGGGCGATCGGGGGACCGGCGTCCCGGAGCGACACCCCCGCCGAGGGCGGGGGCGCCGGGCAACGGCCACGGTGTCACTCGTGTCCTCGGCGGGGGATGTCAGGGTCACGACAGCGGACCAGCCACGCGGTCGAAGACGTTGTCGCACTCGAAGTCGGACTCGTCCGTCTTCGGGGTGGCGAAGTCGCCGACGTTGGCGTCGGTGATCAGGAACTGCTCGGCGAAGAACGCCCGGTTGTCCGCGGGCAGGTCCTTCACGTCCAGCTCGCCGGTCGCCGCGCAGAAGCCGATGGCCAGGCCGATGCCGCCCTGCCACGGACCGTCGCTGGACACCGTGGCGGTCATCGAGCCGTCCTGGATCGCGGTCAGCGCGTCCGGGACCGCGTCGATGCCGACGACGGCCACGTCGCTGCGGCCGGCCTGCTTGAGCGCCTCGAGCGCACCGAGCGCCATGTCGTCGTTCGCGGCCCAGATGCCCTTGACCTTGTCACCGTGCTTGGTGAGCAGGGTCTTGGTCACGTCGAGGGCCTCGGCGCGGGAGAAGTTCGCGGTCTGGTCGTCGAGCAGGGTCACTCCCGGGTTCTTGGCGAGCGAGGCCTCGAGGCCCGCGAAGCGGTCCTTGGCCGCGGCGGTGTCCAGGACTCCCTGGAGGGCGATGATGCCACCCTCGCCGCCGATCGCCTCCGCGAGCGCGTCGCCGATCTGCTGACCGGACTCGACGCCGTTGTAGGTGATGTGGCTGACCCAGCGGTCGTAGTCGGCCGGGTCGAGGTCGGCGGGCTTGTTCCACTGCGTCACGAGGTAGGCACCGGCCTGGTCGGCGCCCTTGACGATCGGGGTGGTGTCGGCGTCGCCGTTGGGCAGCACGTTCATCACCAGGCAGTCGGTGTCGCCGGCGAGGAGCTGGCGGATCTGCTCCTGCTGCTTGGTGGAGTCGCCGTCGTAGGTCAGGCGCTCCTGCTTGAGCCCGACCGACTGCGCGAAGGCGTCGCCGCCGTCGAGCCAGGAGGCCTCGTAGGGGTTCGACTCGTTGCGGACCTGGCCGACGAGCTTGACGTCGGAGGCGTCGCAGGCGCCGGACTCACCGGACGCGGTCGAGCTGCCCTCGCTGCAGCCGGCGAGAGCCATCGCCGCGACGCTGAGACTGAACAACGCGGCGACGGGGCGGGACATGCGGGTCATCGTTGATCCTCGTTTCGTGGTGCCGAATGCTCCGGCGGTGGTTTTCTGGGAGGAAGAGGAGGAGGGGGTACGGCGCCCCGAGCGGCGTCCTGGGGTCCCGAGGCGGTCCTGGGCGGTCCTGGGTTCTCCTGGGTGGAGGGGTGATCTGGTTCAGCGCGCCATCCAGCCTCCGTCGACGACGAGGACGTGTCCGTTGACGTAGTCCGATGCGGAGGAGCTGAGGAAGACGGCGGCGCCCGCGATGTCGCGGGGCGAGCCCCAGCGGCCGGCCGGGATCCGGTCGAGGATCGCCCGCGAGCGGTCCTCGTCCGCACGGAGCGCGGCGGTGTTGTCGGTCGCCATGTAGCCAGGAGCGATCGCGTTGACCTGCACGCCGTGGGGCGCCCACTCGTTGGCCAGCGCCTTGGTGATGCCGGCGACGCCGTGCTTGCTGGCGGCGTACGACACCACCCGGATGCCGCCCTGGAAGGCGAGCAGGCTGGCGATGCTGACGATCTTGCCGCGGCCGCGCTCGACCATCGGGCGGCCGAGGTGCTGGCTGAGGAAGAACAGCCCGCTGAGGTTGATGTCGACGACCTTGTTCCACGACTCCGCGGTGACGTCGACGGTGTCGTGGCGGTCGATGATGCCGGCGTTGTTGACCAGGACGTCGACCTCGTGGCGGGCGTTGATGTCCGCGCAGACGCGCTCGATCGCGGCGTGGTCCGACACGTCGAGGTCGACGACCTCGACGTCGCGGCCGAGGTCGCGGACCTCCTTCTCGGTGTCGGTCTGGCTCCCCGGGAGGCCGACGAGCACCAGGTCGGCGCCCGCCTCGGCCAGGCCGAGGGCCACGCCCTGGCCGAGGCCGCGGCCGGCTCCGGTCACGACCGCGCGCCGGCCGGTCAGGTCGAAGGGCGTGCCCGGGGTGCTCACAGCTCCTCCAGCGCGACGCCGTCGAGGTCGGTGTAGACGTTGTTCTCGCCGGTCATCGCCCAGATGAAGGCGTAGGAGCCGGTGCCGGCACCGGAGTGGATGGACCACGGCGGGGAGATGACGGCCTGGCGGTTGGCGACGAGCAGGTGGCGGGTGGCACCCGGCTGGCCGAGGAAGTGGAAGACCCGGTCCTCCTCGGCGAGGTCGGCGTACAGGTAGATCTCGGTCCGCCGGTCGTGGAGGTGCGGCGGCATGGTGTTCCAGACCGAGCCGTCGGCGATCACGGTCACGCCGAACTGCAGGCCGTAGCTCTGCACGTCCTGGCCCCAGACGTAGCGGTAGAGCTGGCGGGAGCTGGCGCCCGCGTCGGTGCCGATCGCGACCGGCTCGACCTCGTCGTTCTTGAGCACCGTCGTCGGGTACGTCGTGCCCGCGGGCACCGAGACGAAGTAGAAGGCGGCCTCGTCCCCGACGAAGGACACCTCGCTGCCGCGACCGACATAGAGTCCGTCGAGATGGGCGAGCTCGAACTTCTCGCCGTCGACCAGGACGTGCCCCGTCTCGGCGACGTTGATGATCCCCAGCTCCCGCCGCTCGAGGTGGGAGCCGGTCCCGAGCACGTCCCACGCCGGCAGGTCGAGGCGACCCTCGCTCGGCACCGCACCGCCGACGACCATCCGGTCGTCGTGGGTGTAGACCCCGCGGACCTCGCCGGGGAGGAAGAGGTCCTCGATGAGGAAGTTGTCGCGGAGGTCCGCGGCGCGGGCTGTCTCCACGCTCGACGGAGAGGTCGAATAGCGGACCTGGATCACCGATGCTCCTTGGGTTTGTGAACTGCGTTCGTCTATGTGAATCGAGACGCTACACGTGACGGCGGTCACGGTCAAGGAGTTGAAGTTCGTCCACATATGTGGACAGCGGGTAGAGTGGGACCGACCGCCGGAGCGGACCGCTCCGGCACCACGAGGAGAAGCTGGCAGATGACCCAGAACACGACGAACGGCTCCGCCGCAGGACCGGTGAAGTCGGCCGCCCGCGCGCTCGACCTGCTGGACGAGATCGCCGCCCACGGCCCCGGCACCCAGCTGCAGCTGTCGACCCGGCTCGGCATCCCCAAGAGCAGCCTGCACGCGCTGCTGCGGACGATGACCGACCGCGGCTGGCTGCAGACCGACCCCACCGGCAGCGTCTACCAGCTGGGCATCCGCTCCCTCGTCGTCAGCTCGGCCTATCTCGCCGGCGACCCCGTCCTCGCCCGCGCGGCCGCCGTGATGGACGAGATCGCCGGTGCCACCGAGGAGACCGTCAACCTCGGCCGGCTCGCCGGCAACGACGTCATCTACACGGCCAAGCGCGAGTCGCTCCACCCGCTGCGGATGCACACGCCCGTCGGGCGCCGCCTGCCGGCGTACTCCACCGCGCTGGGGCGCGCCATCCTCGCCGAGCGGCCGCGCGACGCCCGCGCCGCGCTGGTGCCGGACCACATCGACCCGATCACCACCCACACGCTGACCGATCGCGACGCCGTGCTGGCGGTCATCGACGACGCCGAGCGCCTCGGGTACGCCTCCGAGAGCGACGAGTCGTGCATCGGCGTGCGCTGCTTCGGGGTCGCGCTGCCGTTCTCCCGGCCCGCCGTCGACGGCATCAGCGTCGCCGTCCCGATCAGCCGGCTGACCGACGGCCGCGAGGCCCACATCATCGAGACGCTGCTCAGCGTCCGGGCCCGGCTCTCCCTGGAGCACGACAACAGCTTCGTCCGGTGAGGTTCGGCCGGTTGTCCAGCCGAACTGGGTGACGAACCAGGTTCGAGTATGCGAACATCGCGGGCATGCTTCTCCGCGTGCCCGCCCTGCCGCTCCGCCTGTCCGTCCTGCTGCTCCTCGTGCTCGGGCTCCTCGCCGTCGCACCGGTCCAGGCGGCGGAGCCGGCGCCGCGGACCTGGGTCGTGGACGCCGTCGACGACGAGGCCGGGAACCGCTGGGAGGCCGAGACCGGCGGCAACGTGATCACGATCCGGCCGGGCGACACCGTCGAGTGGCGCTTCGAGCGGGCCGGACAGGAGCACGACCTGACCTCCGAGGACACCCGCAGCGCGTGGGCCGAGCCGGTCCAGGAGTACCGGGTCCCGGACGGCGAGCCGGTCCGCCGTACCTTCGCGACACCGGGCCAGTACGAGTACGTCTGCTCCCTCCACGGCACCGTGATGTGGGGCACCGTGATCGTCGAGGAGCCCGGCGCCAACAGCGCTCCCACCGGCACCGCGGAGGCCGCGCCCACCACGGGCACCACGCCGCTCACCGTGCAGTTCACCTCCGCGGTCACCGACCCCGACGGGGACCCGCTCACCTACGCCTGGGACTTCGGCACCGCCGACCCCGTCGCCGCGTCGCCCGACGCGGCGCACACCTACACCGAGCCGGGCCACTACACCGCGAGCCTGGAGGTCGGCGACGGGAACGGCGGGACCTTCCGGCGCTCGTTCCCGATCCACGTCGGCGCCCCGGACCAGGCGCTGCCCGCGCTGGACGCCCACGCCCACCACGGCGCGGGCGCGCGTCCGCTCCCGGTGGCGTTCTCCGCGGCGGTCACCACGGACGGCGCGTTCACGCCCTTCGCCGACGGCAGCACGACGTACCCCGACCTGGCCGGCACCGCCACGATGATCCGCTCGCGCGGGCAGACGTACGCCGCCATCGAGGTCACCGGACTGAGGCCGGGCGCCTCGCACCTGGTCCACGTGCACGAGCAGGCCTGCGGATCCGCGAACGGCGGCGCGCACTTCCGGTTCGACGAGGACCGGCCGTTCGCGGAGGAGAACGAGCTCTGGCTGCCCTTCACCAGCGACGCCGAGGGCCGCTCCACGTCGATCGTCGCCACCCATCCCGCGCGCGCGGGCTCGAAGGCCGTCTCGATCGTGGTCCACGACCCCGACAACCCGGCCCTGCGGATCGGGTGCGTCGACCTCGCGCCCGGGACCGCCGACCTCTCCTACCGCTGGGACTTCGGCGACGGGATCACCGGCGTGGGTCCCGACGCCGACCACGTCTACGCGTCGTCGGGCAGCTACACCGCGACCGTGACCATGAGCCGCGACGGGCTGCAGGCCAGCGCGACGGTGGGCGTCGTCGTACCGGAGGCGGTGGGGGTGGTGCCCGCCGACACGACCGGTCCGCGCATCCGCGGCACCAGGCCGTCGGGCACCGTACGGGACCGCACGCCCACGATCCGGGCGAAGATCGCGGACGACTCCGCGATCCGGCGCAGACACGTCCGGCTGCGGGTCGACGGGCGCAGGATCACCGGCTTCCGGTACGCCGCCCGCACCGGCCGGCTGACCTGGACGCCGCATCGCGCGCTGCGCCCCGGCCGGCACAAGGTGCGCCTGGTGGTGGTCGACCCGGCCGGCAACCGGACCGTGCGGGTCTGGCGGTTCCGGATCCGCCGCTGACCCGGCGCGTCCTGACCTCGTGGGGACACCGACCCGGCGCGTCCTGACCTCGTGGGGACACCGACCCGGCGCGTCCTGACCTTTGACGAGGTAAGGATGCGCCGGGTCGACGTGTCTCGGAGGTCAGGATGCGCCGGGTCGGGCTACTCGGCGGCGCGGACGAGCGGGCTGGCCTCGGCGGCGGCCGACCACGCCTCGACGGCGTACAGCAGCCAGGCGTGCATGCCGCCCCGGCCGCCGCTCGCCCAGCCGCGCAGGTTGGACTCGTACTGCGGGCGGAGGGCGAGGTGCGCCGCCTCCGGGACGACGAGCGACTTCTCGTCGACGCCCCGGGCCGCGGCGACCAGCCGCTCGGCGGCGCGGGCCACGATCCCGTTGTGGGAGCCGAACGGGGCGGCGGTGACGAGCTCGGCGTGGACGACCGCGGCGACGGCGAGGGCCGGCGCCTCGGTCGGAGCGGTGACCAGCTCGGCGATCCCGCGCAGCCTGGCCGCGGCCTCGCCGTCGCGGGGCCGGCCGAGCAGCTCGTCGGGCAGGCTGCCGCGGGCGGCGAGGGTGTGCATCCGCGCCAGCGCCTGGAGCGGCTGGCGTCGTACGACGGGGACGAGGGCGAGCAGCTCGGTCGCCAGCCGGACGGCGTCGGCCGCGATCTCGTCGCCCTCCCCCGCGCGCACCTCGGCGAGCGTCGAGCCCGAGCCCTCGAGGACCGCGCTCGCGTGCGCCCCGCGCAGCAGCGACTCGGCGGTCAGCTCGGGGCCGGTCCGGCGCAGGCCGCGGTCGCGGAGCACGACGTCGATGCCGTCACGGGCGCCGGCGAAGCCGGACGGGACCCCCTCGAGGGCGAGCAGCCAGGCGTGGGGGTCGGTGGTCACGACAGAGAGCCTAGGAGGGTGGAAAGGTAGAATCTGTCGGAGGTAGAAAGGTAGAGTTGGCTTAGGAGGTGCGGCAATGAGCCTGAACATCAAGAACGAGCGGGTGCACGCGCTCGCCCGCGAGGCGGCGCGGGTGACCGGGAAGACCCAGACGAGCGTCATCGAGACAGCCTTGGAGCAGTTCCTCGCCAGGCTCGGTGCCGATCCGGTGGAGACGGACCGACAGCGGCGGATCGACATGGCCAACGCGATCAGCCTCCGATGGCGGGAGCGACCTCGGATCCCGGGTGACGAACGGATCCTCGATGAGGAGGATCTCTACGATCCCGAGACCGGCCTGCCTGCATGATCGTCGACACCTCTGCTCTGATCGCCATCCTGGTCAACGAGCCGGAGCGGGAGCTGTTCAACAACATGCTCGGCAACCATCCCTCCCGCATGTCGGCCGCGAACTGGTTCGAGGCAGCCATGGTCGCCGAAGGCCGCGGCGGCCGTCGGGCGACGGTCGACCTCGACCGACTCGTCGACATCTTCGGCATCACGATCGAGCCTGTCACCGTGGAGCAGGCGACAGCGGCCCGCATCGCGTTCCGTCGCTACGGCAAGGGCTCCGGCTCCCCCGCCCGGCTCAACTTCGGCGACTGCTTCGCCTACGCCCTGTCGGCGACCTCCGGCGAGCCGCTGCTCTTCAAGGGCGACGACTTCACCCACACCGACATCCTGCGCGCTGTCTGACCCGAGCCGCCCGCAGGCGTGCCTCCGCGATCCGGGCCGCCCGCCGCCGTACGCTCGGGCCCGATGGCTACCGACTCCACCCCCGACGCACCCGGCCTCTGCTTCGGCGCCGTGGCCGAGTCCTACGACCGCGGCCGCCCGGGCTACCCGCGCGAGGCGGTGGCGTGGCTGACCGGCGAGGAGCCGTTGACGATCCTGGAGCTGGGCGCCGGCACCGGCAAGCTCACCGAGCACCTGGTCGCGCTCGGCCACGACGTGCACGCCACCGACCCGGACCCGCGGATGCTCGACCGGCTCGGCACCCGGCTGCCGGAGCTGCGGGTCTCGCAGACCGCCGCGGAGGAGATCCCGGCGGCGGACGCGACGTACGACCTGGTGGTGGCGGCGGACGCCGACGCGTGGTTCGACCCCGAGCGCGCGCTGCCGGAGATCGCGCGCGTGCTCAAGCGGGGCGGCGTCTTCGCGGTCGTGCGCAACGTGCGTGACGAGCGGATCCCGTGGGTGCGGCGGCTCGGCAACCTGATCGGCCACCACGCGACCGGCGGTGGCGTCGGCGAGGCGATCGAGTCGTCGCCGTACTTCGGGCCGGCCGACGACATGTCCTTCAAGCAGTGGCAGGTCATCGACCGCGCGTCCGTGCAGGATCTCGCCCGCTCGCTGCCCGACGTCGCCACCCTCGACCGCACCGGGCAGGACTCCAAGGTCCGCGAGGTGCTGTCGTTCTACGACGACTTCGGCCGCGGCATGGACGGCATGCAGCTGCCCTGGGTCACCGAGTGCTTCCGCGCGGTCGTCGGCATCCAGCCGAAGACGATCCGCCGGGAGCCGGCCGCCTCCGGCACCCCGGAGACGGGGCCGGCGGTCGAGGACGAGACCGACGCCGAGGTCGGCGAGGACACCGTCCCGGTCGCCCTCGCCCCCGCCGTCGAGCCGCCTGCCGACGACGACTCGGGCATGCTGCTCATCGACTTCCGCTGACGATCCGTCTCACGCGGCCCCGGCGGCCGCGTCCGCGCCCTGGAGCATCAGGCCGGCCACGGCGGTGAGCGCCTCGCTCCATGCCTCGGTCATCGCCTCGGTCCAGGCGTCGCCCCCGAGCTCCGCCATGGCGGCGACCATGCACTCCGCGACGGCGTCGTACATCGGCGGGGTGACGCCCCACCCGGCGTGCCGGGCGCCGAGCTCGCCGAGCGTGGTGGTGAGCCAGTGCGGATCGTCGAGGTGCTCGAGCACGGCCACGACGGCGGTGCGCAGCATCGCCGCCTGGGGGCGGACATCGGCGGAGAACATCGGGCGGACCGCGGGGTGCCGCTCGAAGAGCAGGTCGTAGAAGCGCTCGGTGAGGGACTCGTCCGCGTCGGCGAGCAGCAGGCTGTCGGTGAGGAGTCGCTGGTCCATGGACTCACGTTGCCGGCCGGAGATTTCGGCCGGCGTACCGGCGCGGAAGGAGGTCGTGACGCCTCGCTCACGGCCTCACAGGCGACCCGGACCGCCCGCGTACGGCACCATGACGGGGTGCGCGGTGGACGGTGGTGGCGACGGGACCACCTGGGCAGCGAGGCGGACCGGGCGGCGTTCCGGGCGCTGCACCAGGCCTCGCTGGCGTCGCCCGCGCTGCGGGAGGGCCTGACGACGGCGAGCGCGGAGCGGGCGATCCGGCACCTGCGGGCGCTCTTGGGCACGCCGGCGCTGGCGATCACCGACACCGAGGCGGTGCTGGCGTGGGACGGCGTGGGCAGCCACCACCTCGACCAGGCGGCGGTGGTCGGGCTGCTGGCGATCGAGAAGGGCAGCACCCGCACCATCGACCGCGGCCAGCTCGGCTGCGCGGTCGGGGGCTGCCCGGTGCGAACCGGCGTGGTGAGCCCGCTGGTGGTGGACGGCCGGGTGCTGGGGACGGTGCAGGCGTTCGCGCCGACCCCGACGGCCGGGCTCGTCCGCGCGACCGAGGAGGTCGCGGAGTGGGTGTCGGGGCAGCTGGAGCTGGCCGAGCTGGACGCCCACCGCAACCGGCTGATCGAGGCCGAGGTGCGCGCGCTGCGGGCCCAGATCAGCCCGCACTTCGTCTACAACTCGCTCAACGCGATCGCCAGCTTCGTCCGCACCGACCCCGACCGCGCCCGCGACCTGCTCGTCGAGTTCGCCGACTTCACGCGCTACTCCTTCCGCCGCCACGGCGAGTACACGACGCTGGCCGACGAGCTGCGCTCGATCGAGCGGTACCTCCTGCTCGAGCAGGCCCGCTTCGGGGACCGGCTCCAGGTCACGCTCAACATCGCGCCGGAGGTGCTGCCCGTCGTCGTACCGTTCCTCTGCATCCAGCCCCTCGTCGAGAACGCGGTGCGGCACGGCCTCGAGGGCGCCGACCAGGCCGGCCACCTGACCATCGTCGCCCACGACCGGGGCCACGAGGCGGTGCTCGAGGTGGAGGACAACGGCGTCGGCGAGGACCCTGAGAAGGTACGGCGAGCACTCGCCGGCGACGCCGAGCTGGACTCGGTCGGCCTGGGCAATGTGGACGCCCGGCTGCGCGCGACCTTCGGCGACGACTACGGTCTGGTCGTGGAGACCGCTCCGGGGGCCGGGACCAAGGTGATCGTGCGGGTGCCGAAGTTCGCGCCCGGAGTCACCGCATGAGTTGCCCTGTGTCAACCTCTCCCGTGTCAGGCGGCCTGTGTGGCGTGCTCGTTGAGGACGCGTTGGAGGGCGCGGTGTTGGTGGGGGTTGTAGGCGAGGTGGTTTTGCCAGCAGCGCCAGATGATGTCGACCCAGGCTCGGGCGAGGATCCGTGTGGCGTGGGGGTGGTCGTGGTTGCGGGCTCTGGCGTTGTTGTAGAGCTGGGCGGCCCATGGGTTGGCGTGTCGGGAGTCGGCGGCGAAGTCGCACAGTGCGTCTCTGAGTTCCTTGTCGGCTCCCCAACGGAAGGTCACGGCTTTGACTTTGCCGGACTGGCGTGTGGAGGGAGCGACGCCGGCCAGGCAGGCCAGAGCGTCGGCGGTGGGGAACCGGCCGCGGGCGTCGCCGATTTCTGCGAGCAGCCGGGCGGCGCGCACGGTGCCGGCGCGGGGCAGCGAGGTCACGATGTGAGCATCGGGGTGAATGTCGAGCTGGGCGGCAATCGAGTTGGCCAGGACGGCGATCTGGGTGTTCAGGGTCCGCAGGACTGCGGCGAACGCGAGGGTGGTCTGGGCGTGGAATCCGGCTTCGGGGCCGGTGGTGCCGCGGGGTGCGGCCAGCAGCCGGGCGTGCAGGATCGCGGGGTCGGTGCGGCCGGAGTAGGAGACCTTCTTCAGCCACGCGGCAAGCCGTTCGACGGTGAGCCAGTCGGCCTTGGTCTGGGTGGGGAATCGCTCCAGGAAGGCCAGGCTGATCGCGGAGTCCAGGTCGGCGAAGAGGTCCACGACACCCGGGAAGACGATCTGCAGGTGGGCGCGGAGCTGGTTGGCTGCGGCGACACGGTGCTCGACCAGATCACGACGCGCGCGGACGCTGGATCGCAGGGCCTGCGCGGCCGGGGTCGACCGGGTCAGTGGGGTGAGGCGTCGGCGGTCGGTGCGGACCACGTCGGCCAGGACGTAGGCGTCGAACCGGTCGTCCTTGTTGCCGGCGGAGCCGTATCGGGAGCGCAGGTTCTTGACCTGCGCGGGTGCGATGACCAGCACCGTCAGACCGGCGGCCAGGAGCGCGTCGATGACGGGGCCGTCGGGTCGTTCGATGCCGACCTCGACCACTCCTGCGGCCAGCAGGCGGGCGACCATGCGTCGCAGCCCGGCCGCGGTGTGGTTGACGCTGTACCGGTCGATGGCCTCGCCGTCGGCATCGACGATGCACACGACGTGGTCGTCCTTGGCCCAGTCCACGCCCGCGCACACTCGGCTCTGGGCTCGCGTCGGGGTGGGTTCAGCAGTGACACTCATAGTGGTTTCCTCGCTGTGGCAGCAGTGGGGAGCCACCCGGTGGTCCCGGGACCCCGCTGCCGGTCGCTCACTGATCGGCGCTCGCTGGCGCACAGCCCTGTAGCCGGTCCGAGGGTCCTGGGCCACCGGACCCCGCAGAACTCATGCAGGACCTTGTTGTGGGTCGAGCCGCCGTGGCGGTGGTCCGGTGGGGACCAGGGGTGCATCAGCCGGTCATCTGAACCCGCTGACGTGAGGAAGGTAGTCCAGTGAGCGGCCTGCGCGTGCTCGTCGTGGACGACGAGCGGCCGGCGCTCGACGAGCTGACGTACCTCCTCGACGCCGACGACCGGATCGGCGAGGTGATCGCCTGCCAGTCCGCCACCGACGGCCTGCGGACCCTGCGCGAGCGCGAGGTCGACTGCGTCTTCCTCGACATCCAGATGCCCGGTCTCAGCGGGCTCGAGCTCGCCGAGGTGCTCGGCCGGTTCAAGCAGCCGCCACCGGTCGTGTTCGTCACCGCCCACGAGCAGCATGCCGTCGACGCCTTCGACCTGCGCGCGGTCGACTACGTCCTCAAGCCGGTGCGGCCCGACCGCCTCGCCGAGGCGGTACGACGCGTGCTCGGCGGCGCCTCCCCCCAGCAGGCGGCGACCGACACCCCGATCGCGGTGGAGCGCGGCGGCGTCACCCGGTTCGTGGACCGCGGCGACATCACCCACGTCGAGGCGCAGGGCGACTACGCGCGGCTGCACACGACGACCGGCGACGCCTACCTGGTGCGGGTCCCGCTCACCACGCTGGAGGAGGAGTGGGCCGGGGCCGGGTTCCACCGGATCCACCGCTCGCTGCTGGTGGCGCTGGCCCACGTGACCGAGGTCCGCAGCGACGCCGGCCGCACCTCGGTGCTCGTCGGCGACACCGAGCTGCCGGTCAGCCGCCGGCACACCCGCGCGCTGCGCGACGTCCTGGTCCGGCGAGCCCGCGCGGGATCGTGACTCGGGGGCCGCGATGACCGAGCGGGTGCGAGTCACCGGTCCGCCGCGGCACACGCCCGCCGGGCGGCCGGGCAGCCGGCTCGGCGACGTGCACGAGCAGACCGCGCTCGGCGACGTCTACCTGCGCTCGCTGCTGCGGGCGCAGCTCGGCCTGGCGGTCCGGCTGCTGGCGCTGCTGGCCGTCACGCTCGGCGTACTCCCGCTCGCCTTCCGCCTGTTCCCCTCCCTGACCGGCATCGCGCCCCTGGGGATCCCGCTGCCGTGGCTGCTGCTCGGCGTGCTGGTCCACCCGTTCCTGCTGCTGCTCGCCTGGCGCTACGTACGACGGGCCGAGCGCAACGAGCGGGTCTTCGCCGAGCTCCTCCACGACGACCGCGCCGAGGATGCGTAAGTGGAGCGCGCCGACGTACCCGGCCTCGTCGCGGTCGTGCTGGTCACCGTCGCGACGCTGGCGATCGGCACGTGGGGGCTGCGGTTCTCGCGGACCACGAGCGACTTCTTCGTCGCCTCGCGCACCGTGCGGCCGGGGCTGAACGCGTCGGCGATCGGCGGGGAGTACCTCTCCGCGGCGTCCTTCCTCGGCATCGCCGGGCTGCTGCTCGTCGGCGGCGCGGACATGCTCTGGTACCCGGTCGGCTGGACCGCGGGCTACCTCGTGCTGCTGGTGTTCGTCGCCGCCCCGCTGCGCCGCTCCGGCGCCTACACGCTGCCCGACTTCGCCGAGGCACGCCTCGGCTCCCGCACCGTCCGGGCCGTCTGCTCGCTGCTCGTCGTCGGCATCGGCTGGCTCTACCTCATCCCGCAGTTCGAGGGAGCCGGCATCACCCTGCGCTCGGCGATCGGCGCGCCCGAGTGGGTCGGCGTGCTCGTCGTCGCCGCGGTCGTGCTCGCCAACGTCACATCGGGCGGGATGCGGTCGGTGACCTTCGTCCAGGCCTTCCAGTACTGGCTCAAGCTCACCGCGCTCCTCGTGCCCGCCGCCGTCCTGGTGGCGGTCTGGTGGGGCGACGGCCGGCCCGCCGGCACGGTCGGCGGGGACAGCTGGTCGACCCCGGTCGCCGGCGACGGCGGGATCGGCCTCTACACGACGTACTCCCTCATCGCCGGGCTCTTCCTCGGCACCATGGGCCTGCCCCACGTCGTCGTGCGCTTCTACACCAACCCCGACGGCCGCGCCGCCCGTCGTACGACGGTCGTGGTGCTCGCCCTGCTCGGCCTGTTCTACCTCTGGCCCCCCGTGTACGCCGCCCTCGGCCGCGTGTACGGCGAGCGGCTGGTCGCCGAGGGTCGCTCGGACGTGCTCGTCCTCGAGCTGCCGCGGGCGATGCTCGACGGCGTCGGCGGTGACGTGCTCACCGGGCTGGTCACGGCCGGCGCGTTCGCGGCCTTCCTGTCGACGTCCTCCGGGCTGGCGATCGCCGTCTCCGGCGTCATCACCCAGGACGTCACCAGCCGCCTGGTGAGCGAGCACCGCGGCGTCGCGGCCTTCCGGATGGCCGCGATGGTGGCCGTCGTGATCCCCGTGTTCGCGGCACTGCTGGTCCGCAACGTCGGCGTCGCGCAGTCGGTTGGGCTGGCCTTCGCCGTGGCCGCGTCGACGTTCTGCCCACTGCTGGTGCTCGGCATCTGGTGGCGCCGCCTCACCGACACCGGCGCGCTCGCCGGGCTGGTCGCCGGCGGGCTCGGCGCCGGTGGCGCCGCGGTCACCACCCTCGCCGGCTACTCCCCCGGCGGCTGGACCGGCGCCCTCCTCGCCCAGCCCGCCGCCTGGAGCGTGCCGCTCGCCGCCCTGGTCATGGTCGCGGTATCGCTCGCCACCGCCGACCGGGAGCCCGCGCACGCCCGGCGGTTCCTGGTCCGGCTGCACACGCCGGAGTCGCTCGGCCGCTGAGCCCGTGCCCCGGTCACGGGGCTCGGGTACTGCTTGTCGCCGCCAGGGCGTCAGGCCTTGGTGACGGTCCCGTCCTCGGTACGACGAACCGCGTAGCCGACCGCCACCGCATCCCACACCGCCCGGTCGACCCGGGCCTTCGCGACTTCTTGACCACCACGCCTTCCCATGTCTCAGCCATGCAACGAACCTAGCTTCGCTAGCCGAGCGGATCCCCGATTCCGGTGAACCTTCCCCAAGCAGGCGCCCGGCCACCTACGGTCGTGCCATGACCGAGCTCGCACCCCCTGTCCCCACGCCCCCGCCCGCTCCCAGCCGGAAGCGCCGGGTGGCCGCGGTCGCCGGCGTGGTCGGCCTGGTCGCGGTGATCGGCGCCGGCACCTGGGCCTGGCAGGACTGGCTCGCCCAGGGGCCGCAGGCGGCGGAGGCGCTGCCGGGCGACACCCTCGCCTACGTCGGCATCGACCTCGACCCGCCGGGCGGCCAGAAGCTCGAGGCGTACCAGACGCTGCGCCGCTTCCCGGGCCTGGCCGAGCGGCTCGGCGTGAAGGACCAGGACGACCTGCGCCGCTCCCTGATCGACGGGGTGACGGCGGACACCGGCTGCGACATCGGGTACGACGACTTCGCGGACTGGGCGGGCGACCGGGCCGCGCTGGCCGTGGTGCCGCAGGACGAGCCGGAGCTGGTGGCGGTGGTGCAGGTCGGGGACGCCGCCAAGGCGCGCGACGGGCTGGCCGGGGCGATCGCGGGTTGCGGCGAGGAGGTGGGGTACGCGCTCGGCGACGGGTGGGCGGTGCTCGCCCGGACCGAGGAGGTCGCCCGGCGGGTGGTCGCGGACGGCCGCCGTACGCACCTCGGGGAGGACGCCGACTTCCAGGAGCTGACCGCTGCGGCCGGTGACGCCGGCGTGCTCACGCTGTACGCCGCGCCCGAGGCCGGGCAGGCGCTGCTCGACGCCGCCGAGAAGGAGCCCTTCCTCTCCGTGTTCCTCACCATGCCGCTGGGCGTCGCCGACCCGATCGACATGCTGTTGACGTTCTCGTCGTTCGTCGGCGTCGACACCTCGTTCGACGAGGACCTGCCGCCGATCCCGGCGGAGGAGCAGGCGCTCTGGGACCGGATGGACGACATGGACCAGCTCTCGCCGGAGGAGCAGGACCAGCTCATGAAGGACATGGACGCCTACTTCGCCGCCCAGGCCGACGACCTCGACGAGGCGGACCTGCCGGAGATCTCCGAGGAGGACTTCGCGATCCCCGTGTCCGACCAGGTCCGCGAGCGGCTCGAGCACTTCACCGGGCTCGGCGGCGTCGTTCGTCTCGACGACGGGGCCCTGGAGCTCGAGATCGTCGCCGACCCGATGTTCACCGGAGCCGGCGGCCGGTACGCCGGGACGGACGCGCTCGCGGCCGTCTCCCACCTGCCCGAGGACGCGGCCCTCGCGTTCGGCGGCGGCCTCGCGGACGGCTGGGCCGAGCGTGCGATCACCGGAGGCCCGCTGGCCTTCGGCCAGGAGCCGGAGGCGCTGCTCGCCGAGTTCGAGAAGACCACCGGCCTCACCCCCGCGGACCTCGAGGATCTCGGCGGCGACACGATCGCCTTCGTCGCGGCGCCGGGCTTCGAGAAGACCGTCGGCATCGGGGACGGCACGCCCGCGCCGCCGATCGCGGCACGGATCACCGGTGACGCCGAGAAGGTCGAGGCCGCCCTGGCGAAGGTACGCGCCGCCCTCCCCCAGGACCTGCTGTCGTCGGCCCGGTCCGGCGACGCCGTGGTGATCGGCGCCGACCGCGCCTTCGTGGAGCAGCTCGCCCGGACGAAGGGGACACTGGGCGACTCGGACCGCTTCCGCGACGCCGTGCCCGACGCGGAGGGCGCGCTGACGATCGCCTACCTCGACTTCGACCGCGGCGACTGGGCCAGCACGCTCAGCGACGGGGACCTGAAGCCGGCCGACCTCGCGCCGCTCGACACCGCGAGCATCACCACGGCCGCCGACGGCGAGCGGGAGCGGGTCGTCGTCCGGGTGTCCTTCGACGACTGATCCGCCGCCCGCCCTCGGCCCGGATCAGGCGGGGACGCTGACCAACGCCGGCGCCGACCCCGGCGCCAGCGCACGCGCCCGCTCGACCACCAGGTCCACGACCCGCGGGTGCGGGCCGAGGACGTCCGCGACCACCGCGGCGCCGGCGGCGAGCGCGTCGTGGCGGGCCCTGCGGTGGAAGTGGCCGGTGGCGAGGAGGTACGGCGAGACGGCGTCGCCGCTCCGCACGACCTGGGTGACCCTCGGACCGAGCCCGGCCAGGGTGGCCAGCCGGACCGGTGCGCCCCAGGCGTGGGCGAGCAGGTGCGCGGCGGCGTCGAGGTCGTCGAGGGCGGCGGGGTCGGTGGAGCCGGCGGCGACCATGACGACCGGCTGACCGGGCGTGGCGCCGGCGGCCCGGAGCCGGTCGACCTGCGCCGAGGCCAGCAGCGGGTCGGGGCCGAGCGAGCGGCCCAGCCGGACGTCGCCGCCCGGTCCGGCCGCCGCGACGGCGCCGGGCAGGTCCCGGCGCAGGTGGTACCCGGTCGAGAGCAGCAGCGGGACCGCCACCGCGGGGACGGCGAGCCCCGCGGCGACGTCGGCGAACAGCGGCGCGCAGAGCTCGACGTACGACGTCGTCGCGTCCCACCCCAGCTCGGCCGCGGCCGCCGCGGTGAGCGCCCGCGCCACCTCGTTGCCGGCGGCGGTGCGGGTGCCGTGGGCGACCGTGACCAGGTGCGCGCTCAGCCGGTCACCGCCAGGCGGTAGCCGCGCTTGACCACGGTCTGGACGCAGCGGGTCCCGAGGGCGGCGCGGAGGCGGGCGACGGCCATCTCGACGGCGTGCTCGGAGCCGGCGGTGCCGGAGGGCAGGGCGGCGAGCAGGTCGCGGCGCGAGACGACGGTGCCGGGGTTGACGAGGAGGGCCTGGAGGACGGCGTACGGCGCGGGCGAGAGCTTCACCTCGACCCCGTCGAGCAGCACGTCGTCGCCGTGCAGCAGGAGGGTGTGGCCGGCGACGTCGAGGGTGGTGCCAGCGGCGCGCGAGGGGAGCTCGACCTCGAGCTGCTTGACCATGGCGGCCAGGCGCGAGCGGTCGGGGTAGATCGACGGCACGCCCCACATCTCGAACGCGGCGGCGGTGACCGGTCCGACGCAGGACGCGATCACGTCGGCCTGGAAGGCGCCGACCACCTCGTCGCGGTGGCCGGTGGACGCGGCCGCCTCCATCATCGCGCCGACGGCGGGCGCCGCGGTGAAGGTGACCGCGTGCACGCGACGCTCGGCGATGTCCTCGATCAGGCCGAACATCGGCTCGGGGTCGGCGGCGCCCTCGACGCGGTAGACCGCCACGGTCGTCACCTCGGCACCGAGGCGGCGCAGCGCGTGCGCGGCCATCGACAGCGACTGGCCGTGCTCCTGGACGACGATCCGCTGGTCGGCGAGGTCGCGCCCGCGCAGGTGCGCGAGCACGTCCTCGAACTCCTCCGACTCCGGCGCCCACAGCTCGCGCAGCCCGAACCGCCGCAGCGCGCCCACGCTCTTCGGCCCGCGGGCCAGGATCTCGGCCCGGCCGAGGTGGGCGGCGAGGTCGTCGAGCAGGCCCCAACGCTCGGCCGCCCCGAACCACGACTTCAGCCCGATCCCGGTGGTCGCGACGAAGATGTCGACCGGCTGGCCGAGCACGTCCTCGGTGGCCGCCCGCAGCGCCGTCTCGTCGATCCGGTTGGGGTCGACGGACAGCGCCGGCGCGTGGATCACCTCCGCGCCGCGGCGCTCCAGCAGCGCGACCTGCTCCTCGGCCCGCCGGGCGGCGGTCACGCCGATCCTGAAGCCGGACAAGGGGTGGTCGCTCACGAGTCCATGATCTCGCGTCGCGCGCCGACGACCACAACACCGTCGACGACCCGCACGTCCCAGGTGGGTACGACGACGGACGGGTCGTCCAGGCAGGCGCCCGTGCGCAGGTCGAAGCGCTGCTTGAGCAGCGGGCTCGCGACGAAGGGCACCTCGTCCTCGCCTCGCGTGCCCACGATGCCGCGGGAGAGCACGGAGGCCCGGCCGAACGGGTCGAGGTTCGACAGCGCGAACACCTCGTCGTCGTACGTCCGGAAGACCGCGACCTCCTCGCCGCCGACGAGCGCTGGTACGCCGGACTCGCGCTGGATCCGGTCGAGCGGGCACACCGCCGTCCCGAGGGTGAGCGTGGTGGCGCCGGCGGTGCGGGGCTCCTCCTGGAAGCGGATCGCCGGCTCCGGCGCATCCGGGGCGTTGACGAAGGAGACGAAGCGGGCGAGCTTCTCGGGGTCCTCGATGGTGGCCTTCCACTCGTCGAAGTACGAGTCGACGTGGCGGGCCATGCCGGCCTCCAGCTCGTCGGCGAGCCCGAGGCTGTCGTCGACGACGACCTCGCGGACCCGCTCCAGGCCGCCGATCTCGTCGAGCCAGGTGGAGGTGCGCTGGAGCCGGTCGGCGGTGCGGATGTAGTACATGAGGAACCGGTCGAGGCAGCGGATCAGCTCCTCCCGCGTCAGGTCGCCGGCGAGCAGCTGGGCGTGGGCCGGGACGGCGCCGCCGTTGCCGCCGACGTAGAGGTTCCAGCCCTTCTCGGTGGCGATGATCCCGAAGTCCTTCGAGCGCGCCTCCGCGCACTCGCGGGCGCAGCCGGACACGCCGCCCTTGATCTTGTGCGGGGAGCGCAGGCCGCGGTAGCGCAGCTCGAGCTCGATCGCCATGCCGACCGAGTCCTGCACGCCGTACCGGCACCAGGTCGAGCCGACGCAGGACTTCACGGTCCGCAGCGACTTGCCGTACGCGTGGCCCGACTCCATGCCGGCGTCGACCAGTCGCTTCCAGATCGCCGGCAGGTCCTCCATCCGGGCGCCGAAGAGGTCGATCCGCTGGCCGCCGGTGATCTTCGTGTAGAGCCCGAAGTCGCGGGCCACCTCGCCGATCACGATCAGCTTGTCGGGCGTGATCTCGCCGCCGGGGATGCGGGGGACGACGGAGTAGGTGCCGTTCTTCTGGAGGTTGGCGAGGTAGGCGTCGTTGGTGTCCTGCAGCGTCGCGTTGGCGCCGTCGAGGACGTGGTGGTTGAGCAGGCTGGCGAGGATCGAGGCGACCGCGGGCTTGCAGATGTCGCAGCCGCGGCCCCGGCCGTGGGCCTCGACGATGTCGTCGAACCGGTTGTAGCCGTGGACCGCGACGACCTCGAACAGCTCCTGCCGGGTCATCGCGAAGTGCTCGCACAGCGACCTGTCCACGACCTTGCCGGTGGCGGCGAAGTGGTCCTCGACGATCTTCTTCACCACGGTCTTGCAGGAGCCGCAGGTGGCGCCGGCCTTCGTGCACCTGGTGACGCACGCGGCGTCGTCGCAGGGACCACCCTCGTTGAGCGTGGCGTCATCGGAGACGGCGGCGACGATCTCGGCCTTGGTGACGTTGTTGCACGAGCAGACCTGCGCGTCGTCGGGCAGTCCCAGCTCGACGCCGCCGCGGGCGGCCGGGAGGATGAGCTCCTCGGGGTTGTCGGGCAGCTCCATGCCGGAGCCGACGAGCGGACGCAGCACGCCGTACGACGACGCGTCGCCGACCAGGATGCCGCCCAGCAGCTCGTAGCCGCCGTGGTCGTTCTCCCGGACGACGAGCTTCTTGTAGATGCCGGCCACCGCGTCGGCGTACACGACCTCGAGGGCGTCCTCGGTGGCCGCGAAGGCGTCGCCGAAGGAGGCGACGTCGACGCCGAGCAGCTTGAGCTTCGTCGACATGTCGGCGCCGGTGAACGAGCCGGCGCCGCCGCCGAGCAGGGTGTCGACCACGACCTCGGCCATGGTGTACCCGGGCGCGACCAGGCCGTACATCCGCCCACCGGGCGCGGCGCACTCGCCGATCGCCCAGATGTGCTCGTCGCTGGTGCGGCACTGCTCGTCGACCAGGATGCCGCCGCGCTCGGCGATGTCGAGGTCGGCGGCCCGGCCCAGCGCGTCGCGGGGCCGGATGCCGGCGGAGAAGACGACGAGGTCGACGTCGAGCGGGTTGCGGTCCTTCAGGGCCAGGCCGGTCACCTTGTCCTTGCCGAGCACGGCCTCGGTCATCGCGCCGGTGTGCACGGTGAGGCCGAGCGTCTCGATGTGCCGGTTCAGCGTGGAGCCCGCGGCGTCGTCGATCTGCACCGCCATCAGCCGCGGGGCGAGCTCGACGACGTGGGTCTCCAGGCCGAGCTGGTGCAGCGCGTTGGCCGCCTCCAGGCCGAGCAGGCCCCCGCCGATCACCGCCCCGACCCTGGCCCTCCGCGACGCCGCGCGGATCGCCTCGAGGTCCTCGATGGTGCGGTAGACGAAGACGTTCTTGAGATCCTTGCCCGGCACCGGCGGCACGAACGGGAACGCGCCCGTCGCCAGCACCAGCTCGTCGTAGGTCAGGTCCTCGCCCGTCGCGAGGGTGATCACCCGCTGGCGCGGCGAGATCGCCACGACCTCGGCCCTCAGGCGCAGGCTGACCCGCGGGTCGTCGTACCGTCCCTCGGGGAGGAAGGACAGCGCGTCCGCGCCCCGCTCGAAGAAGGAGGTCAGGGCGACGCGGTCGTACGCCGGGCGCGGCTCCTCGCCGAGGACCGTTATGTCGTAGGTCTCGGTCAGCCCGCGCTCGATGGCCGCCTGCACGAAGCGGTGGCCGACCATGCCGTGGCCGACGACGACCAGGTGCTTGCGCTGGTTCATGGGGTCAGGAGCCTTTCGTGGCGAGGGCGGGACGGCTGCTGAGCAGCTGTCGCACCGTGCTGGCGCAGCCACCGCAGCCGGTGGTCGCGCGGGTGGTGTCGCGGACCTGCTCGAGCGAGGAGCAGGCGCGGATCCGGCCGGCGGTGACGCCGGCGCAGGCGCACACCTCGGCGTCGTCGGGGAGGACCCCGACCACACCGGCGCCGTTGCCGCCGTCCTCTCTCCGCTCCGGCAGCAGGAGGTCGCCGGGCTCGCGCGGGCCGAGGACCGTCCGCCGGTCGAAGTGCTGGGTGATCAGGCCGACCCGGGACAGGTCGCCGACGAGCGTGGCGGCGACGATCCGCCGGTCGCGGACGACGATCCGCCGATGCGACCCGGACAGCGGGTTGGCCACCTCGACCACCTCGCCGCCGGCGGCCTCCTCGGCCGCGGCGTCGCCGAGCACGGCGACGTCCAGGTCGGTGGCGCGCAGCCGGGCGACGACCCGGCTGCCGTCGTACCTCACCGTCTCGCCGCACAGGACCCCGGCGAGGACGCCGGCCTGCTCCCAGGCGGGCGGCACGAAGCCGGTGGTGCGGCCGGAGTGCTCCGCGCAGTCGCCGAGGGCGTGGACGCTCGGGTCGGTGACACTGGCGAGCCGGTCGTCGACGACGATGCCGCGCCGGACCTCCAGGCCGGCGCCGCGGGCGAGCGCGGTCGACGGCCGGCCGCCGGCGGTGAGGACGACGAGGTCGGTGTCGAGGGTGTAGCCGTTGTCGAGGCGCAGCGCGGGTCCGTCGGCACCCTCGCCGAGCCGGACGGCGCGGGCACCGGTGTAGACGGCGACGCCGAGCCGCTTCAGGTCGCGAACCAGGATCCGGCCGGCGGCGGTGCCGATCTGGCGGTGCAGCAGGTGGTCGGCGCCTTCGACGATCTCGGTCGCGAGACCGCGGGTGCCCAGCGCCCGCGCCACCTGCAGCCCGAGCAGCCCGCCGCCGACCACGACCGCGCGCCGGCTCCGCGGCAGCGCGGCGACCAGCCGCTCGCAGTCGGCGAGCGAGCGGAACGCGTGGACCGCGGGGTGCAGCGAGCCGTCCATCCGCACCAGGCCTCGGATCGGCGGCAGCGTCGGGATGCTGCCGGTCGCGAGCACCAGCGCGTCGTACTCCACGCGCTCCGATCCACGGATGGGCGCCGTCGCGAGCGGCGTCGGAGTGGTGCGCTGGCAAGGCGCGGGCGCGACGGCGGTCTGGTTGCACCATCGAGCGTCCGCAACGCCGCCAGCGTGCTGCTCCGGCGTCGCGCAGCAGGCGGGCATCCGTGGATCGGAGTGCTGGGTGCCGTCGACGAGCATGACGTCCCGGCGCTCGCGGTCGATCCCGAGGACCCGGGCGCCGAGGCGCAGGTCGACGCCGTGGGCGGCGTACCACTCCGGCGAGCGCAGCGTCAGCGCGTCCGGCCGGTGCGTGCCCTCGAGCACGGCGGAGAGCAGGATCCGGTTGTACGGCGGCGCGTCCTCGTCGCCCAGGACGGTGATGTCCGTCCGGTCGGGCGCCCGGCGCGCGACGAGCTCCTCGACCAGCCGGGTGGCGGCCATCCCGGAGCCGACCACGACGATCCGCGGGCGCTGCGGGCGCGGGTGCGGTGCGTCGGGGCCGGGCGGGGTCATGGAGCCATCGAACGACACGCAGGTTTCGCATCGGGGCGCTCGTGTAACACCCCGATGTCAACGAGTCCTCACGACCTCACCAGGTCCCGCCTGAGGTCCCCCAGGAGGTGGCGTGCGTGCATCGCGGCGCGTAGCAGCCGCCACCTCCTGGGGGGATCTCGTACGGTCGGGGACATGGTGGAGCGCCGTACCCGCGTGTCGCGGGCCACGTACGGCGCCGCCCTGGTGGCCTTCGTGGCGTGGCTGCCGTTCCTGCGCACGCCGCTGGAGTCGGACGAGAGCGGCTTCCTGCTGGTGGCCCGGCAGTGGGCGCCGGGGAGCTCGCTGTACGGCGACCACTGGGTCGACCGCCCGCCCCTGCTGATCTGGATCTTCCGGCTGGCGGACCGGCTCGGCCCGGTCGACCTGGCGGAGATCGGCGCGATCGCCCCGGGGGTGAAGCTCGTGGGGGCGACCGCCAGCGCGCTGGCCGTGCTGCTGGCCGGGGTGCTCGCGGCCCAGCTGGCGACCGGCCCGTCGCGCTGGACCGTCCGGATCGTGCCGATGCTCGCGGCGGCGCTGCTCTCCAGCCCGCTGCTCGGGATGCCGGCCACGAACGGCGAGGTGCTCGCGGCGCCGTTCATCCTGCTCGGCGTGGTGTGCCTGGTCGCGGGGCTCGCCGGCCCCCTCCGGCCGCGGGCCGTGCTCCTCGCCGCCGGTGCGGGCGCGGCCGCCGCCTGCGCGGCGCTGGTGAAGCAGAACATGGTGGACGTCTTCGTCCTCGCGCTGGTCCTCCTCCCCCTGTCCGCGGGCCGGGTCCCCCAGCTCGTCCGCCGGACGCTGGCGTTCGCGGCCGGCGCGCTGGCCGCGCTGACGATCGTGCTCGCCGCGTCCGCGGCCCGGGGCACCTCGCCGGCCGCGCTCTGGGACGCCGTGGTGGTGTTCCGGTTCGAGGCCTCGGCGGTGATCAGCGCGTCGGCGTCGTCCGCGACGTCGGACCGGATGACCGTGGTGGCGCTGGCCTTCCTCGCCAGCGGAGCCGCCGTCACCCTCGCCACGACCGGCTTCCTCGCCGCGCGCACCGCCGTACTCCACGGGCCGCGGTCCGCTCCCCTCCCGGTCGCCGCGCTGGCGATGGCCGCCTGGGAGGTGCTCGGCGTCGCGGCCGGCGGCAGCTACTGGCTGCACTACCTGACCGGCCTGGTCCCCGGCGTGGTCCTGCTCGCCTGCCTGGTGCGTCCCCACGGGCGCCGGCGGATCGTCGTCACCGCCTGCCTGGTCGGCACCGCCCTCGCCTGCCTCACCGCCTGGGTGCTCCATCTCGCCGACCCCATCGAGCCCGAGCTCGCCACCGACGCCCGCGCCGCCCACTACCTGCGCACCCACGCCGACCCGTCCGACGGCGTCGTGGTCGCCTTCGGCCGCCCCGACATCGTCGCCGCCAGCGGCCTCTCCAGCCCCTACCCCCACCTGTGGAGCCTGCCCGTCCGCGTCCGCGACCCCGACCTGACCGAGCTGCAGGCCGTCCTCACCGGCCCCGACCCGCCCCGCTGGATCGTGGTGTTCGGCGACCGGGTCGACTCGTGGGGGATCGACGGCGACCGCGCGCAGGCGTACCTCGACGAGCACTACGCCGAGCAGGCGTCGTTCGACAACCTGCATGTGTGGAAGCGGGAGTGAGCCGCGGCTGTTGAGGCCGCCCTGCAACCATCGGGTTTGCGGCGTGCGGGGCGGTGGAGTCAGCCGTCGGGTGGGTCGAGTGGGTGGGTGCCCTGGTGGTCGACGCGGAAGGTGAATCCGTTGGGGCTGGTCCACTCATAGGAGCCGGGCATCAGGATGTCGTAGGACCATGCGGAGTGGGTCTTGGCGCGATGATGCCTACGACACAGCGCCACCTCGTTGCACGGACAGGTAGGCCCGCCCTCGCCGTAGGGTCGGGCGTGGTCGAGGTCGCAGCGGGTGGCTGGCCTGGTGCAGTGGGGGAAGCGGCACGTGTGGTCGCGCAGGGCGATGTGGGTGCGGTGGCGGTCGGGGATCTCGTAGGAGTCGATCGGGATGTGGTCGGCGAGGTCGATCACCGGTCGCACGATCACGGTCGAGGCGGAGCCGAGCCACTCGCGGATCTGCTCGCTCGACACGGGGACCTGCTGGTCTTCCCATCTGCCGACGGGGTTCACGCCGGTCAGGGTGGTGTCGGTGATGTGCACGTTCACGACGGCTTTGCGACCCGGGGAACCCAAGGACCCTGGTGAGCCGGGGCCGGGTCCGTCGAGGTCGAGCATCAGGTCGGCGCGGGCCAACTCGCCGAGCGCGATCGAGCGCCGCACATCGAGCGAGGACGCGTCCCCGAGGTCCCCGAGCAGACGGGCGCGGCGGGCGATCGCGGCGTCCAGATCACGCCCATCAGCGGCGTCGAGGACTCCGGAGAGGTGCACGATCCCGTGGGTGTTGCCGTGGGTGTCGGGGTCCCCGACCTCCACATAGCGCTGGTCCGCGGCCGTCGCGCGGTCGGCTTCCGCGCGTTCGGGGTCGTGGCGGAGGATCGCTTCGGCGATCAACCGGTCCAACTGCGCCCACCCCACCCCGGAGGCGTGGACGAGCTGCCGGTCCACGAATCCAGCGGCGTCGGCGTTCAGCGCGTGGGTGAGGTCCGCGATCCGCTCGGCCCGCCACGGGGTGAGCCGACCCGCGACCACGGCGGCATAGACGGTCGGGAGCCGCCAGGCGCACTCGATGACCCGCCCCACATAGGCACGTCCACCGTCCGGCGAACGCCCGAGCACCGCGACGAGCTCCATGAGCGCGAACTCCGACACCAACGGTGCCCCGTCCCCGGCGATCGGGACCCCGGTGTCCAGGTGCCCGTCGGTGATCGTCGCCGCACCCTCCGGTGTGGCGACGACGTGGTCGCCGGCCCAGGTGACGATGGCCTCCCACTCCCTGATCTGGGAGGCCTGGCGTCCTTCGACCTCGGCCCGGATCGCGGACAGCACGCCAGCCGAGCGACCAGCCGAGCGGGCTGTCGTACGGGGCGCGGTTCCGAGATCCATGACACAGATTCTCCCACCCACCCCCGACACCACGAAACGAGCAGACCCCCGCCTGTGGACAGGCGAAAGTCCCTTCCGATGGTGTGGACGAACAACGGCTCCGATCATGACGAACGAGCCTGTCGAGGCCGCGACCACAGGGGGCAGACACGGACGACCCTGGGGTCGACAGCGGCGACCAACCAACCACCGCGACCGCCGCGGACCGCAACCACGTCCTCTCGGTCGATCGGCCTTGCGTCGAGCGACCCGCAAGCCGGCGGACGTCGACGCAGATTCCCCAGGGTCAGATCAACCCCGCGGCTCGACCTACACCGATGCACCGAACTCGAACCTCGACGGCCGTCGGCACCGCTCAGACCAGCACGTCCGCCGCACACACCTTGAACTCCGGCATCCGACTGGACGGGTCGAGCGCGTCGTTGGTGAGCCGGTTGACGCCGACCCAGTGGAAGGGCACGAACACGGTGTCGGGGCGGATCGTGGTGACCACGCGGGCGGGCGCCTTCATCTCGCCGCGGCGGGTGCGGACGACGACGGGCAGGCCGTCGTGGGCGCCGATCCGGTCGGCGAGCATCGGGTGCATCTCGACGAACGCGCCGTCGTCGGCGAGGTCGCGGATCCGGCGGGTCTGGGCACCGGACTGGTACTGGGCGAGGACGCGGCCGGTCGTCAGGTGCAGGGGGTACGACGAACCGGGCTCCTCGGCGGGACCGGCGTACTCGGGTACGACGAACCGGGCGCGGCCGTCGGGCGTCGCGAAGGAGTCGGCGAACAGGCGCGGGGTGCCGGGGTGCTGTGCCTGGCCTTCGGGGACAGCGGGACAGGGCCAGAAGACGCCCTTCTCGTCGGCGATCCGGGCGTAGGTGATGCCGGAGTAGTCGGCCTTCCCGCCGGCGGACGCACGGCCGAGCTCGGCGAAGATCTCCTCCGGATCGGTCGGGAACGCCGCCGTGGCGCCCAGCCGCAGCGCCAGGCCGGCGATGACGTCGAGGTCGCTGCGCACGCCGTCGGGTGGGGTGATCGCCTGCTGTCGCAGGATGACCCGGCCCTCGAGGTTGGTCATGGTGCCGGTCTCCTCGGCCCACTGCGTGACGGGCAGGACGACGTCGGCGAGCGCGGCGGTCTCGGACATCACGATGTCGCAGACGACGAGCAGGTCGAGGGACTCCAGCCGCTGCGTGATGTGCGTGGCGTTGGGCGCCGAGACCACGATGTTCGAGCCGAGCACGAGCAGCGCCCGCGGTCCGTCGTACCGGCCGAGCGCGTCCAGCAGCTCGTACGCCGACCGGCCCTTCCCCGGCAGGGAGGACGGCGGGACGCCCCAGACCCCGGCGACGTGGGCGCGGGCGGCGGGGTCGTCGATCATCCGGTACCCCGGCAGCTGGTCGGCCTTCTGGCCGTGCTCGCGTCCGCCCTGGCCGTTGCCCTGGCCGGTGAGGCAGCCGTAGCCGGCGTACCGTCTGCCGGGCATGCCGAGGGCCAGGGCGACGTCGATCCAGGCGAGCACGGTGGCGGTGCCCTGGGCGTGCTGCTCGGCGCCGCGGGCGGTCAGCACCATCACCCGCGGGCGTCGGTCGCTCCGCTCCCCGCCGGCTGACGCCGCGGCCCCGGCGAGCATGGCGACGAGGGTGCGGAGCTCGTCGGTGGCGATGCCGGTGGTGCGCTCGACCCGCTCGGGCCACCAGGCGGCCGCGGCGCGTCGTACCTCCTCGAAGCCGGTGGTCCTCGCAGCGACATAGGACTCGTCGACCGCGCCCTGGGCGTCCAGCAGGTGCAGTACGCCGAGGCCGAGGGCGAGGTCGGTGCCGGGGACGGGCTGGAGGAAGAGGTCGGCGCGCTCGGCGGTCGGGGTGAGCCGCGGGTCGACGACGACCAGCCGGCCGCCGCGCTCGCGGAGCCGGTCGAGGTGGCGGGCGGCGGGCGGCATGGTCTCGGCGAGGTTGGAGCCGACGAGGACGACGACGTCGGCCTGCTCGACGTCGGCCAGGGGGAAGGGCAGGCCGCGGTCGACGCCGAAGGCCTGGTTGCCGGCGCTGGCGGCCGAGCTCATGCACCAGCGGCCGTTGTAGTCGATCTGGCTGGTGCCGAGGGCGACCCGGGCGAACTTCCCGAGCAGGTAGGCCTTCTCGTTGGTGAGGCCCCCTCCGCCGAAGACGGCGGCGGCGTCCTTGCCGTGGGCCTCCTGGAGCGCGCGGAGCCGGTCGGCGACCAGGTCGAGAGCCTCGTCCCAGCCCGCGGCCCGCAGCGCGCCCGTCGTACGGTCACGTACCAGGGGCGTCGTGAGCCGCTCGCGGCTGCCCCGCAGCCCGCCGGAGGTCCAGCCCTTGCGGCACATCGCGCCCTCGTTGACCGGGAACTCCTCCCAGGCGCCGACCTCGATCCCGCCACGACCCCGGCTGGAGACCGTCATGCCGCACTGCAGGCTGCAGTACGGGCAGTGGGTGCGCGTCGCCGGGGCTGCCATGGGCCCCATTCCACGGGATCCGCGTTTCGCCGTGGGGGGCTCCGGCGGCACGCCGGTGTCACGGAGTCCTCACGGTCTCACAGGACGACCCGCTGTCCGGCGGGGCCGGGCGGCAATGAGACCGTAGGAGCTTCTCGACAGAGGCCTCACCATAACCGGCGGTGGCGTCGTCGTACGTCCGAAGGAGCACCGTGAACGACCTGAACCCCACCCTGCAGCCCGTCTTCGACGAGATCCTGGCGCGGAACCCCGGCGAGACCGAGTTCCACCAGGCCGCTCGGGAGCTGCTGGACAGTCTGGGCCCGGTCGTCGCACGCCACCCGGAGTACACCGACGCGGCGATCATCCGCCGGGTGTGCGAGCCGGAGCGGCAGATCATCTTCCGCGTCCCGTGGGTCGACGACGCCGGGCAGGTGCAGCTCAACCGCGGCTTCCGGGTCGAGTTCAACTCCGCGCTCGGGCCCTACAAGGGCGGCCTGCGCTTCCACCCGTCGGTCTACCTCGGCATCGTGAAGTTCCTCGGCTTCGAGCAGATCTTCAAGAACGCGCTCACCGGCATGCCCATCGGCGGCGGCAAGGGCGGCTCCGACTTCGACCCCAAGGGCCGCAGCGACGCCGAGGTGATGCGCTTCTGCCAGTCCTTCATGACCGAGCTGTACCGCCACATCGGCGAGTACACCGACGTCCCCGCCGGTGACATCGGCGTCGGCGGCCGAGAGATCGGCTACCTGTTCGGGCAGTACAAGCGGATCACCAACCGCTACGAGTCCGGCGTCCTCACCGGCAAGGGCATCGGCTGGGGCGGCTCGCTGGTCCGCACCGAGGCCACCGGCTACGGCACCGTCTACTTCGCCAACGAGATCCTCAAGGCGCGCGGCAGCTCCTTCGAGGGCAAGACCGTGATCGTGTCGGGCTCCGGCAATGTCGCGATCTACGCCGCCGAGAAGGCCGCCGCGCTCGGCGCGTCCGTCGTCGCGTGCTCCGACTCCAGCGGGTACGTCGTCGACGAGAAGGGACTCGACCTCGACCTGCTCAAGGAGGTCAAGGAGGTGCGCCGGGAGCGCCTGTCGTCGTACGCCGAGGCGCGGGAGTCGGCCCGCTTCGTCGCCGCGGCCTCCGCCCCCGGCACCTCCGTCTGGGACGTGCCCTGCGACATCGCGCTCCCCTGCGCGACCCAGAACGAGCTGGACGGCGACCACGCGCTGGCCCTGGTCCGCAACGGCTGCACGGTCGTCGCGGAGGGCGCCAACATGCCCTGCACCCCCGCGGCCGTGAAGGTCCTCACCGAGGCCGGCGTCGCCTTCGCCCCGGGCAAGGCCGCCAACGCCGGCGGCGTGGCCACGAGCGCCCTGGAGATGCAGCAGAACGCCTCCCGCGACTCGTGGAGCTTCGCCCACACCGAGGAGCGGCTCGAGGACATCATGGTCGGCATCCACGCCCGCTGCCTCGAGACCGCCGAGACCTACGGCGCACCCGGCAACTACGTCGCCGGCGCCAACATCGCCGGATTCATCCGGGTCGCGGACGCGATGCTGGCGCTCGGCGTGATCTGACCGGGACGGCGCCCCATGCGAATTCGTCGCGGAACGGCCCGAATCGCGACGAATTCGCATGGGGCGCCCCTCAGACTCCGGCGTCGGCGTACCTCCGGCCGCGGCGGCAGTAGACCGCCCAGGTGACGGCGGCGCACACGACGTAGAACGCGGTGAAGACCGCGAAGGCGCTGCGGGTGGCGCCGAGCGGCTCGCTGACCCACGGGCTGTTGAACGTGATCGGGATGAGGAAGCCGCCGATCGCGCCGACGGCGCCGATGATGCCGACCGCGGCGGAGGACCGCTTGGTGCCGTCGAGGAGGGCGAGCTCGCGCTCGGGGTGTCGGCGGTGGTGGCGAGGACCGCGTCGGTGCGGTGGATCGCGGGGATCATCTTGTACGTCGACCCGTTGCCGATGCCCGTGCAGGCGAACACCAGCAGGAAGACGCCGAGGAACAGCGGGAAGACCGCGGCGTTGGCGTCGACGGCCGCGGTCTGCGCGGCGCCTTCGGCGGCCGGGATCGGGGTCAGCAGCGACAGGGTGCCGAGGATCCCGAGGGTGCCGAGGACCAGTCCGGCGAAGGCCGCCAGCGTGACCCGGGCGCCGCCGAACCGGTCGGCGAGGTGGCCGCCGAGCGGGCGGGTGACGGAGCCGACGAGGGCGCCGAGGAAGGCGTAGTAGGCGAAGTTGATGCCGATCCCCGGCGCCATCGGGCCGGCCTGGTGCCAGAAGTTGAGCTTGATCAGCAGCGGCATCGCGGCGGAGTAGCCGATGAACGAGCCGAAGGTGCCGATGTAGAGGAACGCCATCACCCAGGTGTGCCGGTGCTTCAGTACGCCGAGCTGCTGGCGGGTGTCGGTGCGCGCGTTGGACAGGTTGTCCATGCACAGCAGCGCTGCGAGCACGGCGACGACCGCGAGGCCGGCGTACACCCAGGCCGCCCGCTCCAGGTGGATCCCGCCCTCACTCGCCCTGACCAGGCCGAAGACGCCCGCGCCGCCGACGATCACCGGCAGGAACAGCTGGATGATCGCGACGCCGAGGTTGCCGCCCGCGGCGTTGAGGCCGAGCGCGGCGCCCTTGAGCCGGGCGGGGTAGAAGAAGTTGATGTTCGCCATCGAGCTGGCGAAGTTGCCGCCGCCGAAGCCGGCGGTCGCGGCGATCACGCAGAACATCCAGTACGGCGTGCCGGGCCGCGTGACGGCGTACGCGAAGCCGAGCGTCGGGACGAGCAGCAGCCCGGCGCTCACGATCGTCCAGTTCCGGCCGCCGAACCGGCCGACCGCCAGCGTGTACGGCACCCGGATCAGCGCACCGACGAGGTTAGGGATCGCCACCAGGAAGAACAGCTGCTGCGGCGTGAAGGCGAACCCCTGCGCGACCAGGAACGCCGAGCTCACGCTCCAGATCAGCCACACCGAGAACCCGAGGTGCTCGGCGAAGATCGACCAGACCAGGTTGCGCCGGGCGATCGGCGCGCCGGTCGACTCCCAGAACGCCGGGTCCTCGGGACGCCAGTCGTCGATCCACCGGCCCCTGCGACGGTGCGGGGTCGCTTCGGGCGCGCGGGCGGCGAGGTCGCCGCCACGTGGACTGGTCAGGGTCATCGCAGGCTCCTGGCAGGGACGGAGGTCCGGGTGGTCGTCCCTCAGCGTCGGCGGCCGCGGTTTCGGCCCGGGGCGTCCGGAGGTTTCCTCTCGTCAACTCCGCCTCACGGGCTCACGCGCCCTCACGGACTCACGGGATCACGAGGAGACCGGCGCGGAAGGCACGCGTAGCGCGTCGAGACGACCGAACCGAGGTACGCCGACCACGACCGCGCCCACCAGGCTGACCAGCAGCCCGGCCGATGCCGCGCGCAGGGCCCACTCGGTGCCGGCCGCGCCGGCGACCACGCCGGCGAGCGCGGCACCGAGGGGGCTGCCGCCCCAGGCGATCAGTCGCGCGGTCGTGTTCACCCGGGACTGGAGGTGGTCGGGAGTGACGACCTGGCGGGTGACGATGCCGTTGACGATCAACGAGGTCATCGCGAAGTTCAGGACGGCGAGCAGCACCAGGGCGAGCGGCACCGACGAGGCCGCGGAGAGGGCGAGCAGGGCGGCGAGCGCCACGGCGTACCCCGACGTGGTGATCGCACCGACGCCCCAGCGCCGCTGCACCCGCGGCAGGGCGAGGCTCGCCACGAAGGTCCCGAGGGCGCCGG
Source organism: Nocardioides humi (assembly GCF_006494775.1). Classification (NCBI taxonomy): domain Bacteria; kingdom Bacillati; phylum Actinomycetota; class Actinomycetes; order Propionibacteriales; family Nocardioidaceae; genus Nocardioides; species Nocardioides humi. The sequence continues at coordinate 3,446,016 of NZ_CP041146.1, read as the reverse complement.
CGGCGAACAGCCAGCCGAGCGCCGGGGAGTCGGAGGCGAGGCCGAGCTGCTCCACGCCGACCACGACCAGGAGGCCGGAGGCCGCGCCGCCCGCCAGGCTGGCGCCGGTGCCCAGGACCGTCAGCCAGCGCACGACCGGGACGGACCAGATGAAGCGGAGGCCGTCGCCGACCTCGCGGCGCAGGCGCCGGCCGGCGACCGGCTCCGGTGTCGTCTCGCTGCCGGCCCAGCGCAGCCGGGAGACGACGGCCGAGGCCAGCAGGTAGCCGAGGCCGTCGAGCCCGAGCACGAGCGCCGGCGAGGTGGTGGTGACGAGCACGCCGGCGATCAGCGGGCCGACCAGCCCGATCGCCGTACCCACGGTGACGAGGGTCGAGGTGGCCGAGGCGACCCGGCCGCGACCGACCATCTGCGGGACGAGTCCGAAGGACGCGGCGTCGGCGAACACGAAGAGCGTCGAGATCGCGAGGGCGACCGCCAGCAGCTGCGCGAAAGTCAGGATGCCGAGCAGGTCCGCCGCCGGGACGGTGAGCAGCCCGAGCCCGCTGAGGGCACCCGTGACGACGAGCACCCGGCGACGGTTCCACCGATCGACCAGGGCGCCCGCGGGCAGCCCGACGACGAGGTACGGCGCGGTCTCGGCGGCCGCGATCAGGGCGGTGAGCGTCGCGCTGCCGGTGAGCCGGTAGACGAGGACGGGGAGCGCCACCATCGTGAGGGCGTTGCCCGCCATGGCGACCGTCCGCGCCGCGAGGAAGCGGCGGTACGTCGGGTCGGCGAGGGCGCCGGTCCGGGGGGAGGTCACAGGCTCGGCGGGGGCAGCAGGAGCAGGGAGTCCGGGGTGGGCGGCCGCCCGGCGACCTGGCTCCAGCGCGGCAGCCCGTAGTAGGGGAAGGCCGCCGGCGCGTTGGGGACCAGGCCGCGGGCGCAGACCCGCACCACGCGCAGCGGGGTGAGCGCGATGTCGGGAGTGGTGAGGTCGCAGACGACCACCTCGTGGCCCGCGGCGGCGAGTGCCGCCCGCAGTCCCGGCTCGGTGCCGGTGGGCAGCTCGTCCAGGCCGACCGTGGCGGACGGCTCGGTGAACCGCGGCAGCAGCGCGCGCTGGACGGCGGGGTCGAGCCAGACCTGGGCCTGCGCGCCGAGGTCGCGGACCGCGGCACACTGCTCCCCGGACACCGCGAGGTAGTCGCGATCGGGGCGGTGGGGCAGGTAGAGGCCCTCGGAGAGGATCCCGGCCCGCACCGCGTCGAAGACCCAGCCGTCGGCCTCGAGCAGGCCCTGGGTGAAGACCCAGCTGTGGATCGCTTCCAGGGTCGCCTTGATCGCCGTCTCCGCGGGGTCGAGCTTGGCGGAGAAGCCGCCCGCGACGATCCCGGTCACGGCGTCGTGGACCACGGCGGCGACCACCGGTACGCCGAACCAGGCCGGCAGCGCCAGCAGGTGGAGCTCGAGTCGCGAGCCGGCCAGGTGGTCCAGCAGGCCGGGGACGGTGGCCGGGTCGATGCCGGGGGCCGGCAGCCGGAGATGCCACCACAGCGACAGGGAGTCGCGCTCGACCAGCTCGAGCAGACCCCGCCGGGTGGCGTCCTCGACGTCCTGGCCGGTCGCGATGCCGGCGTAGTTGACGTGGTGGAGGAAGGCGTCGCGGCGGCGGGAGCCGGTGCGCCAGTTGAGGTGAGCCCAGGACGCGGGCACGAGCACCGGTCCGTCGTCTCCGCGTCCCTCGACCCAGGCGATCGCGACGTCCTCGGTGAACCGGGCGAAGGGGAAGCCGGCCCGGTCGTGCTGCCAGTCCGCGAAGAAGCGCAGGTCCTCCGGCCCGAGCAGGCGGTGCCCGGCCGCCGCCAGCTCGCGCGCCGAGCCGCGGCGCACGCCGTCGGGGACGTAGTTGCCGCAGTAGCGCTCGACCGCCTCGCCGATCGCGGCGATCCGGGCACCCTCAGGGTCGCCGAAGGTGGTCCCCAGCGAGACCCGGTCGCTCGGCCAGTTGCCATGGACGCGGGAGTCGGCGACCTCGGCGGTGATGCCGACGTATGCCGGCGGCAGGCCCTCGAGCCGTTCCACGGGGTGCAGCCCGGTGACCAGGCCGAAGTGGGGATCGACGAGGGCGTCGACGGGCAGGCTGGTCATGCGGAGAGCTCCAGGCGGTGATCCGGGACCGGCAGCGGCGGCCGGTGCGGGCGGGCGTAGCGGGGGAAGTCGTCGGGGGTGACGCGGAGGGCGAGCGCGGCGCGCTCGTCGTCGGTGAGCACGACGGGACCGAGGGTGATCCGGTCGCCGAAGGCGGCGCCGTGGGCCACCTCGCGAGCGGTGCCGTCGGGGCGGCGTACGACGAGCGAGGCGCACCACTGCGCGGCCGGGCCGGTGGCGGCCAGCCGGACCGACGCCAACGCCGGCGGGGCGTCGCGGACCGCCCCGGCGCGGTCGATCGTGGTCGCGCCACTGGCCGGCGCGCCGTCGAGGACGGTGCCGAGCCAGTCGAGGATCCGACGGGCCCGGCCCGCGCCGGCCAGGCCGTGGTCCCACGGTCCGAGCACCAGCCGGGACGGACCGCCCCAGGCCGCCCACAGGTCGACGGTGTCGTGGGCGAAGTGGTCGTCGGTGCCGCCGATCACCAGCAGCGGGCACGCGACCCGGGACACGGCCGCCGCGCGCTCGGCGTCGCGGCGGCGGGCCGCGACGACCTCGGCCCACGGTCGCCTCACGTCCTGCGCCAACCACCAGCCCAGCCGGGAGGCCAGCTGCAGCACGCCGCCGCGGGTCCGGGCGGTCTCGCCGAGCCCGAGCGCGGGCACGGCGACGACGACGCCGTCCGGCGGCGTCGTCAGCGCGGTCGCGAGCGCGGTGTGCGCGCCGTACGACGTGCCCATCAGGATCACCGGGGCCGCGGCCCAGGACCGGACCCACGCCAGGAGGTCGGGTCCGTCGGAGCAGCCGTTCTCGGCGTACGGATCGAACCGGCCCGGCGAGGCGTGCCGCCCGCGGACGTCCTGCACGACGAGGCCGATGCCCCGGGAGGTCCAGCCGTGCGCCTCGCCGACGTGCTGCGCGGCGCCGTACGGCGTGCGGCAGACGAGCACCGCCCGCGGCGGCCCGTCGGGCAGCCAGGCGTAGGTGGCCAGCCCGCCGACGCGGACCTGCCGGCTCCTCATCGCGGCGCGGCCGGCACCGGCAGCACCGGGTGGCGACTGATGGTGAGCGCGACCAGGTCGACCACGACCGCCTCGTGGGCGGGGCGCTCGGCGCGGAGCAGCTCGGCGGCGACCTGGACGGCGGCCAGCTCGAGCCCGGCGCCGGTCAGGGCGCTGACGGCCGAGCGGACGCCCCGCGCACCCGGAGCGGGCACGACGCGCCGGTCGGCGTCGCGGTGCACGGTCGCCGCGCGGTGACGGGCCGCGACCTGTGCGGCCGGGACGGCGGGCGGGGACAGCACGACCCGGTGTCCGCTCGCCCAGCAGGCGGCGGTGGTGGCCGGCAGGCGGGCGAGGGGCCGGTCGTCGTCGAGGGCGGCGACGGGCGTGCCTCCGGCCTCGATGCCGGCGCCCATCCGCAGGAGCGCGGCGCGCAGCGCGGTGGCGAGCACACCGTCGCCGGCCACGTCGACCCGGACCGGCGCCGGGTCGGCCAGGCCGGCGTCGACCAGGGAGGCGAGGGCCGCGCGCGCCTGCGGCGGCCGGGGCTCGTCGCCGAGGAGCAGCGCGTCGAGCAGCGCCTGCAGGTCGGCGTCGTCGAGTCGCACGTGGTGGTGGACATCGCCGGCGAGCAGCACGTGCCCGTCGCCGGTGGCGTAGAGCGCGACGTCGGGACGCAGCCGGACCGAGGCGGGCAGCCGGTGCAGGCTCGGCGGGGTGGGGGTGGGGTTCATGGGGACCTCGTCGAAGGGGTCGGCCCCCGCGCACCTGAGACACGCGGGGGCCGACGGATGGACCGGTGGGTCAGTCGCCCTCGGTGGCCTCGACCTCGTCGAAGGGGTTCTCGACGAGGGCGTTGCTGTGACCGGCGCTGTGGGTGGACAGCTGGGCCCGCTGGCCGACCGGGGTGAAGAACTCGTTCATGGCTCTCTCCTTGCTTGCAGGGTGCGCGACCCACGGAACGGGGCCGCGGTCGGGACTGTATCTATAATGAGAATGATTCTCAATCTTATTTCGAGAGATTCTTCTCGACGGCGTCGAGCACCAGGCCGAGCGAGATCGTGCCGCGGCCGGTGGCCCAGACCGCGGCCTCGACCTCGACCACGCGGCCCGCGCGCGCCGCGCCCAGTCCCGCCCAGATCGGGTCGGCGGCGAGGCGCTCGCCCAGCGGCTCGGTGTCCACGGAGGGCGAGAACGCCTGCGCGAAGATCACGTCCGGGTCGACCGCCGCGATCTGCTCCACGGCCACGCTGGCGAACGGGTCGTCGCCCGCGGGCCACGGATAGTCGCTGACCTCGGCGAGAAGGGAGCCGACAGGGGTCTCGACCGAGTCCACGCCGAGACTTCCCGGCTCGCCGTACATGGACAGCGTCGTGAGCTCGCTACGGTTCTCCGCCGCGGCCTCGACGCGCTCGACGAAGCCGCTCGCCCTCTCCTCAGCGGCATCCTCGGTCCCCGTGAGCTCGCCGACGGTGCGCAGGAAGGCGACCGAGTCCCGCCAGGAGCGGGGCTCGACGAGGAAGAGGGGTGCGTGCGCCTCGACCGCGGCGCGCAGCCCGTCCTGGGCGCCGGCGAGCCCGATGACCAGGTCGGGCGTCGCCAGCGCGATGTCCTCGACGTTCTCCTCGCCGAAGCCGCCGGTGATCTCGCGCATGTCGGCGTCGGGCCCGGCGTACCGCTCGTCGAGGGCCAGGGCCTCGCGGTAGGCCACCGGCGTGATGCCGACCTCGGTCAGCGCGTCGACGCAGATCATGGTGAGGCAGGCGATCCGGGTCGCGGGGGCGTCGAGGGTGATCTCGGTGCCGGTGTCGTCGGTGACCGTGATCGATCCCGACGGCGGGCGGGCCGCGTCGGCGGCGTCGGCCTCGTCGGCGGCGTCCGAGGCGCCGCAGGCGGCGAGCAGCGAGGCGGCGAGCAGGGCGGCCGGCGCCAGAGCGGCGAGGCGGGTGGACTTGCGCATGGATTCTCCTCTGGGGAACGATGGAATCGAAATGATAATCATTCCCAATTCGACAGCGACCGGTCGCACCCGCCTCGTCGTCGGGATCGTCGTCTGCGTCGCAGCGTGCTGCCTCCTCGCCGCCCTGTGCCTCGGCGAGCCGGCGCTCGGCCCCGCGACCGCCGTCGCGGCCCTGATGGACCCGGAACACCCCCTGCGGGTGACGGTCACGGCGGTCCGGCTCCCTCGCGCCCTGCTGGGCCTCGTCGCCGGAGCCGGCCTCGGCGTCGCCGGACTGCTGCTGCAAGACGCCCTGCGCAATCCCATCGCCGGCCCCGAGCTGCTGGGCGTCTCCTCCGGCGCCGCCGTCGTGGTCGCGACGATCGTCGTCCTCGGCCTGGGCGTCCCGCTCGCGCTCCAGCCGTGGCTCGCGCTCGGCGGCGCCCTCGTGGCCGGCACCCTCGTGCTGCTCGCGATCGGGCGCACCCGCGACCCCGCGGGCGTGGTCCTGGTCGGCGCAGCGATGTCCGCTGCGTGCGGCGGTCTCGTGGTCGCGATCGTCGGCCTCGGCACACAGGGCAATGTGGTCGTCCTCTTCCGGTACCTGCTCGGCAGCCTGGCCGCCCGCGGCTGGCCCCACCTGCTGACCGTGCTCCCGTTCGTCGCGGCCGGCCTCGCCGTCGCCTGGCTGCTGCGCCGGCGGGTCGAGGCGCTGACCCTCGGCGACGACGTCGCCGCGGGGCTGGGCGTACCCGTGGCGCCGACCCGGGTCCTCGCAGTCGCGATCGCGGCCGTCCTCGCCGCGGCGGTCGCCGCCGTCTGCGGGCCGGTCGCCTTCGTGGCGCTGCTGGCGCCGCACATCGCCCGGCGGATGACCGGTACGACGAGCACACGGCGCGTGCTCCCGCTCGTCGCGGTGGTCGGCGGCGTGCTGCTGATGGCGGCCGACCTCGCCTCGCGCCGGCTGCTCTACCCGGTCGAGATCCCGGTCGGGATCGCCACCACACTGGTCGGCGTCCCGGCGCTCCTTCTCCTCCGCCGGCCCGCGCCGGTGCCCCGATGACGGCTGCGCGACGGGTGCGACCGGCCGGACGCGCCGGGGCCGTGGTGGCCGGCGGCGTGCTGGCCGGCGTCGCCCTCGTGCTGGCCCATCTGTTCATCGGCCGCTCCGACCTGCCGGCCGGCGAGGTCTTCCGGGCGCTGACCGGTCGCGCCAGCCATCCGGCGTACCAGGTGATCGTGCTCGACTACCGGCTCCCGCGGGTCCTGGTCGGGCTCGCCGCCGGGGCCCTGCTGGCCGTGGCCGGCGTGCTGGTCCAGGCGGTGGTCCGCAACCCGCTCGCCGAGCCCGCGACCACCGGCGTCGGCGCCGGAGCAGCGCTGGCCGTGACCGGCTCCCTCGTGCTGTGGCCGGGCCATGCCCTGGCCTATCCGGCCGCCCTGGCCGGCGCGCTGGCGACCGGCGCGATCCTGTACGCCGTGGGGCGCCGCTCGCTGGCCGTGGCCGGAGTGCTGCTCGGGCCGTGCTCTCGGCGGCGACCTCGCTGCTCCTGGTCGTCGACTCGGCACCGATGGGCGTGGTGCTGCGGTGGCTGATCGGCTCCCTCAACGCCCGCACACCGCACGACTGGGCGCAGCTGTGGCCGTGGGTGGCCGTCCTGCTGCCCCTGGCATGTGCCCTGTCCTCGCGGCTCAACGTCTGGGCCCTCGGCGATCCGGCCGCCATCGGGCTCGGCCTGCGCACGGGGCCGTTCCTGGCGGTCGTCCTGCTGGTCGCCGTGACCGCTGCGGCCGCCGCGATCGCCGCCGCGGGCGCCGTCGCCTTCGTCGGACTGGTCGCGCCCCACGTCGGCCGGCTCCTCGTCGGCACCGACCACCGGCTGCTCGTCCCGGTGAGCGCCACGCTCGGCGCCGTCCTGCTCAGCCTCGCCGACCTGGCGGCGTTCTCGGTGACCGTCCGGCTCCCCGGCCTCGCGACCGACATCGCCGGCGTGCCGGTCGGCGCGGTCACCGCGCTGGTCGGCGCACCCGTCCTGATCAGCCTCGTCCGCAGGGGGAACCGCCCGTGACCGCTCCCGTCCTGTCCGCGCACGATCTCGTGGCCGGGCACCGCCGCCGAGTCGTCGTACCCGACCTCAGCCTGGAGATCGCGCCGGGCACCATCACCGCGCTCGTCGGCCCCAACGGCTCGGGCAAGTCGACGCTGCTGATGACCCTGGCTCGGGTGCTGCCCCGCCACGGCGGCGAGGTGCTGCTCGACGGCAGGCCGATGACCACGCAGTCCTCGCGCGAGATCGCCCGTCGGCTCGGCGTCCTGCCGCAGACCGCCGTGGCGCCGGTCGGGGCGACGGTCCGCGAGCTGGTCGAGCAGGGCCGCTACCCGCAGCGCGGTCCGTGGTCCATGCTCCGGCGCCGCGACGACGAGGCGCTGCGGCGGGCCCTGGACCTGACCGGGCTCACCGCGCTCGCCGACCGCCGCCTCGACGCGCTCTCCGGCGGGGAGCGCCAGCGCGCCTGGATCGCGATGACCCTGGCCCAGGAGACCGGCGTGCTGCTCCTCGACGAGCCCACCACCTACCTCGACGTACGCCACCAGATCGATCTCATGCGCCTGGTCGGCCGGCTGCGGGACGAGCAGGACATCACCGTGGTGATGGTGCTGCACGACCTCAACCAGGCCGCGCGCTACGCCGACCGCGTCGTGGCCCTGCGGGACGGGCGGGTGCATGCCGATGGGACTCCCGCCCAGGTGCTGACGGCCGGGGTGTTGCGGGCCGTCTTCGACATCGACGCCGTCGTCCTCGACGACCCGGTCAGCGGCCGGCCCCTGTTCGTGGCGCGATGAGCGACCGCGCCCGGGTCCGCGCCGTCCACGACGCGCTCAACGCGACCGCCGTCCCTCGACAGCCCGACCCCGCGCTGCTGCCTCCGCTCGCCCCTGGCGGTACGACGCTCCGGCTGCCGCCGCCGCGACGGGTCGACCGCGGGCTCCAGGAGGTCCTGCTGGAGCGCCGTTCGCGCTACGCGTTCGGGCGGCGCCAGCCTGCGCTCACCGACCTGGCGAGCCTGCTCCTCCTCGGGGTCGGCACCGCTCCGCGGGCGGGTGGCCTGCCCTCGGTCGTCCCCTCCCTCGTCGTGCGCGGGCCGGGCGAGCTGGCGCCCGGCGTGCATCGTGCGGACCTGCGCCTGCCCCTGCCCGGGCTGGCCGCGGTACGCGCCGGCGATCCGACCGGGTACCTCGCCGCCGCACTCGACCAGCCGCCCTTCGCGGCCCGGGCTCCGGTCTGGCTCGCGCTCGGCATCGACCTCGACTCCACCCTCGTGCGCTATCCGCCCCGCCACTACCGCACCCTGCATCTCGACGCCGGGGCGGCGCTGCAGAGCACGCTCCTGGTCGCGACCTCGCTCGGGCTCGCCGCGTGTCCCGTGATGGGATACGACGACCGTGCGTGGGAGCGGCTGCTCGACCTGCCGCCCGGGGTTCTCGTGGCCGGGGTGATCGCGGTCGGCTGACCGCGACCGGTCGAGCTCGTCGGACGAGCCGGGGAGAGCGGCTCACCGCGGGGAGCCCCGCACGAGCAGCCACAGCAGGAACGGCCCACCGCAGGCGGCGGTCACCAGCCCGACCGGCAGGTTGACCGGGAAGGCCACGCGGCCGAGCAGGTCGGCGGCGAGCACGATCACGGCGCCGACGAGGCCGGCGGTCAAGGGCGACGGGCTGCCGCTGCGGGTGAGCCGCCAGGCGATCTGGGGGCCACGAAGGCGACGAAGCCAATCGGGCCGCCGACCGCGGTCGCGGCGGAGGCGGCGACGACGGCGAGCGCGATCTGGAGCAGCTGCGCGCGGGCGGGGGCGACGCCGAGCGAGCGGATGGTGACGTCGTCGAAGCGGAGCAGGCCCAGCCAGCGCTGGCTCGTGACGAGGACGGCGCTCACCACGACGACCACGACGGCGGCGGGCACGGAGACGGCGTAGTAGGACTGGCCGAGGCTGCCGGAGAGCCAGATCAGCGCGGCCGTCAGGTCCGGTACGTCGGCGCGGAGCAGCAGCCAGTAGCTCAGCGCGCCCAGGCCGGCGTTGACGCCGAGGCCGACCAGGACGACGCGGCCGGGCCGCAGGCCCGGGCGGCCGGGGTCGCGGCTCCAGGCGAGGGCGATCACCAGCACGCCGGCGAGCAGCCCGCCGGCGACGGCGGCGGTGGCCAGCGAAGCGCCGGTCGCGAAGGCGAGGCCGGAGCCACCGGCCAGGATCACCACGGCGGCGGCTCCCGCGCCGGCGGTGACGCCGATGATGTCGGGGCTGGCGAGCGGGTTGCGCAGCACGGACTGGGTGACCACGCCCGCCACGCCCAGCCCGAAGCCGGCGACGACGGCACCGAACGCACGCGGGGCGCGCACCTCCTCCACCCGGAAGCTGTCGGCGTTGGCGAGCGGGGCGACGAGGGCGTCGTACACCTCGCGAGGGGTCAGCCAGTCCTCGCCGGCGCACAGCGACAGCAGCACCAGACCGGCGGCGAGCAGCACCAGGGCGGTCGCCACGGCGGCCTCGGTGAGCTGCCGGCGACGGGCGAGCACCGCGACGGGGGTGCTGCTCACTCGTGGACCTTCCGCCGGGCGATCAGCACGAACGCGGGCGTGCCGACGAGGGCCAGCACGATCCCGACCGGCACCTCCGAGTGGGCGAGCATGACCCGGCCCGCCATGTCGGCGACCAACACGATGCAGCCGCCGACGGGGACGGAGAGGACGGCGGCCCAGGTGCGGTTCGCGCCGGCGAGGGTACGCGCGACGTGCGGCACCAGCAGCCCGAGGAAGGCCACCGACCCGCAGGCCGCGGTGGCTGCCGCGGCGAGGCAGGCCACCGACGTCAGGCCGATCAGCCGGTCCCTGCCGACATTGCGGCCGAGGCTCTGCGCGCTGACGTCGCCGAGCGCGAGCGGGTTGAGCGCGGGCAGGTTGAGCGCGGCGAGCACCAGCCCGATCGCGAGCAGCGGGGTGACCGAGCCGACGACGCCGAAGTCGCGGCCGGCGAGCGAGCCGACGGTCCAGTACCGGAAGACGTCGGCGACCGTGCGGTCGAGCAGCACCGCGATCGACGAGATCGAGCCGAGCAGCGCGGTCACGATGGAGCCGGTCAGCACCACGGTCGTGGCGGCCACGAAGACGGTGATCCGGGCGGCGATGCCGAGCACCAGGAAGGCCGCGAGCAGGGCGCCGGCGAGCGCGAACCAGAGGTACTCCCCCACCGAGGTCAGCCCGAACGCCATGATCGCCACCACGACGCCGGTCGCGGCCCCGGCGGTGACGCCGAGCAGTCCGGGGTCGGCGAGCGGGTTGCGGGTGTGCTCCTGGCTGAGCGCGCCGGCGAGGCCGAGCGCGGCGCCGAGCAGCACGCCGAGGACCGTCCGCGGCACCCGCAGCCCGTGCACGATGGCGTCCTCGTCGGACGCTCCGCTCCCGGTCAGCGAGGCCCAGACCCGCGCGGGCGACAGCGACTCGGAGCCGACGAAGAGGCTCGCCACGACGAGGCACCCGAGCAGCGCCAGCAGGCCGACGGCCCACCAGCGGTGGGCCATCGGCCTCGGGTGTGCCCTCAGGACGGGTACGACGTCGGCGGGCGCCGCGGCCGGGGCGTTCGTCGGTGCAGCGGTCATTCCTCGCCGAGCGGGCCCTCGTCCTGGCCCTCCTCGCCCTCCTCGCCCTCGTCGTCCTCGTGGTGGTCGTGGTTGGCCTCGCCGCGGCGCCAGTAGCCGTCGACGTCGTAGTCGTCGCGGTCCAGGCCGAGCTCGTTCTTGAGGAACCGGCGCAGCGGCTTGATCGACAGCGTCTCGCCGGCCACCCAGGTGAAGCCGGAGCCCTCCGGGCGGTCGAACCCGCGGACGGCCCGCTCGATCAGGTCGGTGCTGCCGGCCGGGCGGCCGCCGCGGTGCAGCCAGGTGACCTCCAGGCCGGCCGGGCTGAACAGCGGCAGCTCGGCCTCGGGGCCGTCCACCTCGACGTACACGAACGCCCGGGCCTCCGGGCGCAGCGACTCCAGCCACCGGGCGGCGGCGGGGAGGGCGGTCTCGTCGACGGCGAGGAGGTACCAGTCGAAGACGTCCTTGACCCGGAACGAGCCGCGCGGGCCCAGCGCTCCGAGGCGCATGCCCGGCTCGGCGGTGGCGGCCCACGACCCGGCGACGCCGTGGTCGTGCAGCACGAAGTCGATGTCGAGGGACAGCGTCTCCCGGTCGAAGGCGCGCACGGTGTAGTCGCGGAAGGTGAGCTCGCGCCCGCCCGCCCACCTGTCGTCCTCGACGGCAGGCAGCAGCGGCTCGCCGGCCTCGTCGGTGTCGAAGAAGAGCTTGACGTGGTCCTCGGCGGCGACGGTGACGAAGTCGGCCAGGTCGGGGCCCGTGAAGCGCACCCGCGCCATGACCGGGCTGAGCCTGGTCACCGCGGTGACGGTGAGGACCCGCGGCTTCAGCGGGTGGTGGTACAGCGCGATCCGGTCGGTCTCCTCCTCGGGAACCGGCTCGAGCACGGTGCTCTCGGTCATCGGGGCATCTCCTCCATCGTCGTCTCCGCCGGGATGCCGGCGGCAGCTTCATCGACCTCGTCGGGCTCGTCGAAGTCGTCCGGCTCGCGGGTCAGGGTGCGCAGCGGCGCCAGACCGGCCCACAGCGCGGCGGTCGCGGCCGCGCCGATCAGGCCGCCGGCCGCGATCGCGCCGCCGGCGCCGAGCGGCCGGGCGAGCAGGGACAGCGCCGGTCCGCCGAGGGTCTCGCCGACGGTGCCCTGCGCGGACCAGAGGCTGGCAACCCGGCCGCGCAGGTGGTCGGGCGTGCGCTCGGACAGGATGGTGAACCGGACCACCTCGGCGAGCACGTCCATCGCTCCCACGACGGCCATCGCGACGACCGCGACCCAGAGTGCCGGCGCCGCGCCGAAGCCCGCGACGGCCAGGCAGGCGGCGGTGAAGACGATGAACTGGACCCGCCCGATCCGTCGTACCCGGCCGGTCCAGCCGCTGAGCAGGGTGGCGACCAGCGCGCCGGCGGCCGGCGCGCTGTAGACCAGGCCGAGGGCGGTCGGGCCGCCGCCGAGGTCGTCGGTGATGAACTCCGGGATCAGCACGTACGGCGACGCGAACAGGATCTGCACGAAGCCCAGCAGCAGCACGCCGCCGACGATCCGGTCGCCCGCGGCGTAGCGGACGCCGGCGACGAGGTCGGGCCAGAGCCCGGCGGAGTCGTCGGGCCCGGACTCGTCGGCCGTCGGCACGATCGGCCGCAGCCCCAGCAGGAACACCAGGCTGAGCAGGCTGACCGCGACGACGACCCAGTAGACGAGCGCGGCGCTGCCGACCGCGAGCAGCACGCCGGCGAGCAGCGGCGCGACGACCGAGCCGACGTCGATGCTGATCGCCATCAGCGCGCCGGAGGCAGGGATCTGGCGCCGGGTCAGCACAGCGGGTACGGCGGCGGCGAGCGCTGTCGAGCTGAACCCGCCCGCGACGCCGTCCCAGAGCGCGACGACGTAGAGCACGGCCACCGAGGGCTCGGGCAGCGAGGCGTTGACGGCGAGCGCGACGAAGCCGAGCACCGCTGCAGTGCGCGACCACACGATGAGGCGGCGCCGGTCCGCGCGGTCGGCCTGGACCCCGCCGACCAGGCTGCCGGCGAAGGCCGCGACGCCGAGGGTCGCGTTGACGAGGGCCACCTGCAGCGACGAGCCGGTGAGCTCGTAGATCTGCCAGGAGAAGACGACCATCAGCATCCCGAGCCCGGCCAGGGACACCAGGCGGCCGGTGAACAGCAGCCGGAACTGGCGGTTCTCCCGCAGCGGGCGCAGGTCGATGGCCAGGGCCGACCAGTCGACGAGCCCCCGAAGCACCGAGATCAGCTTCACGGGGTGCCGCGGGCGCTCAGCGGGCGCAGGTCGCTCCAGTTCTCGTCGACCCAGGTCAGCGCCTCGGCGCGCGGGACCGGCCCGTGCACGCTGGTCCAGCCGGCCGGGACCTCCCGGAAGGTCGGCCAGAGGCTGTGCTGGTCCTCGTCGTTGCGCAGCACGTGGAACTCGGCGCTGTCGTCGTCGAACGGGTTCATCGCTGTTCTCCTTCTCGCTGCTCGAACGCGCTCCGGAGCACGGCGGCGATCCGGGACGTCGAGGCGGGGGTGGTCATCTCGTGGTGGCCGGCGTCCACGACGTGCTGGGCGATCGGCCCCACGGCGTACCGGCGCCAGCCCTCGAGCTGGCGCTCCCGGTCGCCGTCAGGGCCGTCCCAGGCCGTGAAGACGTACGTCGGGGCGGCCACCTTGGGGTAGTCGCCCGCTCCATCGGTGCCGAGCAGGCCGACGCTGTACTGGTAGGTCGCGTGGATCGCCGCCAGGTGGTCACGCTCGAAGGCCGCCCACGCGCTGGTGCCCTCGCCGAGGAACTCCAGCACGTCGTCCACGTCGTAGGGCTCCTCGAGCCACTCCGGCAGGTCGCGCCCGGAGGTGGCGAGCAGGAAGCGGAGCGCCTCCTGCTCCAGCATGCGTGCGGCCTCCGGGTCGGCCTCCGGGTCGAGCGGACCGACGGCCGGATCGACGGGTACGGCGTCGAGCAGGCTCAGCGACGCGACGCGGACCCCGCGCCGCTCGAGCTCGCCGGCCACCAGGTGCGCGACGTGGGCGCCGAACGACCAGCCCACGAGGTGCACCGCGTCGCCGACGACGGGGGCGAGCAGCCGCAGGACGTGGTCGCGGTACGCCGTGAGGTCGGCCGGCAGCCCGGTGGCGTCGGCGCCCTGGAGTCGCGGCGACTGGACCGCGTACGACGCCCGGCCGGTGCCGAGCTGGGCGGCGAGCCCCGCGAAGGACCAGCCGAGCCCGCCGGCCGGGTGCACGAGGACCAGCGGCGCGAGCGTGCTGCCGCGGGCGGCCTTGCCCAGCCGCAGGAGCGGTGCGAACGGGTCGAAGTCGTCGCCGCCGAGCCGCTCGGCGAGGAGCGCCGGGGTCGGGGCGGCGGTGAGCGTGGCGACGCTGAGCGCGACGTCGTACCGGGTGCGGATCAGGCCGACGGCGCGCATCGCGAGCAGGGAGTGCCCGCCGAGGGCGTGGAAGTCGTCGTCGATGGTGACGCTCTCGACGCCGAGCACCTGCGCGAAGATCTCGCACAGGCCGCGCTCGACGTCGGTCCTCGGCGCCCGCCCCTCACCTCGGCGGAGGTCGGGCAGCGGGAGCGCCGCGACGTCGAGCTTGGTGTTGGAGGTCAGCGGGATCTCCGGGACGGCGAGGATCGCCGTCGGCACCATGTGGTCCGGCAGCACCGCGCGCAGCCGGGAGCGCAGCGCGTCGAGGGACGCCTCGCCGGACAGGTCGGTGCCGGCCGCGGCGACGACGTAGCCGATCAGCGCGAGCGGGCCACCCGGGATCCGCCGGGCCGCGACCGCGGCCTGGGCGACGCCGTCGAGCCGGGCCAGCGCGGCCTGCACCTCGCCGGGCTCGACGCGGTAGCCGCGGATCTTCACCTGGTCGTCGCTGCGGCCGATGAAGTCGAGCTGCCCACCCTCGGCTGCCGGACGGCGGCGGACCACGTCGCCGGTGCGGTACATCCGGGAGCCGGGCGCGCCGTACGGGTCGGCGACGAAGCGGTCCGCGGTCAGCCCCGCCTGGCCGTGGTAGCCGCGGGCCAGGCCGACGCCGTTGACGTACAGCTCGCCGGGCGTGCCGTCCGCGACCGGCCGCAGGGTGGAGTCGAGGACGTAGACGTCGGTGTTCTCGATCGGCCCGCCGACGATCGGGGTCCGGCTGTCGTCGGTGCCGCCGCCGAGGGTGTTGATCGTGTACTCGGTCGGGCCGTAGAGGTTGTAGCCGAGCACGTCGGGCGCGTTGACGAGCTGCGCCCACACGTCGTCGGTGACGGCCTCGCCGCCGAGGAGCACGAGGCAGGGCCGGTGCGCGGCCGTGTCGTCGAGCAGGCCGTGCGCGAGCAGCGCGCCGCACACCGACGGAGTCACGTTGACGACGTCGATCCGGGTGTCCGCGACGTACGCCGTCATGGCGGCTGCGTCACGCCGCAGCTCCTCGTCGAGGACATGCACCTCGTGGCCGTCAGTGAGCCAGAGCAGCTCCTCCCATGACATGTCGAAGGCGAAGGAGACCGTGTGCGCCACCTTCAAGGTGCGCCACCCCTGCGACGCGATCGCGGGCTCGAAGATCCGGCGGCGGTGGTTGTGCAGCATGTTGACCAGGCCGCGGTGCTCGATCGCCACGCCCTTGGGCGCGCCGGTGGAGCCGGAGGTGAACATGACGTAGGCGAGGTCGTCGTGCCGGTAGGCGGGGTGCAGCCCCTCGGCCGAGGCGTCAGCGGCGGGGACGTCGATCTCGGAGAGCACCGTCCGTACGCCCGCCGCGTCGAGGATCGCCCGGTGCCGACCGGCGGGCTGCTGCGGGTCGAGCGGGACGTACGCCGCGCCGGCCGCGAGCACGCCGAAGAGCGCGGCCACGAAGTCGTTGCCCCGCGGCAGGGAGAGTGCCACCAGGTCGCCGGGGCCGATGCCCTGGTCGCGCAGGGCGGTCGCCACGCCGGCGACCTGGCCCCACAGCTCGCCGAAAGTACGACGGTCCGGCCCGCACACCAGCGCGGTCCGGTCCGGGTGCTGGCGGCAGGTCCGCTCCAGCAGGGCGACCAGCGACTCCGGCGGCAGGTCCCGCTGCTCGCCGCGACCCGGCGCGAGGAAGGCGTCGTAGGCCGCGGCGTCGTACCCCTCGAGGTCGGCGACGGTGCGGCCCGGCGCCCCGTCGACCAGCCCGGCCAGCAGACGCGCGGCGAGGTCGAGCAGGCCCTCGGCGCGCTCGGCGGTGCAGAGGTCGGACTGGTAGCTGAGGATCAGCCGGTACGGGTCGCCCGGGTGGACGATGAAGGTCAGCGGGTAGTGCGTCGCGTCGCCGCCGTCGATCTCGGCGAGGCCGACCGCGGTGCTCAGCTCGTCGAAGGCGGCGTCGTCCTCCGGCGTGTTCCGCATGACGTAGAGCGTGTCGAAGAGGGTGCCGACGCCCGCCCACTGCTGGACCGAGCCGAGGCCGACGTGGTGGTGGTCCATCAGGTCGGCGTGCTGGTCGTGCACGCGGCGTACCTGCTCCGCCGTACCGATCCGGTTGTCGACCTGCACCCGCCGCGGCACGGTGTTGAGGAAGAGCCCGACCATCTCCTCGACGCCGGGCAGGTCGGCGGGGCGGCCGGAGACGGTGGTGCCGAAGACGATGTCGTCGCTGCCGACGAGGGTGCGCAGCACCAGCGCCCACACGGTCTCGTAGACCGAGTTGACGGTCAGCCCGTGCCCACGCGCCCAGGCGACGACCCGCGCGGACAGCTCGGGGTCGAGGTCGCGCTCGACGACGTCGGGCAGCAGGGTGTCGTGGTCGGGCCGCTCGCCGACGAGGGTGCCCTCGGTGAGCCCGGACAGCGCTCCGCGCCAGGCCGCCTCGGCGGCGCCGGCGTCCTGGGCCTTGAGCCAGGCGAGGTAGTCGCGGAACTGCGGCGCCGGCGGCAGGCTCTCGTCGCGCCCGCCGGCGCGGTAGTGGCGCAGCAGCTCGACGACGAGCAGCGCGTCGGACCAGCCGTCGACGAGGATGTGGTGGTTGGTGACGACGAGGTACGCCGCACCGGACGGCGTCGTCACGAGCACGAACCTGATCAGCGGCGGCCGGTCCAGGTCGAAGCGCCGCTGGCGCTCCTCGCGCTGCACCGCCTCCAGCCGCCGGGTCTCCTCCTCGGGGCTCGCCGCGTCGAGGGTGACCGCCCGCCACGGCACGGTGACCGCGGTCGGGATGAACTGCACCGGCACCTCGAACCGCTCGTGGGAGAAGCCCGCGCGCAGGTTGGCGTGGCGCTCCAGCAGCGAGCCGCAGGCGCGCTCCAGCGCAGCGGCGTCGACACCGCCGGGGAAGGCGTACGTCGACTGCATCGTGTAGACGTCGAGCGCGGACTCGTCCCCCACGGCGTGGAAGAGCAGGCCGGACTGGAGCGGCGCGAGCGGCCAGACGTCGGCGATCAGGTCGTTCATCAGGGGTTCCTCAGCAGGTCCTCGAGGGCGGACGTGGGGTCGAAGTCGAGCAGCGAGCCCGGCGCCGCGGGAGCGGGGGCGGGCTCGGGTTCGGCCGGCGTGACGGTGGTGACGAGGGCGGCGAGACCGACCGGGGTGGGCGCGGAGAAGAGCGCCTTCGGCCGGACCACGAGGCCGTGCTCGCGCAGGGCCGAGACCACGCGCATGGCGACGATGCTGTCGCCGCCGAGGGCGAAGAAGTCGTCGTCGGGCGCGACGTCGGCCAGACCGAGGGCGGTGGCGAAGGCGGTGCGTACGTCGGTGAGCCGCTCCGGGTCGACGGCGCCGTCCGCGGCGGGCCCGGTCGCCGTCGCCGCGGGCAGCGTGGCGACGACCGGGGCGAGGCGGTCGCGCAGCGCGGCGGCGAGCTCGGCGACCGGGCGGTCCAGCTCGGTGACCAGCACGGTGGCGGCCTCGACGACCGCGTCGAGCACGGCCGGCGCGTGCTCGCCGAGCACCCCGGCGGCGTACTCCAGCCGGAGGGACTCGCCGGGCTCCATCGTCAGCGACAGCGGGTAGTGCGTGGCGTCCACGCCCTCGATCGCGCCGACGCTCAGGCCGGCCGCGGAGGCCGGCTGGTCGTCGGGGTCGTGGGGGTAGTTCTCGACCACGACCAGGCTGTCGAAGAGCGTCGGCACGCCGGCCACGCGGTGCAGGTCGCCGAGCGCGACCGGGCCGGCGTCGAGCCGGCCGATGGCGTCGGCGCCGGCCTGCGCGAGCAGCGCGGCGCCGGTCGTGGCGGCGTCCCAGCGGGCCCGCACCGGCAGCGTGGTGACGAACATGCCGAGTAGCTCGTCGGCGCCGGGCAGGTCGCCGGGGCGGCCGGCCACGACGGTGCCGGTGACCACGTCGTCGTGACCGGTGAGAGCGCCGAGGACGACCGTCCAGGCGGTGGTGACCAGCGTGGAGACGGTGACGTCGGCGGCGCGGGCGGCCTGCTCGACCGCCTGCCAGCCCTCGTCGAGCGGGCGTACGACGGCCGCGTCGGCGGGCTCCGCCTCGGGGCCGGCGAGCAGGGTCGGCGCGGCACCGGACAGCCGGTCCCGCCAGGCCTCGGCGTCGGCCGGGTGGGCCTGCTGCCAGGCGGCGAGCCGGGCGAGGCCGGTGCGCCGCGGGTCGGGGACGGCACTCGGCGCAGTGTCGGCGACGTAGGTCTCCAGCAGCTCGCGGACCAGCAGCGGCACCGACCAGCCGTCGAGCAGCAGGTGGTGGTTGGCGAGCACCAGGTGGTGGTGCTCGGCATCGAGCCGCACGAGGTGCGCGCGCAGCAGCGGACCCGTGAGCTCGAAGGGCTCGCGCTCGTGGGCGGTCAGCAGCTCCTGCCGCCGGGCGTCGTCGAGCGACGGCTCCTCGGTCGCGCGCCAGGCGGCGCGCAGGTCGCGGCGGGAGACCGCGACGGGTGCGCCGTCGGCGAGGGGCAGCACCCCGAGCCGGAGCTGCGGGTGCCGGGCGACGACGGCGTCGAGGGCGCGCCGCAGCCGGCCGGCGTCGAGCGGGCCGTGCAGGTCGAGGGCGACGGCGCTGGTGTACCCGTCCACCTCGTCGGTGACCGCGTGGAACCACATGCCCCGCTGCACCGGTGTGAGCGGCCAGAGCGCCTCCACGTCGGCGACCTCGGGGTGCTCGGCCAGCAGCGCCGTGATCGCGTCGGGACCGATCCCCGCGGCGTCGTACGGCGTGCGGGTGGCGGCGAGCTCGTCGGGACCGCACGCGAGGAGCTGCCTCAGCTCCTCGGCCCAGCGGTCGACCAGCGCCCGGGCGGCAGGAGCAGCGCCGGACGCGACCTGCCAGCGGGCGACGAGGCGGTCGCCGGCGACGTACGCGTTGAGCTCGAGCGGGTGGGACGCCGGGAGCCCGTCGTGCAGGCCGAGCGCGCTCTCCACGGCGGCGCTGTCGAGGCTGGGCTGCCACGGACCGGTGCCGAGGGCCTCGCGACCGAGGTAGTTGACCAGCACCTGCGGCGGGTGCGCGTCCTCGCGGGCGCCCAGCCGCTCGCGGCCCTCGGGGAGCAGGTGGCGCAGGACGCCGTACTCCGGGCCGTCGGTGACGTCGAGCGCCGCGGCGGCCGCGGCGAAGGTGCCGGCCGGGTGGGCGGCGGGGGTGACCGGGACCGGCCAGGTGGCGGTCAGCCAGCCCACGGTGTCGGCGGGGTCGGCTGCGTCGGGGAGCTCGAGGTCGCGGCCGTGGCCCTCGGCCTCGACGACGACGGTCCGGCCGGCGGCCGCGGCCAGCGCGGCGACGAGCAGGTGGTCCGGCGCCGTGCCGGCGGCGGTGTGGGCGAGGAAGCGGTCGGTCTCCTCCGCGGTCAGCTCGACGGCGACCTCGGCGGCCTCGCCGACGCTGCCCAACCGGGCCGACGGAGCCGTGCGCAGGTCGAGCGCGTCGGCGGGCAGCGCCGCCTCCCAGCGGTCGATCCGCTCGGCGAGCCGGGGAGCGGCGGCGTGCTGGGCCATCGCCCAGTCCCGGATGCCGCCGGGCTCGGGAAGGCGCTCGCCCGCGACCAGCGCGCGGAGGTCGTCGGTGAGGATCCGCCACGAGACCGCGTCCACCGCGATGTGGTGCGCGACGAGGACCAGCTGGGCGGTGTCCTCGGCGTCCTCGCTGCGGACGAGTCCGGCGCGGAGCACGACGCCCTGCTCGGGGTCGATCCCGGCTGCCAGCCGGCGGGTCAGCGCGACCGGGTCGTCGCCGGCGCCGGCGAGCACCGTGCCGGGCACGTGCTCGAGCACCTCGGCCCGGTCGCCGCGGAGCGCGAGGCGCAGGCCCGCGTGGCGGGCGGCCAGGGCGTCGAGCGCCTCGGCCCACGCCTGATCGGTGACGTCGGCGGGAACGGCGAGCACCAGGACCTGCTGGAAGCCCTGCCGCCGCGCGGGCTCGGCGTGCTGCACGAACCACGACAGCGCGGGCGTCAGCGGCAGCTCGCCCGGTCCGGAGGCGCTCGCCGGGCGGGCGGCGGTCGTGGCGAGCGCGACGATGCCGGCCGGCGTACGTCCCTCGAAGACCGCGCGCACGCCGACCACCAGGCCGGCCGAACGCAACGCGCCGACGAGGGCGATGGCGGCGATCGAGTCGCCGCCGTGGGCGAAGAAGTCGGCGTCCGGCGCGAGCTCGTCGACGCCGAGCACCCGGGCGGCCGCGCGGGCCGCTGCGTCGAGGGCGTCCGCCGCCCCGGCGTCCGCGGGGCGCTCGACGGGCGCGGTCGCGGCCGCCGGCGGGGCCAGCGGCGCCGGCCGGACGGGCAGCCGCGGCGCGGAGAGGAACTCCGGCGCCGGGACGGTCGCGTCGTCCAGCAGCGCGACCAGCGCGACCTCGAAGGCCTCCTCCAGACCGGCGAGCAGCGCGGTGGTCAGCTCGGGGTGGCGGCCCTCGACCTCCCACGCCAGGCGGTCCCCCGGCTGCACGGTGAGGGTGACGGGATAGCCGGTGCCGTCCTGCCCCGACAGCGGTACGACGGCCACGGGCCTGTCGTCGTCGGCGTCCGGGCGCGGGTAGTTCTCCACCACGACCAGGCTGTCGAAGAGGGGGCCGCCCGCGCTGCGCTGGGCGAGCCCGAGGCCGAGGTGCTGGGCGCGGTCGGTGCGCTCGGCCGACGTACGGACACTCGTGAGCAGGGTGTCGGCGGCGGCCCCGCCGCGCCGGTGGCGAGGCGGACCGGCCGGGTGGTGATGAAGAGGCCGACCATGTCGGCCGCGCCGGCGACCTCCTCGGAGCGCCCGGCGCCGGTGAGGCCGAAGCAGACGTCGTCGGTGCCGGTGGCCGCCCCCCAGGCCAGCGCCCAGGCCGCCTGGACCGCCTCGGCCCAGGTGACCCCGCGCTCGGCGAGCACGGTCCGCCAGCGCGCGGTGGTGGCGGCGTCGGCGTGGCCGGCGACCAGCAGGGCGGGCGCGACGCCGGACTGCTCCGGCAGCCGGAGCGGCACCAGGCCGGCCAGCTCGGTGCGCCACAGCGCGGCGACGGCGTCCTGCTCCTCGCGCAGCCCCGCGACCCAGCGCAGGTGCTCGGCGAAGCCGGGCCGCACCTCGACCGCCAGCTCCGCCCGCTGCTGCGGGCCGGCCGCGAGCA
The DNA here is from genome assembly GCF_006494775.1 of Nocardioides humi. Classification (NCBI taxonomy): domain Bacteria; kingdom Bacillati; phylum Actinomycetota; class Actinomycetes; order Propionibacteriales; family Nocardioidaceae; genus Nocardioides; species Nocardioides humi. Next base: position 3,424,812 of record NZ_CP041146.1, on the reverse strand, counting down.
GGTCGGCGAGGTCGTCGGCGAGGATCGGCAGGGACCAGCCGTCGGTGAGCAGGTGGTGCATCGACACGACGAGGTACGACGTCGGGGCGCCCGTGTCGATCCAGGTCGCCCCGACCAGGCGCGCCGCGGCGAAGTCGGTGTCGCGCGCCAGCTCGGCCGCCTCGGCGGCGGCGACCCGGTCGGGACCGCCGGCGACGACGCCCAGCGGGACGGTGCGCTCGGAGGGGACGAAGGCCACCGGCTCCGGCAGGTCGTGCTGCCAGGTGCCGATCGCCAGGTTCGGGTGTCGTACCAGCCAGGCGTCGAGCGCGGCCTGCACGTCGGCCCGCGTCAGCGCGGTGGTGGCGTCGATGCGCAGGGTCGCGGTGGTGCGGTAGGGGTCGGCCGAGCCCGCGGCCAGCGCCAGCTCGGAGTCGAGCAGGATGCCCTGCTGCGTGGGCGTCAGCCAGAGGACGGCGTCGACCGCGCACCCGCGGACCTCGGCCACATGACTGGCGAGCGCGGCCTGCTGGGCGCTGGTGAGCGCGGGGCCCGACGTCGGGCCCTCACCCGGGCCGTCGCTCGGGGTGGCCGACGCGACCGGCACGACGGCGCCGGCGATGGCGAGCGGCGTGCGCAGCGAGAGCACCTGCTGGCCGCGGACCTGCCAGCCGGCCCGGCGGAGCAGCCCGCTGACCCGGATCGCGGCGATGCTGTCGCCGCCGAGGGCGAAGAAGTCGTCGTCCTCGCCGATCGCGTCCGCGGTGGTGCCGAGGGCGCGCGCGAGGCTCTCGCGGACCGCGACGAGGGCGGCGGGATCGGCGCCGGGGTCTCGTGACGCTTGCTGCGCGAGCTCCTCGACCTCCGGAGTGCTCGGCCCCCACTGCGGCAGGGGCAGCGCCCGCTTGTCGAGCTTGCCGTTGCTGGTGAGCGGCAGCCGGTCGAGGGCGACGAACCGGCTGGGGACCAGGTGCCGCGCCAGCGTGGCCGCGCAGTGCGTGGCCAGGAGGCCGGTCAGGTCAGGCGCTGCCGAGGCGGTCGGCACGACGTACCCGACCAGTCGCTTGCCCAGCCGCGGGTGCTCGACGGCGACGACCGCGGCCTCGGCGACCTCGTCGTGCGCGAGCAGCACCCGCTCGATCTCGCCCGGCTCGATCCGGTAGCCGTGGAGCGAGATCTGGTCGTCGGTACGGCCGCCGAGACGCAGCGCGCCGGAGTCCGGGTCGATCATCGCGAGGTCGCCGGTGCGGTACATCCGCTCGCCCGGCGCCCCGTCCGGCCGGGCGACGAAGCGCTCGGCGGTCCGACCGGACTGGCCGAGATAGCCCAGTGCCAGCTGGGGTCCGGCGAGGTACAGCTCGCCCCAGGTGCCGACCGGGACCGGCCGGAGCAGTGCGTCGAGCACCAGCGCGGACGTCGCGCCGATCGCGCGGCCCACGACCGGCGCGTCGTGGTCGGCGACCTCGGCCGCGAGGGTGTCGACGCAGGCCTCGGTCGGCCCGTAGAGGTTGACCACCCGCGCGCCGGACTGCTTCGCGAGCTCGCGCATCCGGGTCCAGAGCGCGGGAGGGAAGGCCTCGCCGCCGACGACGCAGGTGCGCGGCAGCGGCGCCTCGTCGACAAGACCGCCGGCCAGCAGCGCGCTCCACACGGTCGGGGTGAAGTCGAGGTAGTCGATCCGGTGGCGGGCGACGTACTCGGCCAGCGCGTGCCCGTCGAGGAAGGTGTCCTGGTCGAGGACGTGCAGCTCGTGGCCGCAGAGCAGCGCGAGGAAGGCGTCCCAGTGGGCGTCGAAGTGGAAGGACGCCGTGTGCGCGACCCGTAGCGGTCCTTCGGCCGCGGGGTAGAGGTCGTGCGCCTGCCGGTGCAGCAGGTGGGCGAGGGCGTCGTGGCCGACGGCGACCGGCTTGGGCGCGCCGGTCGAGCCGGAGGTGAAGACGATCGAGGCGACCTGGTGGCGCTGCGCGGCCTCCGCCTCCGACGCGGGTACGGCGGGCGGGTCGGCCAGGCACTGCAGCCCGGCCTCCTCCCACAGCAGCGTCGCGCCGGCGGACTCCAGCAGCTGCGCACGCCGGTCGTCCGGCGCCTTCGGGTCGATCGGGAGAACGGCGGTGCCCGCGACGAGGCCGGCCAGGATGCCGACGACCATCCGCTCGTCGCGCGGCAGGCACAGCGCCAGCACCTGCCGGCCCGGGCCGCCGGTGCGGTGGATCTCCGCAGCCGCGGCGCCGACCTCGGCGTCGAGCTCGGCGAAGGTCAGGCTCCGGGTCCCGACGACGAGCGCGACGCGGCCCGGGTGGGCGGCGACGGTCGCGGCGTAGGCGTCCGGGAGCAGGGGCGGCGGCGTGCCGCCCTCGAGGTCGGCGGCCGGCGCGGAGACCGAGCGGATCCGCTCCCGCTCGGCGTCGTCGAGCGGGTCGACCTCGGCGAGTGGCCGGTCCGGGTCGTCGGCGAACGCGCGGAGCAGCCCGGCGAGCACGCCCGCGGCCCGGTCGGCGGTCGCGGTGGCGACCCGCGCGGCGTCGTACTCGACGTCGAGGAGCCACGGCTCGCCCGGCGGACCGGCGACCACGGTGACGGCCAAGGGTAGTGGCTGCGGTCGACGGTCGCGGCGAGGGTGAAGGTGCTGCTGCCGCCCAGCGGGTGCGCGACGTCCTCGCGCGGGGCCTCGAAGGAGAACAGCGAGGTGGCCAGCTCCTCGCGGCCGAGCGCGCGGTAGCAGCCGCGGAGGCCGGTGTGCTGGTACGGCAGCGAGGCGAGCCAGTCGTCGTGGTGCGCGCGGACGACGTCGGCGAGCGGCGCGCCCGGGGTGGCCGGCACCTCGGTGAGCACGGCGTCGGCGAACAGGCCGATCATCACGTCGGCGTCGGGCACCTCCTCCGGACGCCCGGAGACGGTCGTCGCGAAGACGGCGGCGCCCCTGCCGGGCGCGATCCCGGCGAGGTGGTCGAGGGTCAATCCCCAGGCGGCACGCGCGACGGCCGCGGGCGTGGTGCCGACCGCGGCGGCCTGCTCGCGAAGACGGGCGACGGTGTCGCCGTCGACCCGGAGGGAGGTACGACGCGGGGCGCTCTCCCCCGTCGCGTCAGCCAGATCACGGCCCAGCCACGGGGCGGTGCCGGTCAGCTCCAGTCCGCCGAACCGCCCGGCCCAGTGGGCGTCGGCGGCGGCCGCGGGCTGCGCGCCCACCCACGCGAGGAACCGGCTGTAGTCCGCCGCGGCCGCCGGCGCCGGGGCACCCGCGAGGACGGCCCGGTGGTGCTCGGCCAGGGCGGCGACGAGCAGCGGCATCGACCAGCCGTCGAGCACCGCGTGGTGGGCGGTCAGGACCAGCCACGACGGCTCGTCCGGCCGCTCGTCGTGGAGCAGCAGCCAGCGCACGAGCGGCGGGTCGCCGAGGTCGAAGGGCTCGGCGAGCTCGGCCGCGGCGAGCGCCCGCGGGTCCTCGCCCGGAGCCAGCGGGTGGACCCGGAGGTCGACCGGCACGTCGTCGGCGACGAACTGCACCGGGTCGACGTCGAGGTCCATACCGAAGCCGGCGCGCAGGTTGGGGTGCGCCTCGGTCAGCGTCTCCACCGCCCGCTCCAGCGCCGCGGGGTCGGCCGGTCCGTCGATCCGCAGCAGGGACTGGCCGACGTAGGGGTCGACCTCGCCGGGCTCGCGCAGCTGGGCGAGCGCGACCAGTCCCGCCTGGAGCGGGGTGACGGGCCACAGGAGCGGCTGGGTCATAGCGAGGCCTTCCGGCGGGTACGACGGGCGAGCAGGTCGCCGAGCTGGCCCATCTGGTTCGCGTCCAGCTCGACGAGCGACTGGGGTGCGGCGGGCGCGGTCGGCGCGGCGGAGCCGGCGTCGGGGGCACGGACCGCGGCGGCCGCGATCCCGGCGACGGTGCGCAGCCGGAAGACGTCGCGCACGCTGCTCGTCCAGCCCGCGCGGCGCAGCGCGGCGACGGCGCGGATCGCGGTGATGCTGTCGCCGCCGAGCGCGAAGAAGTCGCTGTCGGCGCCGAGCTCGCCGGCCTCCGGCAGCACCTCGGCGACCGCGGCCGCGACGGCCTGCTCGGCAGGACCGGCGGGCGCGCGCCCGGCCGCGGACGGGTCGGCGGTGGGCTGCGGGAGGGCCGACGCGTCGAGCTTGCCGGTCGTGGTGACCGGGAGCGCGTCGAGGACCACGACGTGCGCCGGCACGAGGTGGGCGGGCAGCCGCTCGGCGAGCGCGGCGCGCAGGGTGGCGCCGTCGAGCGTCGTACCGGGTCCGGGGACGGCGTAGCCCAGCAGCCGTTGGTCGCCGACCACGACGGCGGCCGTGCTGACGCCGGGCAGCGCGGCGAGCGCGGCCTCGACCTCGGCGGGCTCGACCCGGAAGCCGCGGATCTTGGCCTGGCCGTCGCGGCGGCCGTGGTAGCGGACCAGGCCGTCGGGGCCGACCGAGACGACGTCGCCGGTGCGGTACATCCGGCTGCCCGGCGGGCCGTACGGGTTGGCGACGAAGCGCTCGGCGGTCAGCCCGGACTGGCCGAGGTAGCCGCGCGCCTCCTGCACGCCGGCGAGGTAGAGCTCGCCGCGCACGCCCGCCGGAACCGGCTGGAGGTGGCGGTCGAGCACCAGCGCCGTGGTGTCGGCGAGCGGCCGGCCGATGACGGCCCGGTCGGTGTCGGCGCCGGTCGCGCCGAGGGCGTCGACGGTGAACTCGGTCGGGCCGTACAGGTTGAGCACCCGCAGCCCGGGACAGGCGCGCAGCCGCTGCCAGAGGGCGGTCGAGCAGGCCTCCCCGCCGACGCTGATCCGGCTCGGTGCGGGCTGCCCGTCGTCGAGCAGGCCCTCGTCGAGGAGCGCCGCGACGAAGGACGGCATGGTGTCGATCAGGTCGATCCGCTCGGCGGCGAGGAGCGCGCGGAGGGCCGCCGGGTCGCGGCCGGTGTCGCGGTCGACGAGGTGGACCTCGTGGCCCAGCAGCACGCCTTGGAGCGTGTCCCAGCTGCCGTCGAAGGCGAGCGCGAGGGTCTGGGCGACGCGCAGCGGCCGGTCGGCCGGCGCCTCGGCGAAGAGCCCGACCCGCTCGTGGTGCGCTACGAAGTGGCCCAGTCCGGCGCGGGTGATGCCGACGGCCTTGGGGAACCCGGTCGAGCCGGAGGTGTGGATGACGTAGGCGAGCGCGTCGGCGGGCACGGGCACCGGCGCGGTCACCGGGTCACCGGCGACCTCCCCCAGCCCAGAGAGCGTGTACGACGCCCCCAGCCGGCCGAGCATCTCCCGCCGCCGGGTCTCAGGCCACTCGGCGTCCAGCGCCACGGCGACCGCGCCGAGCCGGTGCAGGGCGAGCAGCGCGACGACATAGTCCGCTCCGCGCGGCAGGTCGACCGCGACCAGGTCGCCGATCCCGGCACCGGCGGCCCGGATCCGGCCGGCCTCCGCGGCGACCCGCTCGTCGAGGGCGCGGTAGCTCCACGTCGTACCGTCGGAGACGAGGGCGGTCCGGTCGGGGTGGGCGGCGACGGACTGCGCGAAGCGCTCCGCGGGGTCGGGCCAGGCGCCCAGGGCGGGGCCTTCGATCACGGCCGGGGCCGACGCACCGATCGAGCCGACCGCCGTCGTACCGGCGGCGGCGACGAGCTCCTCGAAGAGCGCCGTCACGCCATCGAGATGTCCGCGGACCTCGTCCTCCGCCGCGCCGGCGGGCCCGGACGCGACCCAGCCGATCACGCCGTCGGGCGTGCGGCCGACGGAGAAGGAGAGGTCGTCGAGCGGGCCCTCGGCGAGGTTGCGCACGGTGACGGCGACGCCCGGCACCTCGACCGGGGCGTCGAAGAGCTTGATGTTGAGCTCGGCCAGGGTGAGCGGGTTGCCGGAGACCAGCAGGCCGAGGTCGCGCTGGAGCCGCTCGGCGCGGTAGCGGCCGCCCCGGCGCACGGCGCCCGCGGCGGCCGCGACCCGGTCGACGAGGGTGACGAGATCGGCGGCCGGGTCGACGGCGACCCGCAGCGGCAGCACGTTGGTCACCATCGCGGGGCAGCGCGCGGCCGCCGAGCCGAGCCGGTTCATGAGGGGACGCCGAGGACGACGTCCGCCGGCCCGTCACCGGACGCGGGCTGGTGCCGGGCCAGATGGAGCACGGTGGCGGCCATGGCCAGGTCGGCCCAGGTCGCGTCGAGCGCCGCGGCCGCGGCATCGACCGAGGGCCCGTCGACCCGGCTCTCGGCCCGGCAGCGCACGGCCGGCCCGCCGGGCACCGCGGAGCCCAGCAGCCGCGACGGCGTGGGCTCGCCCGCGAGCCGCTCGGCCCAGGCGGCACGGTCGCGCTCGAAGGCCGCGCTCCCGAGGTAGCGGCGCTGCTCGGCGACGACCTCGTCGGGGTGCGCCCAGCCGACGTCCTCCGGCGCCTGGTCCGTCGAGGCGTACAGCGCCAGCGTCCGGCGGATCACCTGGTGGATCGCGTAGCCGTCGAGGATGACGTGGTGCGCCCGGAACAGCCAGGTACGACGGCGCGGGCCCAGGCGCAGCACGGTCTGCTCGTACAGCGGGAAGCCGCCGAGGTCGAAGGGCTGCGCCATGGCGGCGGCGAGGTACTCCTCGGCGGCCGCGTCCGGGTCCGCCCGGTCGGACAGGTCGATCAGGCCGACGGCGACGCCCTCCGCGGACGGCGACCGGAGCGCGGCCGCCGTCCCCGTGGGGTCACCCGACAGGTCGAGCCACATGCCGGTGGCCTCGGCGCAGGCCCGGGCGATGGCGGCACGGAGCCGCTCGTCGTCCAGGTCGGTGCCGGGCCCGGCCTCCAGCACGACCGCCTCCCCCACGGTGAACGCCGCGGAGGAGGGGTCGATCAGCTGGGCGGCCAGGACGCCCTGCTGCGCCTCGGTGAGCTCGATCGGTCGGGTCGTCGTCATGGTCAGCCCTGCAGGTCCTGCAGGATCTCCTCGAGCGCCTGCAGGGTCTCCAGGCCGGTGGCGTAGCGGTCGGCGAAGAAGTACGGCACGCCGTACGCGTGGCCGGCCTTCACCGCGGTCAGCTCGGCGTACGTCGGCGCCTTCTGCAGGTCGACCGCCCCCAGGTCGAGCTCGCCGTCGACGGTCTCGGAGTAGAGGACGACGGTGGCGTCGTCGACCTGGCGCAGCTCCTCGGTGGAGAGGAAGGCGGCGTTCTCGGTGGTCTCGTCGGCGACCAGCGGGAGCGGGGTCGCTCCGGCGTCGGCGAGCACGTCGCCGATCCAGGAGATCGGCGAGAAGACCGAGACCTCGTCCTCGTAGGCGTCGAGCGCCACGAAGGTGTTCTCGGCGAGCACGTCGGCGTACTTCTCGCGGATCTCGGCGGCCTTGTCCTCGTAGGCCTGCTTCGCGGCGTCCGCGTCGTCGGCGTGGCCGAGCGCGACCTGCAGCGCGCAGCTGACGTCCTTGGTCTGGCCCGAGCCGTTGGACCGGATCAGCACGGTCGGCGCGAGCTTGCTGAGCCGCTTCCACTCGCGCACCTTGTCCTGGCTGAGCTCCTCCTCGGTGCCGCCGCGGACGAAGCCGATCATCAGGTCGGGCTCGAGCGAGGCGAGCTTGTCGAAGTCCCAGCCGTCGGGGTGAGCACGAGCGGCAGGTCCTTGACCTGGTCGTACTCCCCGGGCAGGTAGGACTCGGCGTAGTCGTCGGCGATGCCGACCGGCACCACGCCCGACTCGAGCGCCGGGCCGGCGCCGCCCTCGAGCGCCACCACCCGCTGCGGGTCGGCGGGGATCTCGACGTCGCCGAACGCGGTGGCGACGGTGCGGGTCCCCTCGCCCTCGGCCACGACGACGTCGGCGTCACACTTCGCCGCCGGGGCGATCTCGGGTACGGCGGCGTCGGCGTCGTCCTCGGTGCCGCAGCCGGCCAGCAGGGTCGAGGCCAGCGCGGCGGCGGCCAGTGCAGCACCGGTGGCGACGAACGGTCCTCGGCGGCGGACGCGCGCGTGGGTGGTCGGGGTCATCGTGTCTCCTTGATTCTCGGGATCAGCCGGCGCTGGACGCCGGCGACGGTGGGGTTCTCGGCGAGCTCGCTGAACTCGATGTCCGCGCCGGCCCCACGCCAGCGCTCCACCAGGGCCATCAGCCGGACCGAGTCGATGCCGAGGTCGAAGAGGGTGTCCTCCCCGTCGATCTCGTGGATCTCGAGACGCGCGGCGGCGGCGAGGTCCGCCAGCACGCCGTCCGCGGTGAGGGTCGTGCTCACGCAGCACCTCCGATGTCGGTCGCGGCCTCCACGGCGGCGCGGACGGCGGCCGGGCCGTGCTGGGCGCGCGGGACAACGAGCGGCGAGCCCGTCTCCGGGTCCGGTACGACGAGCGCCGCGACGCCGAACACCTCGCCCACCAGCTCCGGCGTGATCACCTCGGTCGGCGCTCCGGCGCCGACGACCTGCCCGCCGTCGACGACGATGATCCGGTCGGCGTAGCGCGCGGCGAGGTTGAGGTCGTGCAGCACGGTGACCACGGTCTTGCCGGCGGCGGTGAGCCGGACGCCGATGTCGAGCACGTCGAGGGCGTGCGAGAGGTCCAGGTGCGCGGTCGGCTCGTCGAGCAGCAGGACCGGCGAGCGCTGGGCGAGGGCCAGGGCGATCCACACCCGCTGCCGCTGACCGCCGGACAGCTCGACCATCCGGCGCTGCGCGAGCTCACGGCAGCCGGTCAGCTCCAGCGCCTCCTCGACGGCGCGGTGGTCCTCGGCGCCGAGCGGCTGCCAGAACCCGCGGTGCGGATGCCGGCCGCGGCTGACCAGCTCCCAGACCCGGATGCCCTCGGGCGCGGTGGCCTCCTGCGGCAGCAGCGCCAGCAGCCGGGCCAGCTCGCGGCCGCGCAGGCCCGCGCTGTCGCGGCCCTCGACCCGCACCACGCCGCCGCTGGGCGCCATGATCCGGGCCAGCGTCATCAGCAGGGTCGACTTGCCGGAGCCGTTCGGCCCGACGATCACCGTCAGCCGCCCGCGCGGGATCGACGTGCTGATTCCCTTGAGCACCTCGGCGTCCGCCCCGTCGCCGTACGACGCCCGGAGGTCCTCGGCCTCGATCGCACTCATCCCGCGCCGCCCGTGCGCACCGTGGCCGCCTCGCGGATCGTGTCGGCCAGCTCGCCGGCGCGGACCGCGACATTGGACAGCAGGGTCGAGGAGATGCCGTGGGTGTGGTTGGTCTGGCCGACCAGGAACAGCCGCGCGCGCGACTCGGGCGCGAGCACCGCGGAGTAGTCGCGGTTCGCCAGCGGCCGCCCGTCCTCGTCGCGCACCAGCAGCCGCTCGTGGCCGGCGACCAGGGTGCTCGGGTCGAGCGCGCGGTAGCCGGTGCCGCAGACCACGGCGTCCACGCGGACGGACACGTCGCCGCCGGTGAGCAGGCTCGAGATGCCGAGGTCGACGCCGTCGCGGTCGGCGCGGAGCTCGGTGAGCCGGGACGCCTTGTGCCAGACCAGCCGCTGCCGGCCGGCGCACCGGTCGGCGTAGTCGGCGTCGAAGATCCGGTCGATCGTGTTCGGGTTCACCGCCGAGTAGTTGGTGGTGTGGTGGCGCTCGAACAGCTCGCGGCGGTTCTCGGCCGGGGCGAAGAAGTAGTCGTCCACGGCGGAGGGGTCGAAGATCCGGTTGGCGTAGGGGGTCATGTCGGAGGTGACGTAGCCGTAGCCGGAGTGGACGCAGTGGATGGTGGCGCCGGGGTACGCCGCGTGCAGGTAGAGCACCGCCTCGGCCGCGCTCTGCCCGCCGCCGACGACGGCCAGCTCGGTGACGCCCTCGGCCGGCAGCTCGGCCACCCGGGCCAGGAACTCCGCGGTGTGCCAGACCCGCGGCCCCGGCTCGGCGCCGGCGGGCAGCTGCGGCTGGAGCCCGGCGGCGAGCACGACGTCGCGGGCGACGTACTGCTGCCGGACGCCGCGGACCTCGGCGTCGACCCGGAATCCGGTGACCACGCCGTCGTCCTCGAGCGGCTCGATGCCGACGACGGTGCTGTCGTAGCGGACGTAGTCGTCGAGCTGCGCGGCCGCCCACTGCAGGTAGGCCGAGAACTCGGTGCGCAGCGGCAGCATCGAGCCGCGGTTGAAGAAGTCGGCGATCCGGTCGTGGTCGACGAGGTACTGCAGGAAGCTGAACCGGCTCTGCGGGTTGCGGAAGGTCACCAGGTCCTTGGCGAAGGCGACCTGCATGCTCGCGTCCTCGAAGAGCATGTGCCGGTGCCAGGCCGAGGTCGGCTGCCTCTCGAGGAAGACCGCCGTCGGGCGCTCCCCGTCGGGCAGCTCGTCGAGGGCCACGGCCAGCGCCATGTTGGACGGGCCGAAGCCGATGCCGAGGACGTCGACCTGCTCGTGGTCGCCTGCGGACGGCCGGGAGCTGCGCGCGTCGGGGCGCGTGACATCGATGAGGGACACGGGAGTCCTACCTTTCGCCGTCGGCCGGCTGGAAGTACCTCGCGGCCACGCCACGGCGGCTGACCTTCCCGACACCGGTGCCGGGGAGGTGGTCGACGAGATGGAATCGTTCGGGGATCTTGTAGTCGGCGACCCGGCCGCGCAGGTGGCGCCGCAGGGCCGGGGTGGTCAGCTCGCCGGCACGGCCCGGGTGCGCGACGACGTACGCCTCGACCCGCTCACCCAGCACGTCGTCGGGCACACCGACCACGCACACGTCGTGGATCGCGTCGAGCACCAGCAGCAGGCCCTCCACCTCGGCGGGCGCGACCTTCTCGCCGCCGCGGTTGATCTGCTCCTTGCCGCGCCCGACCACCGTGAGGTTGCCGGCCTCGTCGGCCCGGACCACGTCGCCGGTGCGGTAGAAGCCGTCGTCGGTGAAGGACGCCGCATTGTGCCCGGGCGCCGCGAAGTAGCCGCGGATCGTGTACGGGCCGCGCACCAGCAGGTGCCCGGGCGTGCCGGGCGGCAGCGGCCGGTCCTCGTCGTCGACGACGCGGACCTCGTCCAGGTCGGACATCGGCCGGCCCTGGCTGCCGACCACGACGTCGTACGGATCCTCGCGGCGGGTGTAGCAGACCAGGCCCTCGGCCATGCCGTAGACCTGCTGCAGGTCGCAGCCCAGCTCGGGCCGCACCCGCTCGGCGGTGGCCTGCGCGAAGCGGGCGCCGCCGACGAGCAGCACGTCGAGGCTGGTCAGGTCGGCCGCCTCGCGCGCGGGCGAGTCGAGCCACAGCTGCGCCAGCGGGGGCACGGCCGCGACCATCGTCACCCGGTGCCGGGCGACCAGGTCGAACACCGCGCTCGGGCTGGGGTCGGTCGTCGTCACGACGGTGCCGCCGAGCGAGAGGACCGCGAGGAAGCCCGGCGAGCTCATCGTGAAGTTGTGCGACATCGGCAGCACCGCGAGGAAGACGGTCGACTCGTCGACCCGGCACAGCTCGGCGCTGCGCAGGAAGGAGTAGGCGTAGTCGCGGTGGGTGCGCGGGATCAGCTTCGGCAGGCCGGTCGTGCCGCCGGAGAGCTGGAGGAAGGCGACGTCCTCGGCCCCGCCGTCCGCCGCCGGTACGACGTCCGCCGGCTCCGGTCCCGCCGGCTCCAGCGCGGTCGAGCCGACGCCGGCCAGCGGCACCGTCGTGAGGTGGAAGCGGGCGCGGCTGCCGCGCACCAGGTGCGCCAGCTCGGTCTCGCGGTGCGCGGGCAGCGCGAAGACGGGGCGCGCGCCGAGGCCGAACAGGGCGTAGGTCGCGGCCAGGAAGTCCGCGCCGTTGGGCAGCTGCAGCACGACCGCGTCGCCGGGTACGACGCCCTGCGCGGCCAGCACCCCGCGGGTCCGCTCGATCGCCGCCGCCAGCTCGGCGTAGGTCCACCGCCGCTCGCCGTCGACGACCGCGGTGCGCTCCGGCCAGCGGGCGACGGCGTGGTGGAGCAGGTCCTCCAGCCGGTCCGCCCCCCACACGCCGGCGGCGAGATAGCGCTCGACCACGTCGTCCGGGTAGGGGACCACGTCGGGCACGGTGGTCACGGCGGCGGTCACCGGACCGGCTCCGTGCTCTGGTCGCTCTGGTCGCGCTTGCCGGTGGCCAGGCCGAGCGCGTCGGCCATGGTGCGCAGCTTGGCCGTGGTCTCGGCCAGCTCGGCGTCGGGGTCCGATCCGGCGACGATGCCCGCGCCGGCGTACATCCGGGCCCGGTCGCCGCCGATCTGCGCGCAGCGCAGCGCGAGCGCCCAGGTGCCGTTGCCGTGGCCGTCGGTCCAGCCGATCAGGCCGGCGTAGAAGCCGCGCTCCTCGGGCTCCAGCGCGCCGATCAGCGCGGCCGCCGCCTCGGTCGGGCGGCCGCAGACCGCGGCGGTCGGGTGCAGCGCCAGCGCCGCCTCGAGCGAGCCGACGCCGGGGTGCAGGCGGGCGGCGATCTCCGTGCCGAGGTGCCACATCCGGGCGGTCGCGAAGGGCCGCGGGCCGTCCGGCAGCCTGATCTCGTCGGCGACGGCCGCCAGGTTCGCGGCGACCTCGTCGACCAGCACCGCGTGCTCGACCCGGTCCTTCTCCGAGGCGAGCAGCGCGGCGGTGATCCGCTCGTCCTCGGCGGCGGTGGCGCCGCGCGGCGCGGAGCCGGCCAGCGGGTGCGAGCGGAACCGGTCGCCCTGGGTGCCGGCCACCAGCTCCGGCGAGGCGCCGACGAGGTGGTCGCCGTCGGCCAGCCGGACGCCGTAGGTGAAGCCGTCGCGGTTGGCGGCGCGCAGCCGGGCCCAGACCCGCCCGACGTCGTACCCGGTCGGGAGGAGGGCGTCGACCGTGCGGGCCAGCACCACCTTGTCGACCAGGCCCTGCTCGATCCGGGCCAGCGCCTCGGCGACCGCGGCGCGGTAGCCCGCCGCCGTGTTGTCGACGAGCTCGGCCGCGGAGGCGCCGGGATCCGGGGCGACCGGATCCCCCTCCGCGACCTCCCAGGTGGTGTGCTCCGGCACGAGCAGCCGGCTGGGCCGCCGGGGGTCGAACGGGATCGCGCCGACGACCAGCGGATGGGGGTGCCCGCTCTCGCGCTCGGTGAGCATCGCCGCCTCGACCTCGGCGAGCAGCGCCCCGCGGTCGGCGGCGGGCGTCGTGATCGTGCGGCGGCTCCCCCGGCAGGTGAGGGTGTAGGCGCCGGCGGCGAAGGTGAAGTCGGGAGCGGTCGTCGTACCGGCTGCCGGGCGGGTGTCCGTGGCCGCGGCGAGGACGTCGGTGGGGGAGTTCATGGGTGCTCCTGTCAGGTCGCGGGGTCAGCGCTGGGACGCGCCGCCGTCGACGACGATTTCCTGGAGGGTCAGGTGCCGGGCCGCGTCGGAGACGAGGAAGGCCACGACACCGGCGATGTCGTCGGGCTCGGCGACGCGCCCGAGCGGGATGCCCGTGCGGTGGGCGTCCGGGTCGCCCGCGATCGCCCGGCCCTCGAACTCGGCGCCGCCCAGCTCCTGCAGCATCGGGGTCCGGGTGGTGCCCGGGGCGACCACGTTGGCACGGATGCCGTGCTCCGCGAGCTCCAGGCCCACCGAGCGGGTGAACGCCGACGCGGCCGCCTTGGACGCGGCGTACGCCGCCATCTGCGCCCGCGGCACGCCGCCGGCGTTGGACCCGACCGTCACCACCGAGCGCCGGTTGTGGGGATCGCGGTCCAGCTGCTCGACCATCAGCGCGGTCACCGCGCGCGTCGCGAGGAAGACACCGCGGGCGTTCACGGCGAGCTGGAGGTCCCAGTCCGCGGCGGTGGTCGTCGCCACCGGGCCCGCGCGCAGCACCCCGGCCGTGTTGACCAGGGCCTGCACCTGCTCGGCGCCGACCAGGTCCGGGAGCGCCTCCAGCGCCGCCTCGTCGGTGACGTCGAGGCGGTGCCGGCGGACGGCGTCACCGGACACAGGGTCGGTCGGGCGGTCGCGCGGCTCGTCGGCCACGTCGAGGGCGAGGACGCGGTGCCCGGCCGCCGCCAGTCGCTCCACGACGGCGCGCCCGATCCCGCCTGCGGCGCCGGTGACCACGACGGTCCCCGGCTGCCGCGCAGCTGTCGTGGTCATCGACTGCCGATCACCTCGGGCGCGCCGAGCTCGGCGGCCGCCAGCTCGGCGCTCACCAGGTCGGCGCGCTTGACGTTGGCGCAGCGGGTGGCGCCGTACTCGAGGGCGGAGACGTGCTCGTCATGGCTGAAGTCCGCCATCGCGTCGGGCACCAGGAAGACCTGCACGTCGTCCATGAACGCGACGATCGCGGTGGTCAGGCAGCCGATGTGCGCGTAGACGCCGGTGATCACGAGCTGGTCGCGGCGCCGGGCGCGCATCCGCTCGCGCAGGTCGGTGCGGGTGAACGCGCTGTAGCGCCACTTGGTGAGCTCGATGTCGCCGGGCTGCGGGCCGAGCTCGGGGATGATCGCCTGACGGCCGTCGTCGGTGAGGCCGTGGCCCCAGAAGTCCGACAGCAGACCACGGTCGCCCGGGCTCTGGTCCGGCGGCTGCGCGGTGTAGACGACCGGGATGCCGAGCGCGCGGGCCTGGCTCGCCAGGCGGCCGATGGTCGCGACGGCGACATTGATCTGGGCGGCCGGGTCGGTGCGGTCGAAGGCGTCGACGAAGTACCGCTGCATGTCGTGCACCAGCAGCACCGCCCGTGCGGGGTCGACCGTCCAGTCCGTCCGGTTGGCGTCCGCCGCGGTGTCCGGGTCGAGCCGGTATCCGCCGATGGCAGGCAGGGATCGCTGGGCAGCCATGGTCAACTCCCGATAGTTTGGATGGCCTTACTTAGGAACGCCTAACCTTATGACCACGGCGCGGGGTGCTGTCCACCCTGTCCACTATGGAGACGCTCACACTCGGCGTCCGGCGCGGAGGCTGCGCACGAGGCTGAGCACGAGGCGTTCGGGGTAGCACCCGGTGATGACCACGGTGGACGACCCCGGCACGGAGTCGACGATCCCCTTCGGCCCCCTCGCCATCGGGTACGACGACACGGTGCTGCGGCCGCGCCCGTGGACCGCCGTCCAGGCCCGGTGGGCGGCGAGCCTGCTGCGCACCCTGCCTGCCGGCCCGGTGTTGGAGCTGTGCTCGGGCGCGGGCCACATCGGGCTGCTGGCGGTGCACGGCAGCGGGCGCACCCTGGTCGGCGTGGACGCGAGCCCGGCGGCCTGTCGCTGGCTGCAGCGCAACGCGCAGAGCAACGGCGTGCGGGTCGACGTACGCCGGGCGCGGCTGGACGAGGCGCTGCGGCCCGACGAGCGCTTCCCGCTCGTGGTCGCGGACCCGCCGTGGGTGCCGCACGACGAGGTCGGCCGGTACCCCGAGGACCCGCTGCTCGCCATCGACGGCGGCGCGGACGGGCTGGACCTCGCCCGCGCCTGCGTCGACGTCGCGGCCGCCCACCTCATGCCCGCGGGCGCCCTGCTGCTCCAGCTCGGCTCGGTCGAGCAGGCCGAGCGCCTCGGGCCGCACGGGCGGCGGGCCGGCCTGGGCGAGGAGGGGCGGCGCGTCGTGCCCGGCCGGGGTGTCGTGGTGTGCCTGCGGCCGGGATGAGGCCGCCCGGCGCCGACCGTTCGTCGCGCCGTACCGACCGCTGGGCGAGAACCCGGCCCCACTCGGCGCGCAGCCGGACCGCACCCCTCCCGGGGTGAGCGCCGTCACTCCTAGCGTCGGAAGCGTCCGTGACCCCGGTCACATGCACCGATCCCGAGGAGGCTCGTCGTGACGTCCGACATCTCGCCCCATGAACCCCATGACGTGGCTGCCCGCCACGATCCCGTGTACGACGAGCTCCACGCGGCGCCGGAGTTCGCGGAGCTGAAGCGCCGCTACCGGGGCTTCGTGTTCCCGGCGACCATCGCCTTCCTGGCGTGGTACCTGCTCTACGTCGTGCTCTCCAACTGGGGCGGCGACTTCATGAACCAGAAGGTCGTCGGCAATATCAACGTCGCCCTCGTCTTCGGGCTGCTCCAGTTCGTGACGACCTTCCTCATCGCCTGGCTCTACAGCCGCTACTCCAACGCCCGGCTCGACCCGCTCGCGCGCGAGCTGGACCAGCGCTTCATCGCCCTCGAGGGCAAGTCGTCCCGCGGACGGGGGAACCACTGATGGACCACCAACTCCTCACCACGCTGCTCTTCCTCGCGGTCGTCGCGCTGACCCTCGGCATCACCATCTGGGCGAGCCGGCAGACCTCGGGACGGACCGACTTCTACGCCGGCGGCCGCAGCTTCTCCGGCGTACAGAACGGCTTCGCGATCGGCGGCGACTACATGTCGGCCGCGTCCTTCCTCGGCATCTCGGGCGCGATCGCGCTGTCCGGGTACGACGGCTTCCTGTACTCGATCGGGTTCCTCGTCGCCTGGCTGGTCGCGCTGCTGCTGGTCGCGGAGATGCTGCGCAACTCCGGCCGCTACACGATGGCGGACCAGCTCGCCTACCGGATGCGGCAGACCCCCGTGCGGATGGCGGCGGCCACCTCGACCGTGGTCGTGTCGATCTTCTACCTGCTCGCCCAGATGGTCGGCGCGGGCGCGCTGGTCGCGCTGCTGCTGGGCGTCGACAGCCAGCTGCTGAAGAACCTCACCATCATCGGCGTCGGCGCGCTCATGATCCTGTACGTCACGATCGGCGGGATGAAGGGCACCACCTGGGTGCAGATCGTCAAGGCCGTGCTGCTGATGGTCGGCTCGGCGCTGATCGTCATCCTGGTGCTGGCGCACTTCCACTTCAACCTGTCCGAGCTGCTCGGCACCGCCGCGTCCAACACCGGCAAGGGCCAGGCGTTCCTCGAGCCGGGGCTGAAGTACGGCATCGACACGACCAGCAAGATCGACTTCCTCAGCCTCGGCCTGGCCCTGGTGCTCGGCACCGCCGGCCTGCCGCACATCCTGATCCGCTTCTACACCGTGCCGACGGCGCGCGACGCGCGGAAGTCGGTGCTGTGGGCGATCGGCCTGATCGGCGTGTTCTACCTGTTCACGCTGGTGCTCGGCTTCGGCGCGGCGGCGCTGCTCAAGGGCGACAAGGCCGCCGACGTGGCCTCGTCCGGCGGCAACCTGGCCTCGCCGCTGCTGGCCGAGGAGGTCGGCGGCGGCGCCGGGTCCACGGGCGGCGCGATCCTGCTGGCGTTCATCGCGGCGGTCGCCTTCGCGACCATCCTCGCGGTGGTCGCCGGGCTGACGCTGACCTCGTCGACGTCGGTCGCGCACGACATCTACAACAGCGTGCTGCGCAAGGGGCGGGCGACCGAGCAGGAGGAGATCCGGGTGACCCGGTTCGCCGCCGCCGGCATCGGCATCATCTCGATCGCGCTGGCCATCCCGGCCCAGAGCCTCAACATCGCGTTCCTGGTGGCCCTGGCGTTCGCGGTGGCGGCCTCGGCCAACCTGCCGGCGATCGTCTACAACATGTTCTGGAAGCGCTTCAACACCCGCGGCGCGACCTGGGGCATCTACGGCGGCCTGATCTCCTCGGTGGGCCTGGTCTTCTTCTCGCCCGTGGTGTCGGGCTCGGAGACGGCGCTGTTCACCGGAGCCGACTGGTCCTGGTTCCCGCTGAGCAACCCGGGCATCATCTCGATCCCGCTCGGCTTCTTCTTCGGCTGGCTCGGGACGGTCACGTCGAGGGAACCGGCCGCGGAGGAGCGGTTCACCGAGCTCGAGGTCCGCGCCCTCACCGGCGCGGGCGCCGAGCAGGCCGTCCAGCACTGACCTACGACCTCCGGGGAGGGCCGGCCGACCCGGCCCTCCCCGGATTTCCGTTGCCACCCCGGCAACGCCCCTGCAACCCCTGGTGACCACACTTCCCGTGGGTCCTAATGTGACCTGTGGCACCCCCTTTCGATCAGGAGAGAACCGTGAGCGACCAGACAGCCGAGACCCTGGCCAACCTGCTGAAGGAGGACCGGCGGTTCGAGCCTCCGGCCGAGCTCGCCGAGGCCGCCAACGTCACCGCGGACGCGTACGCCGCGGCGGCCGAGGACCGTGAGGGCTTCTGGGCCGCGGCCGCGGAGCGACTGTCGTGGGACACCACGTGGGACCAGGTGCTCGACTGGTCGAACGCCCCGTTCGCGAAGTGGTACGTCGGCGGGCGGCTCAACGCGGCGTACAACTGCGTCGACCGGCACGTCGAGGCCGGCCGGGGCGACAAGGTCGCCATCCATTGGGTCGGCGAGCCCGAGGGGGACACCCGCGACATCACCTACGCCCAGCTCAAGGACGAGGTCTCCCAGGCCGCGAACGCGCTCACCGCGCTGGGCGTGCGGGCCGGGGACCGGGTGGCCATCTACCTGCCGATGATCCCCGAGGCCGTGGTCACCATGCTGGCCTGCGCCCGGATCGGCGCCCCGCACACGGTGGTGTTCGGCGGGTTCTCCGCCGACGCGCTCGCCTCCCGGCTCGACGACTGCCAGGCCAAGGTCGTCGTCACCGCCGACGGCGGGTACCGCCGCGGCACCGCCTCCGCGCTCAAGCCGGCCGTGGACGAGGCCCGCACCAAGACCGACGTGGTCGAGAAGGTGCTCGTGGTCCGTCGTACGGGTCAGGACCTGGGTGAGAACGGCTGGGACGACGCCGTCGACGTGTGGTGGCACGACGCCGTCGACTCCGCCTCGACCGAGCACACCCCGGAGGCGTTCGACGCCGAGCACCCGCTCTACGTCATGTACACCTCGGGCACGACCGGCAAGCCGAAGGGCATCCTGCACACCACCGGCGGCTACCTGGTGGGCTCGTCGTACACGCACTGGGCGGTGTTCGACCTCAAGCCCGAGACCGACGTGTACTGGTGCACCGCCGACATCGGCTGGGTGACCGGCCACTCGTACATCGTCTACGGGCCGCTCGCCAACGGTGTCACGCAGGTGCTCTACGAGGGCACGCCCGACAGCCCCGAGCCCGGTCGCTGGTGGAAGATCATCGCCGACTACGGCGTCACGATCTTCTACACCGCCCCGACCGCGATCCGCTCGTTCATGAAGCAGGGCCACGAGGTCCCCGACCGCTTCGACATGTCCTCGCTGCGGATCCTCGGCTCGGTGGGCGAGCCGATCAACCCCGAGGCCTACGTCTGGTACCGCCACGTGATCGGCGGCGACCGCACCCCGGTCGTGGACACCTGGTGGCAGACCGAGACCGGCGCGATCATGATCTCCCCTCTCCCCGGTGTCACCGCGGGCAAGCCGGGCTCGGCGATGACCGCGATCCCCGGCATCGAGGCCGACGTGGTCGACGACGAGGGCAACTCCGTGCCCAACGGCTCGGGCGGCTACCTCGTCGTCACCTCGCCGTGGCCGTCGATGCTGCGCACCATCTGGGGCGACGACCAGCGCTACGTCGACACGTACTGGTCGCGGTTCAAGGCGCAGGGCTACTACTTCGCCGGCGACGGCGCCAAGAAGGACGACGACGGCGACATCTGGGTGCTCGGCCGGGTCGACGACGTCATGAACGTCTCCGGCCACCGCCTGTCCACCACCGAGATCGAGTCCGCGCTCGTCTCCCACCCCAAGGTCGCCGAGTCCGCCGTGGTCGGCGCGACCGACCCCGACACCGGCCAGGCCGTGGTGGCGTACGTGATCCTCCGCGATGGGGCAGTCGGCGATGGCGACCTCGATGACAGAGCCATCGTCCGCGAGCTGTCCGACCACGTGCGCAAGGAGATCGGCCCGATCGCCAAGCCCCGGCAGATCATGATCGTCCCGGAGCTGCCCAAGACCCGCTCGGGCAAGATCATGCGCCGCCTGCTCCGCGACGTCGCCGAGGGCCGCGTCGTCGGCGACACCACCACCCTGGCCGACTCCTCGATCATGGACCTGATCTCCGCCGGGCAGGCCACGTCGACGGAGGACTGACGCTCAGGAGCCGGCGGGCCAGTCGCGCACGACGGCGGCGAACTCCTCGGGGGCGTCGGACTCGACGTACAGACCGGCGCCCTCGACGAGCACCGTCTCGTGGTCGGGGAAGACCTCCTCCAGGCGCTCGCGCTCCTTCGGGCGGAAGACCCGGTCCGCGGCACCCCACACGATCAGCGTCGGCAGGTGGGCGATGCCCGGGAGGCCGGACTCGACCTCGGCGAGGAAGGCCCGGCTGGCCGTGATCCGGCCGGGGAGGACCGCGGAGGCCTGGCGGCGGCCGGGGGTGTCCTGCGCCCGGCGGTAGTGGGCCATCTCGGCCGCCGTGGGCTTCCGCCTCCGGTGGCCGGTGGGGACGAAGGCGTTGACGACGAGGTCCAGCCTCCGGGCGAGGAAGCGCAGCGGGCCGGCGCCGCCGATGCGGGAGAAGAGCTCGAAGTAGAGGTCGCCGTTGACCGGCCAGGCCCAGGTGTTGGCGAGCACCAGGCGCTCGAAGG
The DNA here is from genome assembly GCF_006494775.1 of Nocardioides humi. NCBI lineage: Bacteria > Bacillati > Actinomycetota > Actinomycetes > Propionibacteriales > Nocardioidaceae > Nocardioides > Nocardioides humi. Next base: position 3,404,593 of record NZ_CP041146.1, on the reverse strand, counting down.
CCGCCGGCCGGCGCTGCACGGCGGCGAGCCCGATCGGGCCGCCCCAGTCCTGCCCGACCAGGGTGACGCCGTCGAGGCCGAGCGCGTCGACGAACCCGGTGACCACGTCGGCGTGCTCCTCGGGGTGGTAGCGGTAGCCCGGCCTTGGCGTGGACAGGCCGAAGCCCGGGTAGTCCAGCGCGACGCACCGGAAGTCGTCGCGCAGGTCGCGGATGACGTCGCGCCACAGGAACGACCAGGTCGGGTTGCCGTGCAGGAACAGCAGGGTCGGGCCGGAGCCCTCGTCGACGTAGTGGACCGTGTTCCCGTCGATCTCCACGAAGCGGCTCTCGAACGGGAACAGGTCGTCGTCGACCCAGGCGGGCCGGGTGGCGGCGGTGGCGCTCATCGGGACTCCTTCGCGTGTCGGTCCTTGAAATTCTCACTGCTACTTGATAAAGTCAAGCATGAAGAGCTACGGCCAGTACTGCGGGCTCGCCCGGTCGCTGGAGGTCGTCGGGAACAGGTGGAACCTGCTCGTCGTCCGCCAGCTCCTGATCGGCCCCGCCCGCTACCGCGACCTGCTCGACGGGCTGCCGGGCATCGCCACCAACCTGCTCGCCGACCGGCTCCGCGACCTGGAGGCCGCCGGCGTCGTCGAGCGGCGACCGGGCGGCCGGGGCAGCACGGTGGAGTACGCGCTCACCCCCTGGGGCGCGGAGCTGCGCACGCCGATCGAGGACCTGATCCGCTGGTCCACGCCGCTGATGGTCCGCGGTCCCGAGGGCGACCGGTTCCGTCCCGAGTGGCTCACCGTGGCCCTCCCCGCCCTGCTGCGGACCCGCGTCCGCCGGACGACGACGGTGGGGCTGGAGGTCGGCGAGGGACAGCTGTTCCAGCTGCGCGCCACCCGCTCCGGCGTCGCGATCGACCCCCACGACGGCCGCGACCTCGACGCCACGGTCCACACCTCCGCCCACGTCCTCCTCGGCCTCGCCTCCGGCGCCCTCACCCTCGAGGACGCCCAGGCGCTCGGCGCCATCGAGATCGAGGGCGACCCGGCCGCCGTACGGACCGTCCTCGGCGACTGATCCCGTACCTTGGGTGCTCGTGCCCTCACTCCACCCCGTCGACTGGTCCGCGCTGCCGGTGACGCTCACCGCGTTCTGGACCGAGTACCACCTCTGCACCCTGAGCACGCTCGACCGGCACGGCGCCCCGCACGCCGTACCCGTCGGCGCGACCCTCGACCCCGAGAACGGCTGCGCGTGGATCATCACGCGCCGCGGCTCGCAGAAGGTCGCCAACGTGCGCCGCGACCCCCGGCTCACCGTCACCCAGGTCGACAAGGGCCGGTGGGCGACGCTGGTCGGCACCGGCGAGGTGCTCGAGGACGCCGCGTCGATCGCCCGCGCCTGCGAGCGGTACGCCGCCCGCTACCGCACGCCCGAGCCGAACCCCGAGCGGGTGGCGATCCGGATCAGCGTGGAGCGGGTCCTCGGGTCGGCGCTGGTGCTGCCGGACTGACCTCGGGGTCGGTGGTCCGGCGGTCCTGGTGGCCCGGGGTCGCCGCGGGTGCGGCGTGCATGGATCCCCGGATGTCCGGGGATCCATGCACTTGTCAGGTGTTGCAACCCCTGACAAGCGCATGAGTTGCCCGCTCCATGTGACACCTGGGGCTCACGAGACGCCGCGGGCAGCAGACCACTCGACTGCGCACCGGCGACCCGGCACGAGCAGCGTGAGCGCTCTCGCCGCGATGCCGAACGCCGGGAGCGCGAACGCCCAGCCCTGGCGGGCGACCCGATCGAGAGCACGGCCTTCCACAGCCACATGGTGTCACCGCACCGCCGTCGCCGGTGCGGAATGCGCCGATCAGCCCTCGATCTGCGCCCGCCGCGCCGCCAGGAACGCCCGGATCGCCTCCTCGGGCAACGGCCGGTCCGGCTGGAACCGGATCGTGCCCTTGTCGACCTCGAAGCCCTCCAGCAACGGCGCCGCGGCCGCCACCGCGTCCGGGCTGAACGGGTAGACGCCGATGTGCCTCTTGGCCCGCATCACCGACACGAGCGGCTTGCCCCGATGGACCAGCGCCGCCATGCCGTAGCCCCTGCCCTGCTCCGCGTCAGGCACCATCTCCCGGGCGATCGCGTACACCCGCTCGATCGCCGCCCGGTCTCCCTCGTCGAGCCCGGCGAGGTAGTCGTCGATGCTGCCCATCACCGCATGGTGTCACGCGCTCCGGTGGCGCAGGTTCGCGCGGGCGCGGGACCTGCATGAATCCCCGGATGTCCGGGATTCATGCGCTTGTCAGGCGTTGCAACCCCTGACAAGCGCATGAGTTGCCCGCTCCATGTGACACGTGGGGCTCACGAGACACCGCCGGAAGCAGGCTCCTCGCCCGGGCGCCGGCGACCCGCCGCGAGCAGCATGAGCACACCCACCACGGCGGCGACCGCCGACGCGACCAGGATCCCGACCTTCGCCTCGGCGGTGAGCAGCGGCGAGTCCGGGAAGGACAGGCCGGCGATGAACAGCGAGACGGTGAACCCGATGCCGGCCACCGCGCCCACGCCGATCAGCTGCGACCACGACGTCCCCGCCGGCATCCGGGCGAGGCCGAGCCGGACGGCGAGGAGGCACGCGAGCGCGATGCCGAGCGGCTTGCCGAGCACCAGCCCGGCCCCGATGCCCAGCACCACCTGCGAGCGCAGCGCCTCGCCGAGCACGCCGTCGCCGAGGGCCACGCCGGCGTTGGCGAGGGCGAACACCGGCAGCACGACGTACGACGACAGCGGGTGCAGCCGCGCCTGCAGCCGTTCGACGACGGGCACGGACTCGGCGGTCAGGAAGCGCAGCCGGTCCAGCTCGTCGGCGTCGAGCGTGCGGTCGCGGAGCGACTCGACGGCGGCGGAGGTGGCGACCTCGGGCCGCAGCAGGGCGACCGCGGGGGTGAGCAGGCCGGCGGCCACGCCGGCGAGGGTCGCGTGGACGCCGGACTGCAGCAGGGCGAACCAGGCGGCCACCCCGAGCACGGCGTACACCGGGATCGCCCACACCCGCGCGGCCCGGAGCAGCGCCATCAGCGCCAGCAGGCCCAGGGCGAGAGCGAGCCAGCCGAGCGAGAGGTCGGCGGTGTAGAACAACGCGATCACGAGGATGGCGCCGATGTCGTCGACGATCGCGAGCGTCAGCAGGAACAGCCGCGCGGCCGACGGGATCCGCCGTCCCAGCAGCCCGAGCACGCCGACGGCGAAGGCGATGTCGGTCGCCATCGGGATCCCCCAGCCGGACGAACCCTCGCCGTGGCCGGCGATCGCGGCGTAGAGCAGCGCCGGCACCGCCATCCCGCCCACCGCGGCCACGATCGGCAGCGCGGCGGTCCGCGGGTCCCGGAGGTCGCCGTGGACCAGCTCGTACTTGATCTCCAGCCCCACCACGAAGAAGAAGACCGTCATCAGCCCGTCGTTGACCCAGTGCTGGAGCGACTCCTCGATCCGCCAGTCCCCGAGCTCGAGCGCAAGGGGAGTGTGCCAGAAGTGGTCGTACGCCGACGCCCAGCCGTCGAAGGGCAGGTTCACCCAGAGCAGCGCGGCCACGGTGGCCGCGAGCAGCAGCACCGATCCCGCCGACTCGATGCGGAGGAAGTCGCGCAGGGGCGGGCGACGTACCGGGCGATGGGCTTGTCGCTGGCGGTCCAGACGGGCCCTCGCGCCAGAGGCCGTCGGGAGTCTGGCGGGGCTCGGGCACCGTGGTCTTCTCCTGATGTCGTGCGGGCAGGGGCGATCAACCTGCCGACCAGACTTCCCGGCTCACCTGTGCCCAGCGTAGCGAGACTCGATAAGGTCGACCGCATGGCCATCGAACCGCTCCGCGAAGAGCCGACCATCGGACGTCTCATCAAGGACGCGCAGACCGACTTCTCCACGATCATGCGCAAGGAGATCCAGCTCGCGAAGGCGGAGCTGAAGGTCAGCGTGACGGCGGGCGGCATCGGTCTGGGCCTGATCGGCGCGGCGCTGTTCATCCTGGTGCTGGCCGTCATCATGCTCTCGGTGGCGATCGCCTACTTCATCCACTGGAACGGCCAGGGCCTCGACCTGCACTGGGCCTTCCTCATCGTCTTCGGGTTCTACGTTCTCGTCGCCCTGCTCCTGATCCTCCTGGCGATCCGCCGCTTCAAGAAGGTCAAGGCACCCGAGCGCGCGATCGAGCAGGGCCGGGAGATCCCGCGCGCCCTCAAGGGCCAGGCCTGAGGCGCGGTCCGTCCAGCGTGAGCCGATAGGGGGAGGCGATGGCGCGGCAGCCGGTCGTCGCCGGCCGGGCCGAGCAGCTGCTCGGCTCCGCCGTGGTGGCCACCGCGCCGGTGGCCGGCGGGGACATCTGCACGGCGGTCAAGCTGCGCCTCTCGAGCGGCCGGACGGCGTTCCTCAAGACGCTCAGTCCCGCGCCCCCGCACTTCTTCGAGCGTGAGGCGGCCGGCCTGCGCTGGCTCGCGGAGGCCGATCCCGGCGGCGGTGTCGCGACCCCCGAGGTGCTCGGCGTCGACACCGACTGCCTGATCCTGGAGTGGGTCGAGGCCGCGCGCCCGAACGCCGAGGCCGCGGGCGCCTTCGGCCGCGCGCTCGCCGCCACCCACGGCGCCGGCGCCGGCGCGTTCGGGGCCGGCGACGACGGCTACATCGGCCGCCTGCCGCTGCCGAACGGCCCGCTCCCGACCTGGGCGGAGTTCCACGCCGAGCGCCGGATCGCGCCGTACCTCAAGGTCCTGCGCGACAAGGGCATCGTCACCGCCGAGGACGCCGCCACCATCGAGGCGGCCGCCGCCCGTGGCGCCGCCATCGTCCCCGACGAGCCGCCCGCCCGGCTGCACGGCGACCTGTGGAACGGCAACGTGCTGTGGGCGGCCGGCGACCGCGTGGTCGTCGTCGACCCGGCGGCGTACGCCGGGCACCGCGAGGTCGACCTCGCCATGCTGGCGCTGTTCGGCCTCCCCCAGCTGCCCCAGGTGATGGCCGCCTACCACGAGGCCGCGCCGCTGGCCGAGGGCTGGGAGGAGCGGCTCGGCTTCCACCAGCTGTTCCCGCTGCTCGTGCACGCCTGCCTGTTCGGGGCCAGTACGGCGCCCGGGCGGCCCGCGCGGCGCAGCGCTACCTGTAGCGGCGCTACCTGTAGCGGCGCTCCCTGGAGCGGGCCGTACCCTCGCCTCGTGCCGGATCCGCAGGTCATCACCGTCAGCGCCGTCGTCGTCCGCGACAGGTCGGGGGCGCTGCTGGCCGGGCACGTCCTCCCGGCCCTGGAGCGCCTCTCAGCACCTGCTCAGGCCCATCGGCCATGATGGGGGCGTGTCCGCCCGTTCCACCGTCCCGCACCGCATCCTCGTCGTCGACGACGACCGGGCCGTGCGGGAGTCGCTGCGGCGCTCGCTCGCCTTCAACGGGTACGACGTCCACCTGGCCGGCGACGGCGCGGAGGCCCTGGCGGGGATCGGGGCGGTCGCGCCCGACGTGGTCGTGATGGACGTGATGATGCCCAAGCTCGACGGGCTGGAGGCCACGCGCGCACTGCGGGCCGCGGGGAACGACGTACCCATCCTGGTGCTGACCGCCCGCGACGCCGTCGGCGACCGGGTGGAGGGCCTCGACGCCGGGGCGGACGACTACCTCACGAAGCCGTTCGCGCTGGAGGAGCTGCTCGCCCGGCTGCGCGCGCTGCTGCGCCGGGTGACGCCGATCGTGGACGGCGCCGAGGAGGAGGTGCTCTCCTTCGCCGACCTCACCATGAACGTCACCACCCGCGAGGTGCGCCGCGGCAGCCGGCTGATCGAGCTGACGCGCACCGAGTTCACGCTGCTGGAGATGTTCCTGCGGCGGCCGCGGCGGGTGCTCGACCGCAGCTTCATCCTCGAGGAGGTCTGGGGCTACGACTTCCCCACCACCGCGAACTCCCTCGAGGTGTACGTCGGCTACCTCCGCCGCAAGACCGAGGCCGAAGGCGAGCCGCGGCTGATCCACACCGTCCGCGGCATCGGGTACGTCCTGCGCGCGACGGAGTCGTGACCGCGTCGTGGGCCTGGCCATGGCCCCCGGTCCGGACGGTCGCTGGCACTACCGCCGGTCCCTGGCGAGCCGGGTGATCTGGCTGACCACGATGGCGGTCGGCATGTCGGTGGCGCTGGTCGCGGTCGGCGCCTACATCACGGCCCGGGTGCAGATGCAGGACACCCTCGACAACGCGCTGCTCGAGCGCGCCGACAAGGCCGCCGCGTCCGACACGCTGCTGGCGGCGGGGGCGTCGGGCATCCCGTCGTGGGCGCTGGGCGCGGGCGACGTACGGATCGCGATCCTCGACTACAACAAGGGCACGCTGGTGATCCTCGACCGCGGGCCGACGCTGGAGCTGGGACGGGCCGAGCTCGAGGTGGCGCAGGGCAAGAAGGACCAGAGCCTGCGGACCATCGTGCTCGCCGGCGACCGGTACCGGGTCGTCGCGGTGCCCACCCAGAGCGCCGGCTCCGCGCTGATCATCGCGCAGCCGCTGGAGGACCAGGACCGCACGCTGCGCCGGCTGGGCTGGGTGACCGTGGCCTTCGGCGTCTTCGGCGTCCTCGCCGCCGCACTGGCCGGCTGGGGGGTCGCGAGCAACGGCCTGCGGCCGGTGCGGCGGCTGTCCGCGTCGGTGGAGGAGATCGCACGCACCGAGGACTTCACCCCCCTGCCGGTCGAGGGCGACGACGAGGTGGCGCGGCTGGCGACGGCGTTCAACCACCTGCTCGTCGCGCTCGACGCCAGCCGGATCCGGCAGCGCCAGCTCGTCGCCGACGCCAGCCACGAGCTGCGTACGCCGCTGACCGCGCTGCGCACCAATATCGACCTGCTCACCATGACCGCCCGCAGCCCCGACGGCTTCGGGGGACTGCCGCCGGACGCCCGCGACGAGCTGCTCGACGACGTACGCGCCCAGATCGAGGAGCTCACCACCCTCATCGGCGACCTCACCGAGCTCGCCCGCGACGAGCCGATCCCGGTGCAGGTCGAGCCGGTCGACCTGGCCGATGTCGTCGACCACGCGGTGCAGCGGGTACGCCGGCGCGCGCCCGGGCTCGAGTTCGAGGTGTTCACCCGGCCGTGGTGGGTGATCGGCGAGGACGCCGAGCTGGAGCGCGCGGTCACGAACCTGCTCGACAACGCCGCCAAGTGGAGCCCCGAAGGAGGCCAGGTGACCGTCCGGCTCAGCGACGGCGTCCTCACCGTCGACGACCAAGGGCCCGGGATCGCCGAGACCGATCGCACCCGGATCTTCGACCGGTTCTGGCGCTCCGACGACGCCCGCACCATGCCCGGCTCCGGCCTGGGCCTGGCGATCGTGCGCCAGGTCGCCGAGCGCCACTCCGGCTCGGTCCAGGCCACCGCCAACGCCAGCGGCGGCGCCCGCCTGGTCCTCAAGCTGCCCGGACGGGAGAATCCCCATGCCTGACCTGCGTCGCACTACCCCCGTCGCGGCCCTCCTCCCCGCCTTGACGCTTCTCCTCGCCGCGTGCGGCGGCGAGGAGGTCGGTGCCAAGCCGGAGCTGCCGACCGAGACGCCCGCGCTGTGGAACCCGTGCGACGCGCTCGACGCGGCGTTCGTCAAGGAGCAGTTCGGCGTGGACGCGACCGAGCACGCGGGGACGCCGACGAAGCCGGAGTGCCGGTTCACCCCCGTCGACAGCGCGTCCGGCGAGGCCGTCGTCACCTCCAACTACCTGCTCTTCCCCGGCAGTCTCGAGGACGCCTGGAAGACCATGGGCCAGCAGCCCGACGCCGACGTACGCACCCCGGAGATCGCCGGCGCCGACGACGCCCGGGTCGTGGTCAGCGCGACCGACGAGCAGCTCTACGTCACGGGATTCGTCCAGAACGGCGACCTGATCCAGCAGGTCGACGTCGTCGACCCCGCGCCGTACGACGACGGGCGGATCGTGCGCGGCGTGGAGGCCACCCTCACCCTGCTGTCGGCGCACGCCTCCGACTCGGGCGTCGGCTCCTGAGCTCCCCTGTCACGGGTCGATGGCCTGCAGCAGGCGCGCGGCCTTCCACTCCGTCTCCGCCCACTCCTCGGCGACATCGCTCGCGACCGTGATGCCGCCGCCGGTCCCGAGCACGTAGTCGCCGCCGGCCGTGGTCAGCGTCCGGATCACGACGCCGAGGTCGGCGCGGCCGTCGCCGGACACCCAGCCGAACGCGCCGGCGTACGCTCCCCGTGGGGTCGCCTCGACCTCCTCGATGATCTCCATCGTGCGCAGCTTGGGGGCGCCGGTCATCGAGCCCGCCGGGAACAGGGCGCGGAGGGCGCCGAGGGTGGTGACGTCGGCGCGCAGCCGCCCGCGGACCGTGGAGACGAGCTGGTGCACCGAGGCGTACGACTCGACCTCCATCAGCGCCGGCACCTCCACGCTGCCGACCTCGCACACGGTGGCGAGGTCGTTGCGGAGCAGGTCGACGATCATCAGGTTCTCCGAGCGGTACTTCGGGTCGCTCGCGAGGTGGGCGCGCGCGTGGTCGTCGTCAGCCGGCGTGGCGCCGCGCGGCGTCGTGCCCTTGATCGGCTTGGTCTCCAGCATGCGGTCCGCGGTGACCAGGGCGTACCGCTCGGGTGAGGAGCTCAGCAGCCACGCGCGGGCGTCGTCGACGTCGTGCTGGAGGAAGCCGGCGTACGGCGCGGGGTTGAGCGCCCGGAGCCTGAGGTACGCCGCAGCCGGGCGGAGGGGGCTGTGGGTGCGGAGGCGGTGGGTCAGGTTGACCTCGTAGGAGTTGCCTGCGTGGAGGTGCTCCTGGACGGCCGCGAACGCGGTCTCGTAGGTGGGGGGTGGGGGGCTGCATGAATCCCCGGATATCCGGGGATTCATGCACTTGTCAGGGGTTGCAACACCTGACAAGTGCATGAAATGCCCGACAAGTGGGTGGTCGTACTCGCGGATGTGGGACGGACGGAGCCAGACGGCGTCGGGCAGATCCGGGTCGGGTACGGCGGGCAGGTCGGCGCGGGCGGCGTACCCGAAGTAGCCGAACCACTGGTCCGTGGTGCGGCCGGCCGCGAGCTCGGCCTCCAGCACGGCGAACGGGTCGTCGCCCACGACGACCGACCGGCCACCGGCGTGCCGGGTGACCTCGCGCGACGCGGCGTCGTAGGTCAGCGACAGGTCGTCGTCGTCGAGCCAGCCGAGGAGGGAGCGGCGGCGCGACCAGTCGCGGGCGCCGCCGCCGTCGAGCCACACGCAGCGCGGGTGGCGGGCCTGGATCCGGGCGAACGCCTCGGCGGGGTCGCCCTGCGTGACCATCGCCTCAGCGTCCCACGCCGAGGAAGTTGGCGACCAGCCTGGCGCCGTGCTCGCTCAGCACCGACTCGGGATGGAACTGCACCCCCGTCACCGGCAGCGTCACGTGCTCGACGGCCATGGTCAGCCCGCTGTGGCGGTCGACCGCCGTGCTGCGCAGGACCTCGGGCAGGGCGACCGCCGCGAGCGAGTGGTACCGGACCGCCTCGAAGGGCGCCGGCACGCCCGCGAACAGCCCGGTCCCGTCGTGCTCCACGCTCGCCAGGACGCCGTGCCCGGGCGCGACCCGCTCCACCGTCCCGCCGTACGACGCCACGATGCCCTGCATGCCGAGGCAGACCCCGAGCACGGGGCGGGTCCCCGCGAGCACCACCTCGCGGCCGACCGCGAAGTCGCGCTCCTCGGCGGGATGCCCGGGGCCGGGCGACAGCACGACGTACTCGTGGCGCAGGACGTCGGACGCCGCCACCTCGTCGTGCTGCACGACGGCCGGCAGCACGCCGGTCACGCCGGCGATGAGGTGCACCAGGTTCCAGGTGTAGGAGTCGTGGTGGTCGACGACGACCACGTCGGGTGCGCTCACGGCGCGACCGCCGCCATCAGGCCTCCAGGTGGCGTACGATCGAAGGAAGGAAGCGGGACGGCTCAGGTGAGCGCCGAGCCGTCCCGCCCCTGCTTACGGCTTCCGACGGAAGCGGTCGATCATCTGGATGACCGCCCACACCGCTCCGGGCAATGCCAGCAGGGTTGACACGACGAGAATCATCGCGCCCTTCCTCTTCACCGGACCTTCCGGTGAAGTGGGCCGAATCCGGCAGCCCGCAGCGCCATGCCACGTCGCGGTCGCCGGAACTCATGCGGGCGTCCTGCCCGCCGGGTCCGACCCCGTGCCACCGCGCGAACGCGACCTGTGGACAACCACCCGATCAGCCCAGCAGGACGTCGCACACCAGGTCGTGCACGATGTCGAAGCCCCGCTCGGTGAGGATCGACTCGGCGTGGAACTGCACGCCGCGGTAGTGGGGGCCGGCGAGCGCGTTGACGTCGCCGGTGTCGGGGTCGGCGTCGACTCGAACCCCCGCGGGCAGCACCACCTCACCGCCAACCCGTCCGACGAAGGTGTTGTAGAAGCCGACCCGCTGGGGGCGCCCGTCGAGGAGCACGGTGGCCTGGGTGCCCTGGAAGACGATGTCCTTGTAGGCGAGCGGGATGCCGAGCTGGTGGCACAGCGCCTGGTGGCCGAGACACACGGCGAGGAAGGGCTTCTCCCGGGCCAGCAGCCAGGCGACGGCGGCGCGCAGCTGCGCCATCTTCGGGTCGGCGTCGTCGCGGGGGTCGCCCGGACCGGGGCCGACGATGACCAGGTCGAAGCCGTCGAGTACGCCGTCGGTGTACTCCTCGTGCCGCACCACCGAGCTCGTCATGCCCATCCGCGCGAGCAGGTGGCGCAGCATGTTCACGAAGTCGTCCTCGCCGTCGAGGATGACCGCGGTCTTCCCGGCCAGCCGCGGGTCGGCGGGCGTGCCGGCCTGGTCGGCGAGCCAGAAGCCGGAGAGCCGGCTGTTGCGCGCGTTGAGCGCGATCAGCACCTCCTCGTCGGCGACCAGATCCGCGACGGGGATCGAGGGGATCGGCGCGGGCGGCACCAGGCCGAAGGCGGAGAGGATGCCGCCGGCCTTGGCGTGCGTCTCGGCGACCTCGTACGCCGGATCGGAGTCCCGCACCAGGGTGGCGCCCGCGGTCACCTTCAACGAGCCGGACAGCGAGACGTCCGCCGTGCGCAGCACGATCGGGCTGTCGAGGACCGGCTCACCGGCCTCGTCGCGCCCGAAGATCGCGAGCGCGGAGGCGTAGTAGCCACGGCCCTCGGGCTCGTACTGCCGGATCAGCCGGCACGCGTTCTCGACGGGCGACCCGGTGACGGTGGCGGCGTACATCGTGTCCCGCAGCACCTCCCGCACGTCCTTCGAGGTGCGCCCGGCGAGGAGGTACTCGGTGTGGATGAGGTGGGTCATCGGCTTGAGGAACGGGCCGAGCACCTGGCCGCCCTCGGTGCAGATGTCGCACATCATCTTGAGCTCCTCGTCGACGACCATGAAGAGCTCGTAGATCTCCTTCTCGTCCTTGAGGAACTCGCCGAGACGGGCCTCGGTGCTGCGGGTCTCGCCGGCGGGCGGGCGGAGGTGGAAGGTACCGGAGATCGGGTTCATCCGGACGTCGCCGCCGTGGACCGAGACGTGCCGCTCGGGCGAGGCGCCGATGAGGAAGCGGTCGCCGGTGAAGAAGACGAAGGTCCAGTACGCGCCGCGCTCGCGCTCCAGCAGCCGGCGGAAGACGGTCAGCGCCACCTGCGGCGAGAAGTCGGCGACGACCGCGCGGTAGTTGCGGCCGACGACGAGGTTCGCGCCCTCGCCCTGGCCGATCTCGCCGTCGATGATCGCCGCGACGATCTTGGCGTAGTCCTCGTCGGAGGTCTCGAAGCCGCCGCGGTCGGTGAACTCCACCGGCACCGGGTCGATCGCCGCGACGACGTCGGCCACCGAGAACTCGTGCTCGGCCTGCACGTCGACCACGACGAGCGGGGTGCCGTCGTCGTGGGCCTCGAAGCCGCGCTCGCGCACCTGCCGGAAGGGTACGGCGACCAGCCGGTCGCAGATGTGCCCCGGCTCGGGCACGCCCGTCTCGAGCGGGATGTCCATGATCGACTCGACGATGCTGCGCGTGCCGCCGAGCACGCCCACGGTGTCGCGGTCGCCCGCGCGGGTGGAGCGCCGGATGATCGCCCAGGCCTCGTGCCCCTGGACGGCCGCGATGGCTTCCCGGGCGGTGAGGCTGGTGCTGGGCTTATCAGGCATGGCCGAAGCCTATGCGGGTGGCTCGGCGTGGTCCGCGCACCATCCATATTCGTCGCGGATCGGCCACGACAACGACAATTCTGGATGGTGCGCGGCCCCATCGGCCTCGGACTCACACCCCGAGGGTGAGGAAGGCCGCCGCCGTACCCGCCGCGACCGGGTCGCCGGCGGCCGCGCGCCGGACGTCGCGCAGCGCGGTGGCCGGGTCGCTCCCGGCGGCGAGCGCGGCGTGCAGGCCGACCATGAGGTCGGCGGTGGCGGCGTCGTTGACCTCGCCGACGCTGCAGACCAGGCCCGCACTGCCGAGCGAGAACAGCGCGGCGGCGAGCCCGAGCAGCTCCTCCGCACCCACGGGGGCGAGCACGCCGGACTCGCAGGCCGACAGCACGACGCGGTACGGCGCCCGGCGCACCCGCTCCAGGTCGTGCACCGTCAGCGGCCCGTCGGCGAGGTCGAGGGCCGAGAACAGCGGGCTGTCGGCACGGAACCGGCCGTGCGCCGCCAGGTGGACCAGGCCCGCGCCGTCGAGGTGGGCGAGGACCGCGTCGAGGGTCGCCCGCGGCCCGTCGAGGAGGACCGCGTCCGGATGCCGGGAGGCGAGGACCGGGACCTCGGCGCCACCCGACGCGAGCGCCGGGCCGGAGACGAGCACGGTGCTGCCCGGCTCGGGAGCCGACCGGGCGCGGGCGCGCAGCCACTGGCCCGCGGAGGGTACGACGCCGAACGGCCGGTCGTGCAGCAGCGGCAGCAGCGACCAGGCCAGTCCGTGCAGGCGCGCGGTCGGCGCGAGCACGACCGGGCCGTCGGGGATCAGCCGGGCCGCGTCGCCGAGCACCGCCTCCTGCAGCCGGCGGCCCACCTCGGCCATGTCCGCCGGCCGGCCGCGGGCGGCCCTGCGCAGCAGCATCGCCGCCGGCCCGAGCAGCGCGGCGACGTCCTCGGTCGCGGCGGCCACCCGCCGTCGTACCCGACCGCCGTGGACGACGAGGACGTGCAGCACGCCGTCGACCTCGACCAGCTCCACCAGGCAGCCGTCGCCGACGCCGGACACGATCTCCTCGACCCCGGCCGACGGGGGATCCGCGGCGGCCGGGCCGGCCGCGGAGAGCGTGTGGTGCTCGGCCCGCACCGCCCGCTCCAGGCGGAGCCGCTCCCGCTCCAGCCCGTCGGTCGGCTCCCCCTCCTGACGGGCCTCCGCGAGCCGGCGGCCGTTGTCGCGGAGCGCCGCCAGGGACGCGGGGATCGTGGTGGCGTCGGACGTCGCCGGCGGCTGGGCCAGGGCGGTGGCGCGGGTGCGCTCGCTCCAGCGCAGCAGGCTGCGGGCGTCGGACGCCGCGTGACGCAGTGCCACCGCGGTCAGCTCCCGGCCGTGCGTCGTGGCGAGCGCCCGGAGCTCGGACGACCCGATCAGCCGGCGGTGCTCGTCGATCGCGTCCAGCCCCGCACCCGCCGCCCGCAGCACGCCGCTCCGGTCCTCGGCCGCCGCCCGCGCCAGCGCCCGGGCGTGCCAGGCACCCGCCCGGACCAGGGCGTTCGGGTGGCGCCGGTACGACGCCGCCTGCTCCCACAGCGTCAGCCGCTCCGGGCCACGGGCGAGCCCGCCGGCCAGGGTGAGCGCGACCGGCGCCTCGTCGGCGTGGTCGGCGTGGAGCGCGACCGCGACGAGACGGGCCTCGGGGGCGAGGCCACGGCGGTCACCGAGCGCCTCGCGGGCACGGACCGCGACCAGGCGGGCCCGCAGCTCGTACCACCGCCGGTCCTGTCGGCGAAAGCCGACGCGCGCGTCCCCAGCCGCGCCCAGCGCGTCCGCCGCGTCGACCGGCCCTCCCGCGGCGAGGAGCGCGGTGGCTCGCAGCAGCGCGAATTCGGGGATCTGGTACGGATTCAACTCCGCCGTGGCCCGACTCCTGTCGAGGAGGCTCACCGCCTCCCCCGCGAGTCCCGCGGCGAGATAGGCGCCCACATGGAGCTCGACGATCTCGTGCCAGGAGCGGTGGGCGGCCTCGAACCCCGCCACCGCGTCGGCGTACAACCCGAGCCCTCCTGCCAGGTCGCCGCGAGCGACCGCGATGTCGGCCAGGCTCGCTACCGCGGTGAGCCGCTCGACGGTCGCTCCCGCCTGCTCGAGCAGTCGCTCGGCGGCGACGACCTCGCGCTCGGCATCCTCGATGTTCCCGAGGGCCAGCTCGATGTGGCCGAGCCAGATCCGGGTCCGCCCCTCCCAGACCGGGTCATCCTCGAGCTCCATCTCGTCGAGCGCGTCCCGCAGGACCGGCCTCGCCTCCCGGTGGCGTCCGAGGATCGCGAGCACTCCGGCCTTCCTCATCAGCGCCTTGGCCCGCACCTCGCCCCTGGCCGTCGCCAGGGCGCGATCGAGTTGCGCGAGTCCGAGGTGCGTGCGGCCGGCGAAGACGAGGGTCGCACCGTAGGTCGCGCGCACGTCGCTCTCGCGGTGGGCGCTCGACGACCGCCGGGCCGCGCGGAGCCCCCGCCTCAGCTCGTCCAGCGCCTCGTCGGCGTGTCCGCGGTCCCGCAGCACGATGCCGAGGCACTGGTGGGCGTAGGACCGGGCCAGCGGATCCCGCTCCTCGGCGAGCACCTGCTCGGCACGCCTGCCGGCCTCCTCGGGATCCTCGAGGGCCAGCGCGAGCAGTTCCTCCACGGGCGCCCCTCCGGCCTCGGACAGCGGCAGTGCTCTTTACGGGTGTCTGGGAGCGGGACTACGTTAGCGCCGCCCGGCGGGCCTCGGCCCGCCGCCGACCTTTCCTCCCCCAGGAGCGGCCATGACCGAGCCCGTCCGCCCGCACTTCTCCCTCCGCGAGCTGCTCGCGCAGATCCGGCGCAGCCTCCCCTGGTCCGGTCCACGGGAGCCCGAGCCGCGGGAGCCCGACGTCGATGCCGAGCGGCTCCGGGTTCAGGTCGGCGTGATCCGCCGGGCCTTCGAGGACGACGTGGCCGCCGCCCGCCGAAGGGGACCCGGCCACCACGCGACGATGCCGACGTCGCCTACCTCTACCGGCCCCGCCACGCCCTGGTGCGCGACGGCGAGGACTTCGAGCGGCTGACCCGGTTCTTCGAGGAGCGCGGCACGCAGTTCCGCGGCAACACCGACCGGGCCGGCGAGCCGACCCGCGGCCTGGTCCTGGTCACCCTGCCCTCCCGCACCGACGGCGAGGACGACGTGCTGAGGACCCTCGACGAGATCGACCGCGAGCTGGGCAGGGGTGTGGTGCGGCCCGATCACGTCGTCTACGTGACCGGAAGGGGGTTCATGTGCCCCGCGACCGAGCCCGAGGAGATCACCAAGCGACACACCGGCCCGCTCCCCGTCCGCGCGGCCGACACCGGCGCCGGCAAGGGCGTCCGCGTCGCCGTCGTCGACACCGGCCTCTGGCTGCCGGCGGTGACCAGCGCGACCACGAGCTGGCTGGACGGCGTGGTCGCCGATCCGAGCGACGTCGAGACGATCGATCCCAACGCCATCCACCCGTA
This sequence comes from Nocardioides humi, assembly GCF_006494775.1. Classification (NCBI taxonomy): domain Bacteria; kingdom Bacillati; phylum Actinomycetota; class Actinomycetes; order Propionibacteriales; family Nocardioidaceae; genus Nocardioides; species Nocardioides humi. The sequence continues at coordinate 3,388,951 of NZ_CP041146.1, read as the reverse complement.
CGGCGGGCACGGCACGTTCGTCGCCGGCGTGGTCAAGTGCGTCGCCCCCGCCAGTCGGGTCGAGGTGGAGGGCGTGCTGACCAAGGGTGGCGCGGTCTACGAGTCCGAGATCGTGCAGCAGCTGCACGAGGCGCTGGAGGACGACGACCACCCGCAGCTGATCAGCATCTCCGCGGGCACGCACACCCGCGGCGACTTCGGCCTGCTGGCGTTCGAGATGCTCGCTGCCGCCCACGGCCTCGACGACGGCGAGGAGACGCTGGTCATCGCGGCGGCCGGCAACGACGGGAGCAGCGAGCGGTTCTGGCCGGCGGCGTTCCCGTGGGTCGTCGCCGTCGGCTCGGTCGACCCGGACGGGAAGGTGTCGGACTTCTCCAATGTCGGCGAGAGGTGGGTCGACGTCTACGCCCGCGGGCGCGACCACGTCAACGCCTTCCCGAAGGGGACCTACACCTGCTACGAGCCACCGAACGTCGGCCAGGTCCGGCAGTTCGACGGACTCGCCCAGTGGAGCGGTACGTCGTTCTCGACCCCCATCGTGACCGGGCTAGTGGCCGCGCGGATGAGCGCCACCGGGGAGAGCGCGCGGGAGGCGTGGGCGGCGGTCAAGGCCGGCGGGACGACGACCACCGACCCCCGCGGCGGGCAGATCACCATCGTCGGGCCGCTCGACTGAGCCCGGCCGAGGTCCCGGGCTACAGGGCGACCCACGGGGTCGTCAGCGACCACCCCGCCTGCTCGACGACGAGACGCACGGTGCCGGTGGCCACGCCGGAGAGCCGGAAGAACCCGGCCGCATCGGCCTCGACGACCTGCGCCTCGGCGTCCGGCCGCTCCAGGCGGACGGTCGCGGGCTCGGGGGCGGCCGCGGCCTCGCCGGTGCCGATCACCTGGCCGAGCAGGGCGTCGCCGTCGATCTCCACCTCGAGGGTGATCCCGCTGCGCCCGAACGCCAGCGTGCGCGGCTGCTCGCCGCCGGACCGCACGGCAGCGCCGGCGTCGAGGGCCGAGTCGTGCAGCAGCTCGGCCAGCTCGGCGTCCACCGAGCGCCAGGTGAAGGCCGCGCGGGCCGCCGTCCGCCGGCGCTCGCTCACGGCGGCACCGTCAGCGACGGCCTCCCCCAGCAGCGCCAGGAGCTCGTCGTCGGTCAGCCGGTCATCTCCGCTCATCAGCGGCCTCCCACGCGGTCGGGGCCGAGCCCGCGCAGGGCACGGGTACGGCGCAGCTGGTCGAGGGCCCGGGCGCGGGTCGGCCCGATGCTGCCGATCGGGATCTTGAGCCGGCGGCTGATCTCCTCGTAGCCGACGGGCGGGTCGGCCAGGAGGAGCAGGAGCAGCTCCCGGCGGGCCTCGGGCAGCTCGGTGAGCGCCTCCCGCAGCAGCTGGCGGCGCTCGGCCGCCAGCAGGTCGGCCGCGGCGACGTCCTCGGAGACCGCGTCCAGCCCGGTCGGCTCCTGGGGGTCCACGGGGCGGACCCGGCCCCGCGCCGCCAGCAGGCGCAGGCACTCGTTGCGGGTCGTCGTACGGATCCAGCCGGGGAGGGCCGCGGGCTCGCGCAGGTCGCCGAGATGCTCGACGAGGCGCAGCCACACCGTCTGGCTGACGTCGTCGCCGTCGGCCTCGGAGAGCCGGTGGCCGCGGACGATCGCGTCCACGAGGGGGAGGAAGCGGTCGACGATCGTGTCCCATGCATGCTGATCTCCATCCCGCGCCGCGGGGACGAGCATCGACAGCGGATCCGTCACGAGGTGCATCGTCCCGCACATCGGACCCGCGAGCCAGTACCGCTGATACCTCGACGATTCCGTGTATCAGCGGGCACTCCGGGCCACTCCTTCCCTCACCCCCCTCGGAAGGAACGCCCATGACCTGGAACGAGACCCACGAACGCATCCGCATCCTGCGCGTCGTCGAGGCGGTCGCCGCCGTCGACATGAGCGGCGCCCTGCCGTGGCGCGAGGAGTGGCGCGCCTACTTCGACGGTCCCACGGGGCTGGTCGCGGCACTGCGCGCCCACTGGCACCGACGGAGCCAGGCCCAGGCGGACGCGGAGATCATCGAGCTCGACGACCTCCAGGACGACCACGATGCCCACGACGCGCACGACGCGCACGGCCACCGGCGCCGTACCGAGGCCGGGGTCCTCCAGATCCTGCGCCGGTACGACGCGGGCGGCTCGGCCGCGCCCGTGCTCCTCAGCCTGGCGGGTCCGCGCCCCTCCCTCCCGGCGCGGACCCGCCGGTCACGGCGGTCGGCCCGGGTCCACGGCCGCGTGCTCCCGGACTAGGAGGCGTCGTCATGTACCCGAGAAAGGCGACCACGATCGAGCGCACCACCTTCGCCGCGGACCGGCTGGACCGGCTGACCCCGCGCGAGCGGGAGGTGCTGCAGCTCATCGCGCGCGGGCACTCCAACTCCGGCGTCGCGACGCAGCTGTGCGTGTCCCTGAAGACGGTGGAGGCGCTCTGCTCGCAGATCTTCCTCAAGCTCGACCTGATCCCGTCGCAGCACTTGAACCGCCGGGTGCTCGCGGTCCTCACCCTGCTGCAGGCGGGCGCTGCTCGGAGCGCACGGTCACCTTCTTGAGGAGCCGGTTGAGGGTGGTCAGCTCGCGCGCGGTGAGGGCACCGGCGAGATCGACCTCGGCCTCGCCGCGGATGTCCATCGCCCGGCGCCAGACGTCCATGCCGGACCGGGTGACCTCGACGATCACCCGCCGGCGGTCCTCGACCGACGGGATCCGTCGTACCCAGCCCGCCTTCTCGAGGCCGTCGAGCCGTCCGGTCATGCCGGCGCCGGAGACGCCGAGCTCGGTGGCGAGCTCGGTCGGGGAGGCGGAGCCGGGGGTGTCGCGGATCATCAGCACGTGCAGCGTGTCGTACTCGAAGTCGCTGAGCCCGACCTCGGCGACGGCGCGCTGCTTGGCGCCGCGCAGGTAGCGGTCGATCCGGTTGATCCGAACGAAGACCCCCTCGATCTCCTCGTCGAAGGCGAGGTCGAGCCAGTGGTCCTTCCAGCGCGCGACGTGGCGGTCCGTCCAGTCCTCGGCCATGGCCGAACGCTACTGCGGCTCCGGCCTCCACGCCGGTCCCGGCGTGCCCGGCCGACCCGGCTGACCCGGCCGACCCGGCCGACCCGAGCGGGCCGGATCGACCTGCCCGCGCCAGCGCCCGGCCAGGCCGGCGCCGATGAGCAGCGTCGCGACCAGCGGGAACTCGTAGGCCGCGGCGCCGAACCAGATGTACGTCGACGGCAGGTCCCGGATGACGTCGTAGAAGCTCGGGAGGTCGATCGCCAGCCACAGGAACGGGAACAGCCCCCAGACCACGCCGGCCAGGACCGGGCCGAGGCCGGAGAGCCGACCCGCGGCGGCCCCGACCAGCAGGATCCCCGCCCCGACGATCATGGTCGCGAGCTCGGTCCACGCCCCGGAGGAGTTGAAGTACGCCAAGCGCTCCTGGCTGTACTTCCCGGCGCCGTAGTCGAAGACCAGGAGGCCGATCGGCGTCGCGCCGAGGGCGACCACCGCGCTGACGACATGACGCAGTGCCATCGAGCGCCGGACGACCCGGGGCGGGAGTGCGGGAGGCTGCGGTCCCGGAGGGGGCGGGGGCGGAGCACCTGTGTCGGTCATGCGCCCGATCCTGCCCCTGCCGCGGCCGCGGCGAAACAGGTGCTTCGCTGGCGAATACTTAGTCAGCGAAGTATCTTCGTCCCATGACCGTCCCCTCCCCCTGCGCTCGCGCGACTTCCGCTACCTGGTCGGCGGGGTCACGGTGAGCGGGCTGGGCTCCGCGATGACGCCGGTGGCGCTGGCGTTCGCCGTCCTCCACCTCGGCGGCTCGGCCACCCAGCTCGGCCTCGTGGTCGCGGCCTTCGCGACGGCCGAGGTCCTCACCATGCTGTACGGCGGCGTGCTCGGCGACCGGCTCCCGCGCCAGCTCCTCATGCAGGGCTCGTCCGCGGCGACCGCGGTCAGCCAGGCGGCGTGCGCGGTCGTGCTGATCACCGGCCACGGCTCGCTCTGGCTCCTCAGCGGGATCGGCATCGTCAACGGCTGCCTCGGCGCGATCGCCCAGCCCGCGTCCAACGCGCTGACCCGCTCGACCGTCACCGCGGAGCAGCTGCCCCGCGCGGTCGTGCTCCGCAGCCTCGCCACGCAGACGGCCTTCGCGGTCGGGTTCGCGGTGGCCGGCGTGGTCGTCGCCGTCGCCGGGCCCGGCTGGGCGATCGCGGCCGACGCGGCGACGTACGCCGTGGCGGCGGGGCTGTTCGCGATGATCCGCACGCCGGCCGCGGCGCCGGCGCACCGGGAGCGGCTGCGCGCCGAGCTCGCGGAGGGCGCCCGCGAGGTGTTCCGGCACGCCTGGCTGTGGCTGCTCATCGGGCAGGCGCTGCTCTACCACCTCTGCTACGGCGGCGTGCAGGGCGTGCTCGGGCCGATCGTCGTCGGCGACGCGTGGGGCGAGGAGGCGTGGGGCTGGGCGCTGGCCGCGCTGATGGCCGGCTTCGTCGCCGGCGGTCTGGTCGCGCTGCGCTGGCGTCCGTACCACCTGCTGCGCCGGGGCGTGCTGCTGCTCTCCCTGACCGCCGCCTTCCCGCTCGCGATGGCGCTCGCCGGCGACCTGCGGTGGGTGCTGGCGGGCGCGTTCGTGCACGGGGTCGGGCTGCAACTGTTCAGCGTCAACTGGGACCTGGCGATCCAGCAGAACATCCGCGAGGACATGCTCGCGCGGGTCTACTCCTTCGACCTGGTCGGCTCGTTCGTCTGCCGGCCGCTCGGCCTCGCGCTCACCGGGCCGGTCGCCCTGCTGGTCGGGACCCGGACCTGGCTGATCGTCGTCGCCGCCGTGATCGGGCTCAGCTCGCTCGCCGCCCTCGGTGCGCCGTCGGTGCGGCAGCTGACGCGTGGTCGGCCGTACGCCGCGCCCCATGCATTCTCGTCGTGATCTTGCCGGATCCTGGACAAATTCGCATGGGGCGCCCACAACAGACCAGCCCGCTCAACCCAAGCGGGCGATGACCTCCCGGGCCGCCCGCTTGCCGGAGCGGACGGCGCCGTCCATGTACCCGGTCCAGTACGTCGAGGTCTCGGTGCCGGCCCAGTGCACCCGCCGGAAGGGCGTGCGGATGTGCCGGCCGTGGACGGACAGGACGCCGGGCGGGTAGATGGCGGTGGGGCCGCCGCCGGTCCACCGCTCGAGCGTCCAGTCGTGCTCGGTGTAGTCGATCGGGTGGAGGGCCTGCTCGCCGAACATCCTCGCGAAGCCCTCCAGGACGGCGGTACGACGTTCCGCGAGCGAGCGGGTGCCGTACTGCTGCCAGGCGGAGCCGCCGACGAAGGCGAGCAGGATGCCGTGGTCGGTGTCGGTGACGTGGTTGTCGAAGGCGACGCGGACCGCGCCGGCGTCGGCGATGCCGAAGCCGGTGAGGCCCCGGTCGCGCCAGAACGGGCGCTCGTAGACGGCGTCGCACTTCATCAGCCGGCCCATCTGCACCTGCTCCAGCAGGGCGCGGCGGCCGGCGGGGAGGCCGGGCGCGAAGTCGATGCCGAGAACCTGCTTGGGCGGTGCGGCCACGATGACCCGGCGGGCCCGCACGTTGCCGCGCTCGGTGTGCACCCGGACGCCGTGGGCGAGGTGCTCGATCCTGGTCACCGGGGCGCCGAGGGCGACCCGCTTGCCGAGCCTCTTCGCCAGCGCGAGCGGGATCCGCTGCGAGCCGCCGGCGAACCGGCTCTCCTGGGCACCGCCGACGGTGTCGGAGTTGCGCTCGAAGGTGCCGGGCGTGGACTCGTTGCCGGAGCAGGCGATGTAGTGCAGCACGAACAGCAGCGAGACCTGGTCGGGGTCGGCGCCGAAGCCGGGGTGCGTCCAGGAGCGGATCAGGTTCTCGATGCCCCTGCTGTTGAGGGTGTTGCGGCGCAGCCAGTCGCCGAGTGTGACGGCGTCCCACTCGGCGGCGCGCGGGTGGGCCCACGGCGCGTCGACCGGGACCTCCCGGGCGAACCCGTTGAGGCGCTGGAGGGCGAGCGCGGCATCGAGCAGGATGGTCGGGTCGGGCGGGACGGTGCCGGTGAACTCCAACCGGCCGAGCAGCGAGGACAGGTAGACGTTCTTGCCGGTGACGTACTCGTCGAAGGTGGCGATGCCGAGGTTGCGGGCGAGCCTCTTGATGTGGTCCTGGGTGGGGCCGACGAAGGCGCCGCCGGCCTCGACGCTCCCGCCGGCGGGCAGCGCGTGGTTGAGCACCCGGCCGCCGACCCGCTTGCGGGCCTCGACGACGAGCACGGAGTGGCCGGCGCGCTTGATCCTGCGCGCCGCGACCAGGCCGGCGAGGCCGGCGCCGACCACGACGACGTCGACCTCGCGCGGCAGCCGGCCCCTGCGGGTGCCGGCGATCACCTCCTGCTCGAGGGCGTCGAGGGCGAGGACGCCGAAGGAGGCGGCGCCGCCCGCCAGCAGGCCGCGGCGGCCGAGATGACCCAGGTGTCCGAGGTCGGTGGTGTCCACGTCGCCGCCTCCGAAGATGAATATGTGTCAGGTTCGGGTTCGGAGGCTACACTGCGCCCATGTCCTCCGCCACCGTCGGACCCAGCCGGCGCCGGCTGCCCTCCCAGGCCCGGTCCCGGGAGCGGGTCGAGCGGATCCTCGACGCGGCCGCACGCCTCGTGGTGTCCAACGGCGTCGACGGGCTGACGACACGCTCGATCGCCGAGACCGCCGGGCTGCCGGTCGCCTCGCTCTACCAGTACTTCGCCGACAAGGAGGCCGTCCTCCTCGCCCTCTGCGAGCGGGACATGGCCGAGATGGACGACCAGGTCGCCACCGACCTCGCCGCGCTCACCGATCTCACGATCGCGACCATGGTCGAGACCGCGATGCGCGCGTTCGTCGCCGTCTACCACCGCCGCCCGGCGTTCATGCAGATCTGGATGCGCGGGCGCGCCAACCCCGCGATCTACGACTACGGCCGCCACCACAACCGCCGGATCGCCGCCAACCTGCTCGCGTTCGGCGTCGACGCGGGCCTGCTCGGCACGGACCGGTACGGCGACGAGGAGATGACCGCCATCGCCGAGCTCGCCGTCGAGGTCGGCGACAGCGCCTTCCAGCTCGCCTTCGAGCACGACCCGCGCGGCGACGAGTTCCTGATCAGCCAGGCGATCGCCCTCGTCTCCGGCTATCTCGAGCGCATCACGAGCGGCCGGTGAGCGCGTCCCCGGCGAGCGCGCGTCTGCGCGAGGAGGTCGCCGACGCCGCACGTCGCCTCGCCGCGGCCGGGCTGCTGATCGGCACCGCCGGCAATGTCTCCGCCCGCGCCGGCGACCGGATCGCGATCACCGCGACCGGCGTCGCGCTCGGGTCCTGCACCGCCGCCGACGTCACCGTGGTCGCCCCCGACGGCACCGTGCTGGACGGCACGCTCGCACCGACGAGCGAGCTGTCCCTCCACCTCGGGGTGTACGCCGACCGGCCCGACCAGGCCGCCGCGGTGGTCCACACCCACGCGCCCTTCGCCACCGCGGTGGCGTGCGTGCTCGACGCCCTGCCCGTGCTCCACTACCAGCAGCTCGCGCTCGGCGGCGAGATCCGGGTGGCGCCGTACGCGACCTTCGGGACGGCCGAGCTCGCGGCCGGCGTACGGACCGCGCTGGAGGGGCGCAGCGCGGCGCTGCTCGCCAACCACGGCTCGGTCACCCTCGGCGGGACGCTCGACGCGGCGGTGGAGAGCGCCCTGCTGCTGGAGTGGCTGTGCCAGCTGCACCACCGGGCCAGCGCCCTCGGCACGCCGCGCGTGCTCACCGAGGAGCAGCAGGCCGACGTCGTCCGGGCCGCGATCGAGCGCGGCTACGGCATCCCGCGAAAGGCCTCCGGATGAGCATGGTCGTCGCCGCCGTCGGCGTCCACGTCCTCGACACCCACGTCCTCGGCATCGAGTCGATCCCGTCCGGGTCCGACGGCGCGCTGGTCGAGACGATCCGGATGTCGCCGGCGGGTACGGCGGGCGGCACCGCCGTCGTGCTCAGCCGGCTCGGCGCCACCGTCCGGTCGTACGGCGCCGTCGGCACCGATCCCGTCGGCGACACCCTGCTCGCGCTGCTGGGCCGGGAGGGCGTGGACGTGGGCGGCCTGGTCCGCAAGGACACCGCGCAGACGTCGGCCTCGGTGCTGCCCGTCCGCCCGAACGGCGACCGCCCGGCCTGGCACTGCATCGGCGCCAACGGCGCGTTCACGCTCGACGACCTGCCGGCCGGCGTGCTCGACGGGGTGACGCACCTCCACCTGGGTGGGCCGGAGTTCCTCGGCGGCGACGCCGCGGGCGAGCTGCTCGCCCGCGCCCGCGCCGCCGGGATCACCACCTCGGTCGACGTCCTCGCCCCCGGCGACCCGGACCTGCTGGCGTGGATCGCCGCCGCGCTCCCCCACACCGACCACCTGCTGCCCAACGACGAGCAGGTCCTCGGCTTCACCGGCGCCGCCTCCCTCGCCGAGGGCGCGCAGGCGCTGGTCGCCGCAGGCGCGGGCTGCGTGGCGGTCACCCAGGGCGCGCGGGGAGCGCTGGTCGCCACCGCCGACGGGGTGGCCGCGGTGCCGGCGTACGCCGTCGAGGTGGTCGACACGACCGGCTGCGGGGACGCCTTCTCCGCGGGCTACCTGCGCGGGCTCTCCCTCGGGCGGACCCCCGTCGCGGCCGCCGCCCTCGGCTGCGCCGCGGCCGCCCAGGTCGCCCGGGGGCTCGGCACCGACGCCGGGAGCTACGACCTCGCCGCGGTCGAGGCGTTCGCGCGGTCGACGGCCACGCTGGGCTGAGGGCGCCGGTCGATCTCCCGCCAGCTCGGCAGGAGCACCGGCGCCATCGTCGTGACGAGGTAGACGGCACCGAACGCCAGCAGCGTCGCGGTCAGGCCGGTGCCCCCGATCGCGAACCCGGCGAGGAGCCCGCCCAGCGGCATGAGCGACCAGGACGCCGCGAGCGACAGCGCACTGACCCGTCCCATCGACTCCTCGGGGATCCGCTCGAACTGCACCGCGCCCAGCACCGGGTTGATGAAGCCGGCGCCGATGCCCGCGACGACATGGACCGCCGCGACGACCCAGAGCGGGCAGCCGAGGGCCATCACGACCCAGCGCGGGGCGCCGGCGAGGAGGTAGCCGACGACATACGTCTGGAACCGCGGCAGCCGGGCGCCGCGCCAGGTCGCCAGCAGCGACCCGACCAGGGCCGCGCCGCCCATGCACGCGCCGAGGAGGCCGATCGCCGCCGGGCCGCTGCCCGACGCGTCCGCCCAGACCGGCAGCATCACCGCCGTGTAGCCCTGGTCGAGCAGGTTGGTGACGGCGACCATGACCATCAACCCGAGCAGGACCGGGTCGCGCCGCAGCACCTGCCAGCCGCCGCGCAGCTCCCGGGCGTACGTCGTCGACCGGTCCGGCGTCCGCGGGGTGCTCGCGACCCGGCGGGTCGACACCCACAGCACGCCGGCGCACGCGACGAACGACCCCGCGTCGACGAGCAGTGCGGTGGCCGGTCCCAGCACCGCGACGAGACCGCCACCGACCGCCGCGCCGACGAGCGCCGACAGCCGGTCGACGGTCCCGACCAGCCCGGTCACCCGCTCCGTCGGCAGCCCGAGGTGGCGGACCACCGCCGGCACCATGGCGTGGTGGGCGGCCTCCGACGGGCCGCGCAGCATCCCGGTCAGGGCGACCAGCGCGAGGAGCACGGGGAAGTGCAGCCAGCCGGCGGCGTACGCGAGGGGGACGAGCGCGACGGCGACACCCGAGGCGAGGTCGAACCCGACCGACACCCGGCGCGGCCCGACCCGGTCGATCCACGGACCGCAGAGCGCCTGCGCGAGCACGAGCGGCACCAGGCCGGCGAACGCGGCCAGTCCGGTCTGCGCCGCCGACCCCGTCGTGGTCAGCACCAGCCACGGGACCGCGATCTGCGAGAGGCGGGTGCCGGCGAGCGAGATCGCGTCGGCGGCGAGGAAGCCGCTCAGCACGCCGGCCCGCATCTCACTCACCCCGCGCGGGCTCCACGTGGCCCGGCACCGGGAACGCCTGGATCTGGAAGGCGAAGGGCACCGCGGTCTCGCCCGGCTCGTCGTCGTACGACATGAGCAGGTCCTTCATCCGCGCGACGACCTCCGCCGCCCGCGCGGCCGGCACCGTGTAGACCCAGTCGCTCACCGTCGACGCGTCCCGCCACGCGGGCGGCAGCAGCGGCCGCTCCTCCATCGCGGCCCGGATGTTCTCGGCGTACAGCACCGCCGCGGCGTGCCAGTAGGCGTCCGCGACGTCCCTCTCCTCCTGGGTCCGCGCGTCCGCAGACCGGGTGCGGGTCTCCTGGTGGGCCGCTCGCCACCACCGGTCGCGGGCGTTGCCACGCGCCTCGTCCTCGACGATGAAGCCGTGCTCGGCGAGCTGGCGCAGGTGGTACGACGTCGCGCCGCTGTTGAGGCCGAACCGGGCCGCCAGCGTGGTGGCCGTCGCGGGACCCTCGATGCGCAGGTGGCTCAGGATCCGCAGCCGGGTGGAGTGGGACAGCGCCCGCAGGCCGGCGAGGCCCGGGGTCACCGCCGTCGACTCGTCCGTCATGCACCCGACCCTACGACTACAAAGACTTCTTTGCAAAGAACTATTTGCAGTTGCTCGGGTGCCGGGTCGGCGAGGATGGCCGGGTGAGCATCGAGATCCGCGTCCAGCGCCCCGACGAGAGCGACGCCGTCCTGCGGGTGATCGGCGACGCCTTCGGGGCCGAGGGCGCCTCCGTCGTCGCCGTGTGGTCCGACGTGGTCGCGCGCGGGCTGGACCGGGCGCAGCTGGTGGCGGTCGAGGCCGACGCCGACGACGAGGTGGTGGGGCACGTCGGGCTCAGCCACGGCTGGCTCGACGCCCGGCGGTCCCTCGTCGACGTGCTCGTGCTCAGCCCGCTCAGCGTGGCCCCCTCCCGCCAGCGCGAGGGCGTCGGCGGCGCGCTCCTCGCCGCCGCGGTCGCCGAGGCCGACCGCCTCGGCGCACCGGTCGTGGTGCTCGAGGGCGACCCGGGCTACTACGGCCGGCACGGCTGGTCACCCGCCGCCGACCTCGGCATCGAGCCGCCGACCCGTCGTGTGCCCCGCCCGGCGTTCCGGGCGGTGCCCCTGGCGTCGTACGAGAGCTGGATGACGGGCCGGGTGATCTACCGCGACGTCTGGTGGGAGCACGACTCCACCGGCCTGCGCGACCCGCTCCTCGCCCGGCTCGAGGCGGGTCTCGGCAACCGGCCGGCGACCGGCGAGGGGGTCACTGGGGGATGACGCCGGCGGCCTGGACGACGGCGGTGGCGAGGTCGGCGTCGAGGGCAGCGGCGTCGTACTCGAAGTCCTCAGTGCTCACGCTGCACTCCCCATGAGAACGGCTCACCCCTGTGCCGGGCTCGCCTGTGACCGCCCAGTCCACTCGGTGACGACCGTCACGCTCTCGTGGCGACGGTCCGAAGATGGGGGCGGTGTTGTCACGCTGCACAAAGGGGTCCGCGGCGTCCTAGGGTGGGGCCGTGAGCAGCGAGTCCGTGCCGTCCGATCTGGCACCGTGGCTGCTGGCGTACGTCGCCGAGCAGGCCCAGCCCGACCGGGTGGACGCCTGGGTGGACCGGGTGACGACCGCGATCCTGCAGGAGATCCCGGAGGTCGGGGCGGCCGAGGAGCTGCCGGAGGCACTGCGGGTCACCGTGCGGGACCACTGGCTGGCCTTCCTCGGCGACTTCGCGCAACCCGAGCAGCACTTCCACCTCGTCGACGCCGCCCGCCGGCTGTCGGTGGACATCGCCGACCGCCAGCTCCCGCTGGAGATGCTGATCCGGTTCTACCGGGTCGCGCAGCAGGAGGTGTGGGCGTACGTCAGCGAGGTGATCAAGGAGCTGCCGACCGCCGACTTCGACCGGGCCGACCTGCTCATGTACTTCTGGAACCGGGCCGGCGTCTGGCTCGACCAGTCGATCACCGAGTCCATCGCGGTCTACCAGGCGGCTCGCTCCCGGGTGCTCGCGGGCGCCGCGGCGCAGCGCTACGAGTCGGTGCGCTCGATCCTGGCCGGCGAGCTGAGCGATCCCCGCGCCGCATCGGCCGCGCTCGGCGGCTACCCCATCTCGGTCCACCACACGGCCGTCGTCCTGTCGGTGGGCGACGCCGAGCAGGCCGGCGCGCTCGAGCCCCTCGCCGCCGACCTGGCCCGCCGGATCGGCGCCGCGAACCCGCTCGTGGTCAAGCCCGGCGGGCGCCAGCTGTGGATGTGGCTCGGCACCCGCGACGAGCCCGACCTCACCGGCCTCGCCGGAGCCGCCGGAGCCGCCGGGTCCGCCGGGTCCGCCGGGTCCGCCGCGGACCTGCGGCACGAGAGCGTCGTCGTCGGCGTCGGCTCCGCCACCCCCAATATCGCCGGCTTCGTCGCCTCCCACCGCGAGGCCCAGGGCACCCTGCGGGTCACCGCCCCCGACACCGACGACTGGCTCGCCGTCTACTCCGACGTCGAGCTCCCCGTCCTCCTCGGCTGCTCCCCCGAGGTCGACCGCTTCATGTCCCGCCAGCTCGGGCCGCTCGCCGGCGAGGACGAGGGGGTGCAGCGGATCCGGGAGACCCTGGCGGCGTACCTCGACAGCGGCGGCAGCGCCGAGGAGGCCGCCCGCACGCTCGTGGTCCACCGCAACACCATCCGGTACCGCCTCGGCCAGGCCGAGGAGATGCTCGGCCGCCCCATCACCCGGATCAGTCCCCAGCTCGCCGTCGCCCTGCGGCATCACGATCTGTTCCACCGGGGCTGAGCCTCCGCCTTGCATGGATCCCCGGACATCCGGGGATCCATGCGCTTGTCAGGGGTTGCAACGCCTGACAAGTGCATGCTTTCCCTGACCGCTGTGACGCATGGGACGTTCTGCACGGCACCGAAGGCGCACCCGGCAGGTGGGTGCGCCTTCGGTGGTCCGGGGTGGGACTCAGCCCTCGAGGGTCAGGGCGAGCACGGGGCAGGCCTGGACGGCGGCGTACACGTGGGCCCGGTCGGACTCCGGCGGGTTCTCGTCGATGACGTGGACCAGCTCGTCGTCCTCGTCGACCTCGAAGTAGTCGTTGGCCATGGACTCGCACATCCCCAGGCCCTCGCACTTCCTCATGTCGGCCACGATGTGCATCACGCACCGACCTTGCTGATGTCGTGGCGGCGGGGCTCGACGGCCTTGAAGTCGACCTTCTCGCGTACGCCGCAGTCGGGGCAGCACCAGTCGTCGGGGATGTCCTTCCACGCGGTGCCGGCGGCGAAGCCCTCGAGCTCGTTGCCCTCGGCGACCTCGTAGGTGTACCGGCAGCCGGGGCACTGGGCCGCGAGCACCTCGTCGGTGAACTCGTGGGCGGTGGCGTCGGCCGGCACCTCCTCCTCGGCCGCGAGGACCTCGGCGGGGACGGGGTACTTGCGCAGCAGCCGCTCCCGCTTGCTCGCCAGGATGTTCGCGTGGCGCAGGTCGCCGTTGTAGTGGGCGAGGACCCGCTTGTCCATCAGCGCCCGGAAGGCCGGCGGGAACAGGGCGACCACGATCATGCCGGTGTAGCCGGTCGGCAGCACGGGGGCGTCCTTGAAGTCGCGCAGCGTCTGGTAGCGACGGGTCGGGTTGGCGTGGTGGTCGCTGTGCCGCTGCAGGTGGTAGAGCAGCACGTTGGTGGCGATGTTGTTGGAGTTCCACGAGTGCGCCGGGGTCACCCGCTCGTAGCGCTGCTTGCCCTCCTTGCCGACCTTCTGCCGCAGCATCCCGTAGTGCTCCATGTAGTTGACGATCTCCAGCAGCGAGAAGCCGACGACCGCCTGCAGGGCGAGGTACGGCAGCAGCGCGAGCGGGTTGACGTCGTACGCGAGGCCGAGCCAGAGCATCAGCGCGCCCCACAGCGCGACGGTCATCAGCCAGGCGTTGAGGACGTCGTTGCCGAGGTGGAACGGGTGGGTGCCCTTGCGCTGGTACCGCTTCGCCTCCAGCTCCCACGAGCTCTTGAGCGAGCCGGCGACGGTGCGCGGCCAGAACCGGTAGACGCTCTCGCCCATCCGGGCGCTGGCCGGGTCCTCCGGGGTGGCGACGCGGACGTGGTGGCCACGGTTGTGCTCGATGTAGAAGTGGCCGTAGAACGTCTGCGCCAGCGCGATCTTCGACGCCCAGCGCTCGACGGACTCCCGCTTGTGGCCGAGCTCGTGGGCGGTGTTGATCGCGACGCCGCCGACCACGCCGACCGAGATCGCCAGGCCCACCTTGGCCGCGACGCTCAGGTCCGCGGTGGCGAGGTACCAGATGGCGATCACGAAGCCGACGTACTGGACCGGGAGGTAGAGGTAGGTCACCCACCGGTAGTACTTGTCGTTCTCCAGCGCCTCGATCACGTCGTCGGGCGGGTTGGTGTCGTCGTACCCGGCCATCAGGTCGATCAGCGGGATCAGCGCGAAGAACACGACCGGCGTGAGCCAGAACCACAGCGCCGTGTCGGTCGTCTCGAAGAGCGCGATGCCGACGAGGGGCGTCGCCGGGACCACCAGTCCCAGGATCCACAGATAGCGCTTCTTGTCGCGCCACGGAACGGTCGTGCCGTCTGCTCCTTGTGTTGCGTACCTGGCCATCGGATGCCTCCTTGGACGTGGCGACGGCGTCGTCGCCGAGTAGGTCTCCAACGGTCGCAGCGGAGGCGGCTCCGGCTCTCGGGCGAGGTGCACAACTTGGGCGGGGGTCGTTGGCAGGCGGCACAACGGGTACGTCGGGGGCCGCAGCTGCCGCACCTCGACCCTGCCCACCCCGCACCTCGACCCTGCAGAGCTCGCACCTCGGCCCTGCAGAGCTCACACTTCGCGGGGGAGGAGAGCGGCGAGGTCGGTCCGGTCCGCCACGCCGAGCTTGCGGAAGGCGTTGGAGAGGTGGAACTCCACGGTCCGGCGCGAGATGTAGAGCCGCTCGGCGATCTCGGGGTTGCTCCGGCCCTCGGCGGCCTCGACCACGACGGCGTACTCGCGCGGCGTCAGCCGGCCCAGCGGCGCGTCCGCCTCCCCGGTCCCGGGCGCCCCGCGGTATCGGCGGTGGCCGCAGGCGGCGAGCTCGGCGTCGGCGATGCCGACCCACGCCGGAGCGCCGAGCCGGGCGAAGGCGTCGCGCGCCTCCGAGAGCGCGCGGGTGGCGGCGGCCTTGCGCAGGTCGCGACGCAGCCGCTGGCCGTGGGCGAGCTGCGTCCGGGCGGTCTCGTACGGCGAGCCGGCGGCCCGGCAGCGCTCGACCGCGTCGTCGAAGGCCGCGTCGAGGTCGTCCGCCGTCGCGAAGGCCCCCACCAGCGCGAGCGATCGGGCGGCCAGGGCGCCCTCCAGCGGGTGCCCGGACCGCTCGGCGAAGCGCGCGTACGACGTCGCGCGCTCGACCGCCTCGGCCTCCGCCCCGGTCCGCCACAGCGCCTCGATCAGGTCGGCGGTCGCCGACGTCTGCCCCGGTACGACGCCCCCGCATGCCGTCGCGAGGGCATGCGCGCGCCGCAGGGCGGCCAGCGCGGCGTCGTGGTTGCGGTGGGCCAGCTCCTCCAGACCGCGGGCGCAGGCGTCGAGGTGCTCGAAGAAGGGCGTCATCCCGCCGCCGGCCCCGATCCGCTCCCACCGGGTCCGCGAGCCCGCGATGTCGCCGCGGCGGGCGAGCACGAGGGCGTGGTGGGCGGCGCAGAACCGGTACGGCACCACGAAGTCGGAGTCCAGCGCGGTGCGCTCCATCTCCGCCAGGCGCAGGCAGGCGGCGTCCCACTCGCCGCGGGCGAGCTCGATGGCGACGCGGTGCGGCTCGACGGCGAGCCGGTCGCCCATGGCGCGCGGCAGCGGGGCCGCCTCGAAGGTCGCCACGACCCGCTCGCTCAGGCCGACGTCGCCCCACCAGCCCAAATGTCGGAGGAAGCCGAAGATCGCCGTGACATCGGACGCAGCGGCGGTCGCCAGGGCCGGCAGCAGCCGCTCGACGGCCGCCGTCGCGACCCGGGGCGGCGGCGGGTCGCCGGCGACGACGCCCGTCAGCAGGGCATGCAGGACCGCCTCGATGCGGTCGTCCGCCAGCCCGAGCCCGGCGACCGGAGCGGCCAGGGAGGCGGCGATCCGGTACTCGCCGCGCACCATCCGGGCCGTCACCTGCGCCATCAGCAGTCGCAGGCCGGCCTCCCGGTCCCGTGCACCACCGGCCAACAGGCGCGCGACCAGGGTCCGGGCCGCCGACTCCTCGGCCTGCACCGTGGCGCTGAGCGGCTCGAGCCAGAACGCCGTCACGACGCACCTCTCCAGCCAGCCGGCCCGCTCCCGGTCGTCGCCCGCCTCGCGTACCAGCTCGCGGAACAGCGCGAGCGCCGCGCTGCCGGCGCCCGAGCCGAGGTGCGCCTCGGCCGCGGCCGCGCGCGCCGCCTGCCGTTCCGCAGGATCGCCGTGCCGGATCGCGGCGTGCCACAGCGCGGCCGCCTCCGCGAGGTCGTGCCGGTCCGCCGCCTCCGTCGCGGCCGCGCACAGCGCCCGCCCGACCGCCGGATCCGGGTCCAGCAGCGCCCGGTCCAGGTGGACGACGCGCCGCCGGCTCCCCTCCGGCAGGACGTGGGCGATCGCGGCGTGGGCCGCGCGAAGCTCGCCGTCGGTGGCGTGCTGGCGCACCCAGTACCCGGCCGTCGTACTCGTCGGCCGCGCCTCTCCCGCGACGACCCGCACCAGGCCGAGCCGCTCCGCGCGATCGAGGTCCGCCAACCCACCGCCGAGCCGTGCCAGCGCCGCCCGCAGGGCCGGCCCGGGCAGGTCCTGCAGCGCCACGACCAGCACCGCCCGCCGCTCCGCCTCCCCCAGCCCTCCCACCACCGCCCGGAAGTGGCGGTCCACCCGGTCGACGACCGGCGCACGCTGCGGAGGTGGCCGCCAGCCGTCCGGCTCGAGCGGTCCGGCGGCCAGCCCGGCCGGGATCTGCCGCAGCAGCAGGGGTACGCCGTCGGCCTCGCCGCACACCCAGTCCAGGTCCGCATGCGTGAGCCGTGGGTGCAGCGCCGCCGCCACCGCTCGCGCCTGGGCGGGCTCGAGCGGTCCGAGCTCGATCGTGTCCCCGCTGCCGACCGACGGTCCGGCAGGGTCGCCGGCCAGCACCAGCACGACCGCGTCCGCGTCGATCCGGCGCGCGGCGAACACCAGCGCCTGCCACGTGGAGCGGTCCAGCCAGTGCGCGTCGTCGACCACCAGCGCGAGGGGACCCTCCTCGGCCAGCGTCCCGATCACCGACAGGAACTCGTGGCCGATCCCGGTGTCGAGCCCGGCACCGCCCGGGCCGCCGGTCAGGCCGAGCGCCGCACCGAGCCGCGGCATCCGGCGGGCGACCTCGTGCCGGCCCCACAGCAGCTGGTGCAGCCCGGCGAACGGCAGGTCGGACTCGTTCGGGTGGCCGGCGGCCCGCAGCACGCGGGTCGTCGCCGGCAGCCGCGCGACGAACACGTCGAGCACCGCGGTCTTGCCCATCCCCGGGCCGCCCAGCACGGTGACCACCCGCGCCCGCCCGTCCGCGGCCGCCCCGGCCGCCTCCATGAGTACGGCGAGCGCGTCGTCGCGACCGAGCAGCGGCTCGGTGACCGTGGGCCCCACGGGTGCAAGGTACATCCCGGTGAGGCTCACCGATTCCTCCTCCGCCCGGCGTCCCTAGCCTCGGCCCGTGGACCGCTGGCGCCTGCACATCGTCGTCCCCGCCGTGCTGCTCGCCGTCGTGGCGAGCCTCGCCACGGCCGTACCCGGCGCGGGCACCGAGCCGCCCGCCTCGGCGTCCTGGGAGCCGACCTGGGCCCGGCAGTGGGGCACGAGCGCCGGCGACCCGATCGGCGGCGTGGCCGTCGTCGACGACGCCGTGTACGTCGCCGGGTGGACCCGCGGCACCCTCCCCGGCCAGCTCCCGGGCATCGGCGCGGACGCCTGGGTCCGCAAGATGTCGCTCACGGGCGAGCTGCTGTGGGAGCGCCAGATGTCCGAGACCGGCGACCAGACGATCACCGCGATCGCGGCCGACGCCGACCACGTCGTAGTGGTCGGGACCACCGGGCGGCTCGCGTTCCGGTGGGTGCTCACCAGCAGCGGCGTCACCCTCATGTGGCAGGGCGTGGGAGGCGACGCGCCGGCGCTGACGTCGTACGAGGGCGTGGTGCTCGCCGGCGACTGGACCTATGTCGTCGGCACCGTCAACGAGGCGCTGCCGGGCCAGACCTTCGGTGGCGGCAGCGACATCTTCCTGCGCCGCTACCCGACCACCAGCTGGGCGGCGAGCTGGACCACGCAGATCCCGGGGCCCCTCTTCGACGCCGCCGGCGGGCTGGCGCTCGGCAGCGAGGGACTCGTGGCCACCGGATCGACCAACGGGACGCTGCCCGGCACGGTCGGCAGCGCCGGGCTCTGGGACGTCGTGGTGCTCGGCGTGGCGCCGGCGACCGGCGCGGTGACGTGGGCGCGCCAGTTCGGCGGCCCCGGCAACGACTACGGGCGCGCGATCGCCGCCGACGCGACCCGGGTCTACGTCGCGGGCCAGACCCGCGGGCTGCCCGGCCAGCCGGACGGCGGCGCCGGCGACGCCTTCCTGTCGTCGTTCACCTCCGCCGGCGCCCAGCAGTGGGTCCGGACCCTCGGCACGGCCGAGGAGGACGGCGCCGAGGCGGTGACCGCGACGCCCCGGGGACCGGTCGTGGCGGGGACGACGCGGGGCGAACTGGCCGGCATCCATGGCGGGGAGGACGCCTTCTGGGCCGAGTACGACCCGGCCGGCACCCGGACCGGCGTCGACCAGTTCGGCACCGCCGACACCGACAACTACCCACGGCTCGGGTACCGGGACGCCCTCTACGTCGCCGTGCACGCGGGCGGCGCGCTCCCCGGCCCGTACGCCGGCGGCGCCGACCCGGCGCTCTTCCGGCTGGCCCGGTTCCCCGACCCGCCGGTCGCGGCCGCCCCTGCGACGCTGCGTCCCGATGCCGCCGTACGCCTGCCGGGCAAGCGCTGGAAGCGGCAGGTCTCCCGAGCCGTCCGCACGGGCCGGAGCCAGCGCGCCGTCGTCCGGGTCCGCAATGCCGGAGAGGGGCCTGCGGCGATCCGGGTCGCCGGCTGCTCGCCGAAGCAGGTGCGCGTCACCTGGCGCTCCGCCGGCCGGAAGGTGACCTCCGCCGTGCGCAAGGGCGTCTTCACCACCCCGGTCCTCGCACCCGGCAGGTCGGTCAGGCTCCGCGCGACGCTGACGGTGGCGCGCTCCGCGAAGCCCGGCAAGCGCGTCTGCGACGTCGTCGCGGAGAGTGGGACCACCCGGGACACGGTCCGGATCCGCCTGGTCGTCCGGCGCTGACCGGACCCCGGCCCGGACTCAGCCCACGGTGGTGAGGAGCTGCGTCGCGCGGGTCAGCACGACGTACAGGGTGGCCCGGCCGGTGGCGGACTCGTCCTCGATCTCCTGGGGGCGGACGACCACGATGCCGTCGAACTCCAGGCCCTTGGTGTCGAGGCCGGTGAGGACCACGACCCGGTCCTCGCCCGAGGGGGCGACGGAGGAGTCGATCGCGGCGCGGGCACCGGAGGCGTCGGCGGCGAGCTCGGGCCAGGAGGCGAGCCAGGCGTTGACCTCCGAGCGCCGGGCGACGGGTACGACGATGCCGACCGTGCCGGACACCTGGCCGGCCACGTCCAGCACGGCCCGGCGGGTCGCGGCCTCGAGCTCGGCGGCGCCGGCACCGACGGGCAGCTCGACGACCACGGGCTCCGACCCGGTGCGGCGTACGGCGTCGGGCAGGTCGGCGTCGAGGCCGACCCGCTCGGCGTACGCCGCGGCGTGGGCGTAGATCTCCGCGGAGTTGCGGTAGTTGGTCGACAGGTGGAAGGAGTGGACCTGCTTGCGCTCGAGCGCCTCCGCGCGCGCCGCCTCCGCCTCCGCGGGCCGGGGCCACGACGACTGCGCCGGGTCGCCGACGATGGTCCAGGAGGCGGTGCGGCCCCGGCGGCCGACCATCCGCCACTGCATGGGGGTGAGGTCCTGCGCCTCGTCGACGAGGACATGGGCGTAGCCGTCGTCCTCGATGCTCGAGACCGGCGGGCGCCAGGCCCGGCCGGACGGCGCGAACTCGCGGTCCGCGGCGGTCATCAGCTCCTGGATGTCGACCGCGCCCTCGATCAGGGCCAGCGGGTCGTCGCGCTCGTCGTCGGCCTTGGCCGGCACGTCGCCGAGGGCGTAGCGCAGCTCGTCGAGCAGCGGGACGTCCTCGATCGAGATCTGGCCGCTGATCGGGCGGGCCGGGTCGAGGCCGGCCCAGGTCTTGAGCAGCAGCCGCTGCTCCTCGCCGGACAGCACGCCGTCGCCGACCCGGGCGAGCAGCTCGGGATCCCGCAGCCAGCAGAGCACGGTCGCGGCGTCGAGAGGCGGCCACCAGGCGAGCGCGAAGTCGAGGAAGTCGTCGCGCGAGAGCAGCTCCTCGTTGAACCGCTCCCGCCCCTGCTCGCGGCCGCGCTCGCCGCGGACCTGCCGCCAGAGCGCGTCGAGCAGGGCGTTCGAGACCCGTGGCAGCTGCTTGTTGCGCAGCCCCTGGGACATCAGCTGGCGCCGGATCTGGCCGAGCCGGCCGCGGTCGAGGACCAGTCGCTCGTCGCGCCAGAACACGCGGTACTCCCGCGGGCTGCCGGGCGCCTGCTGGCGCGCCGTACGCCGCATCAGCTCGGCCATCCGCGCCGAGCCCTTCACGTCGGCGACGGCCGGCTCGTCGTGGCGGGTCGCCCGCACCTCGTCGACCACCTCGCCGAGGCTGCGCAGCGCGACCGCGGTCTCGCCGAGCGACGGCAGCACCCGCTCGATGTAGCGCATGAAGACGCCGGACGGGCCGACGACCAGGACGCCGCCGCGCTCGTAGCGCTGCCGGTCGGTGTAGAGGAGGTACGCCGCCCGGTGCAGCGCGACGACCGTCTTGCCGGTGCCGGGACCGCCGGAGATGCTCACGACGCCCTTGGACGGAGCGCGGATCGCCCTGTCCTGCTCGGCCTGGATGGTCGCGACGATGGAGTGCATGGAGCGGTCGCGGGCGCGGGAGAGCTGCGCCATCAGCGCGCCCTCGCCGACGATGGGCAGCGCGCGGCCGGCGGCCTCGGCGGCGGCCATGCCCTCGGCGTCGAGCAGCTCGTCCTCCACGCCCACCACCCGGCGGCCGGTGCTGCGCAGCACCCGGCGGCGGAGCACGTCGTGCGGCTCGGCCGCGGTGGCCTGGTAGAACACCGCGGCGGCCGGCGCCCGCCAGTCGATCAGCAGCGACTCGTGGTCGTCGTCGCGCAGGCCGATCCGGCCGACGTACCGCGGCTCGGGATCGACCGCCGCGTCGAGGTCGAGGCGCCCGAACACCAGGCCCTCGTGGGCGGCGTCGAGCTGGGCGATCCGCTTGGCGGCCTGGAAGACCATCGCGTCGCGCTCGACGAGGCCGCCCTCGTGGCCGAGCCGGCCGCGGGAATGCCCCTCCTTCGCCAGCTGCTGGGCGGCCTTCCCGGCCTGCTCCAGCTGCCGGTAGACCCGGTCGACGAAGGCCTGCTCTGCTGCGACCTCGCGCTCCACCAGCTCGTCTGCCACCGCCCCGATGCACCTGCCGTCCGCACTCGTTCCTGAAGGCCGCACGAAAGCGGCAAGCCACCAACTCTACAGGCGTCGGAAGTACGGATCACGAAGGCTCATCGCAGGC